>JAZRKE010000010.1:0-87741 GCA_045646145.1 Acutalibacteraceae bacterium | reverse complement strand
TTATCTATACACCGTGAGGCATAGGTCGCAAGGCGGATGCCCTTATTTGCTTTAAAGGTTGAAATTGCCTTTATAAGACCTATGGTACCTATTGAAATCAGGTCTTCGGTGTTCTCGGCGGTATAATATTTTTTAACTATGTGTGCAACAAGTCTTAGATTATGCTCTATCAGTTTATCCCGCGCGGCAGTATCTCCCTTGTGCATTTTTTCGAGCAAGTCGCTCTCCTCTGCGGCTTTTAGCGGTGGCGGAAAGGTGCCATTCGGACTTACGTGAAGTGCAAAATAAAACAGTGATGAAGCAATTTTTAAAATAAGATTCCAAAGCATAAAAAATCCCCCTCTGTCTAATTTATGACAAAGGGGGATTGTCTTATTAATTAATGTACAAGTGCGAAATAAAGCAGAACCACAACACCTAAGGCTATGCGGTAGTATCCGAAGGATTTAAAGCTGTTGCGACGGATAAAGGAAAGTAAGAACTTAATAACTATTACCGACACTATAAAGGCGGTTATCATACCTGCCGCGAGGATAATAAACTCGGTTCCTGTAAAGTTGAAGCCGAATTTAAGTAGCTTTAGTAATGAGGCTCCGAACATTACGGGAACGGCTAAATAAAAACTGAATTCGGCGGCGGCTGTACGGGAAAGACCTAAGATTATTGCACCTAAAATAGTGGCTCCCGAACGCGAGGTACCGGGTATCATTGAAAGCATCTGAAAAACGCCGATAAAAACGGCGGTTTTATAACTGAGTGAGCCGATGGTATGTATCTTTGGCTCTTTATTTTTGTTTATAGTTTCAATAACAATAAATGCAATACCGTAAACAATAAGCATTACCGATACTACCTGCCAATTAAAGAAAATGGCATTAATATAGTCATCGAATAAAAGGCCTATAACTGCCGCGGGCAAGCAGGCAACAAGTATTTTAAGCCATAAATTAAATGAATTCTTTTTTAGTCCAACCTTTCCTGCAAGTTTAATAACAGAACTGCTCTGCCTTACGGTAAAGGGCCAGAGTTTATTCCAGAAAAGCACCACAACAGCCATTATGGCTCCGAGCTGAACTACAACCTCGAACATTTCCATAAAGGCATCGCTCACACCGAGCTTTATGAATTTATCGGCTAAAATGAGGTGCCCTGTACTACTTATGGGTAACCATTCGGTAATACCTTCGATAATACCCAAAAGTATTGCCTTAAAAATATCTATCACGAAACTCACTCCTAAATATATTGGCCCTCTTTGGAGAGCCAATATATTCTAACACATTTCAAAATATTTGTAAACATTAAAGTAGGCTTTTATAAAGTTTTATATATTCGTTTGCCGATTTGCCCCAACTGTTATCGCATTTCATAGCGCGCTCGCAAAGGGTTTCCCAACCCGCTTTATCGTTATAGCCCTGAAGTGCACGCCAAACCGAATTGAGCATATCGTGGGCGTTAAACAGCTTGAAGGTAAAGCCGTTGCCTTCGCCGTCTCCGCTATCTTTAATGGTATCGTTAAGTCCGCCTGTTTCCCTTACAATCGGGATTGTACCGTAACGAAGCGCCACCATCTGCGCGAGTCCGCACGGCTCACTCTGAGAGGGCATTAAGAAAATATCGGCACCTGCATAAATCTTGTGGGCAAGTGTAGGAATAAAGCCCTTTTTAAAAGCAACTTTTTCGGGGTATTGCACCGACATATCGTGAAAGAAGGTTTCAAATTCCCAGTCGCCCGAGCCGAGAATTACAAACTGAACATCGGCGCCTAAAATTTCCTCAAACACCCTTGTTACAAGGTCGAAGCCCTTGTGTTTAACAAGGCGGGATACAATGCCTATAACTGCGGTGTCGGGCTTTTCGGGAAGTCCCATTTCTTTTTGCAGCTCGGCTTTATTAATCGCCTTGCCGCTTTTATCCTTGAAACTATAGTTCTTATAAATCATTGGGTCGGTTTCGGGGTTATAAACATCGGTATCAATGCCGTTGATAATACCCGAAAGCTTATACTGCATAGTGTTTAAAATGCCGTCAAGCCCATGGGAAAAATACGGATTCAGAATTTCATAGGAATAGGTAGGCGACACCGTTGTCAGCTTATCGGAGGTTACGAATGCCCCTTTCATTAAGTTAACGCAGCCGGAATAGTCGATAATGTTTTCACATTCGGGCGGAAGACCTAAAACGTCCCCTGTCAGCTCATGTCCGTACTTGCCCTGATACTGAATGTTGTGAATTGTGAAAACTGTCTTCATATCGCGGAAGAATTCATTTTCGCGGTAGAAAACATTAAGATAAACAGGCACCATAGCGGTCTGCCAGTCGTTGCAGTGGATAATATCAGGCTTAAAGTTTATTGCGGGCAGCACCTCAAGCACCGCACGGGAAAAGAAGGCGAAGCGCTCGGCATCGTCATAGTGCCCGTAAAGCCCCTCTCTGCCGAAATAATACTGGTTATCAATAAAATAATAGATTACTCCATTTTCGTGGGCTTCGAAAACGCCGCAATATTGGCGGCGCCACGAAACAGGCACAGTAATGCTTGTAATAAATGTCATTTTAGCACGCATTTCTTCACTGATTGAAGCATATAGCGGCAAAATTATGCGGCATCCCACAAGCCTCTTGCGGAGTGCTTTGGGAAGTGCACCCGCAACATCGGCAAGTCCGCCCGACATTGCAAACGGGTAGGCTTCGCTTGTAGCGTATAAAACTTTCATTTTTAACTCCTTTTGAACGACAGGTTCGGGTCCTGCCACACTATATTGTTTTTTCTTTCTCGATGTAGATGTAATTATCGGGCTTACCTATAAGGGTCATACCGTCGGAAATAACGGCGGCTTTATCGATAATAACATTCTCGAGTTTACACCCCTTACCGATTTTTGCCCCCTGCATTATAATAGAGTTGGCAATTTCGGTGTCGTTACCAACCGTAACGCCACGGAACAGAATACTGTTTTTAACCGCACCCTCTATAACACTTCCGCCTGCAATAAGGCAGTTGTCGGCCATGGAATTCACACCGTAGCGTGTTGGCATATCGTCGCGCGTTTTGGTGTAAACGGGGCGCTCGGTGCTAAATAACTGTTCTCCTTTTTCTCGGCACAGCAGACTCATACTAATCTCGGCATAGCGTTCTTTGCTATAGATAATTTCTGCAAATTCCTTGATTTCATACGCACCTACGGTTATATCACCAATATTATTTTTGAGCATTTCCTTTGAGGGAGTGGGGGCGTTATATTTCGAAGCCACCGAAATAATGTCGATAAGTAGCTGTCTGCTTATAACAAATATATCAATGCTGTAGTTGCAGATTTTATCACACTCTTCTTTATACTCAATATCATTAACGGTATTGTTTTCGGTAATATTGAGCAACATTGTTTTTCTCTGCGTTTTGGGCAGAATACCGTTTTTATAGGCTACCGTTATACCAACTCCGCTTTCTTTATGCGCAGAAATCAATTTATCAATATCTATATTACTCACAATATCACTGTCAGACAGCACTACATATTCTTCATTACTGCGTCTTAAAAAGGTCATAACACCGGCTAAAGCATCAATTCGGCTGTTAAAGAAGCCTGCTTTATCGGTGCTGAAGGGTGGCAGCATAAAGAGCCCACCGTTTTTGCGGTCGAGGTCCCACGAGATGCCGCTTCCTAAATGGTCAAGCAGAGAATTATAGTTGCTTTTGGTGATAATGCCGACCTTGTTTATTCCTGCATTAACAAAATTGGACAGAGCAAAATCAATCAGGCGGTATCTGCCGCCAAAAGGGATAGAAGCCATAGAGCGTTTTTTGGTGAATTGAGGCACCAATTCATCGTTAGAATTGGCAAAAATTATTCCCATTACATTGTTCTTAATCACGGTGTTCGCCCTCCTTTATGTTTTCTTCTATCATCTGTTTTGCTCCGATTACCGCTTTCTTTCCGACCTTCAGATTATCGCCGATAACAGTGATTCCCCAGTCTTCAACATTTTCACATTCCTCGGGGCTTTTGCCGATAATCGCGTTTTCTTCAATTACGGCATTTTCAGCAACTATTGCATAACGCACCTTAGCGCCTTTTTTAATAACTGCACCCGGCATAATCAGAGAGTAATCGACAATCGCACCCTCCTCTACGGTTACATTCTCAAAAAGGATTGAGAAATCAAGGCTTCCTGAAATATCACAGCCATCGGTTATAAGTGAATTCTCCACTCGGGCTTTAGAGCCGATATAGTGAGGGGGAAGTGCGTGGGAACGAGAATAGATTTTCCAGTTAGGGTCGGAAAGGTTAAGGTTGATTTTGGGATTAAGCAGATCAAGGTTAGCGTCCCAAAGGGATTCAACCGTTCCAACATCCTTCCAGTAATCGTCAAAGCGGTAAACAATCATTTTCTCTCCCGCGCCTAGCATTGCGGGAATAACATCCTTACCAAAGTCGTTAGAGGAGTTTTCGTTCTTCTCATCCTCGGTCAGATATTTTTTAAGCTTATCCCAACGGAATACATATATACCCATCGAAGCGAGTGTGCTCTTAGGCTTTTTGGGCTTTTCCTCAAATTCATAGATAACACCGTTTTCGTCCGCATTCATAATTCCGAAACGGCTTGCCTCTTCTAAGGATACATTGAGTACCGCAATAGTGCCGTCTGCATTTTCTTTTTCGTGCAGCTCTATCATTTTAGAGTAATCCATTTTATAGATGTGGTCGCCCGAGAGCACCAAAACATATTCGGGGTTGTAGCGCTCTATAAAATGCATATTCTGATAAATTGCATTGGCAGTTCCCTTGTACCAGTCGCCACCCTTACTTTTTTGATAGGGGGGAAGCACGTGCACTCCTCCTGATAGGCGGTCTAAATCCCAAGGCTTGCCTGAGCCGATATAGTCATTGAGCTCAAGTGGCTGATACTGCGTCAGTACACCTACTGTATCAATGCCTGAGTTTATGCAGTTTGATAGCGGAAAATCAATTATTCGGTATTTTCCGCCGTAGGGCACTGCAGGTTTGGCAATCTTTTTTGTTAAGACACCGAGTCTGCTGCCTTGTCCGCCCGCAAGCAGCATTGCAACGCATTTGGTTTTTTTCACATTAATCACTCCTGTATTTTAGCGTGGCAGAAACTGTCGCGCTTAATTTTAATACCCTTTATCTAGATATATTTATCGCTTGTCTTTTTTATTCGCTATTGGCTTGTAGAATGTAACCGAAAGCCCGGGAATGTTAAGACTAACCGAATTATCAAAGCCGTGCATAGCCTTTTTCTCCGATTTAATCTGGCGCATACTTTTTTTATTTTCTCCGCCAAACTCCTGCCAGGAGGTTGAAAAAATCGGTTTAATTGCGTTGCTTGTCGGAACGCCTATCCGATAGTTTTCCCGTGTTACAGGGGTAAAGTTGCAAACGGCAATAATTTCTTCGCCGCTTTTGGCAATTCTTCTGAAGGCTATAACACTTTGTGTGTTATCATCAGAGGAAATCCAGCTAAAGCCCTCCCACGAAAAATCAATCTCCCAGAATTCAGGGTGGGCGAGATACAGTTTATTAAGGGTTTTGGTGAAATACTGCATCTTGGTATGGGCTTCATAGTCAAGCAGTAGCCAATCTAATGCCTGTTTATAGTTCCACTCAATAAACTGGGCAAATTCCTGACCCATAAATAAAAGCTTTTTGCCGGGATGCGCCATCATATAGGCGTAAAATGCTCTGAGCGATGCAAATTTCTGCTCGTATTCACCCGGCATTTTATTAATCATTGAGCATTTCCCGTGAACCACCTCGTCGTGAGAAATCGGCAGAATAAAGTTTTCGGAAAAAGCATAGAAGAAGGAAAATGTAAGATGATCGTGATTGTCGCGGCGGAAAATGGGGTCTAAAGATGCGTAACGGAGCATATCGTTCATCCAACCCATATTCCATTTAAAGTTAAAGCCGAGTCCGCCTATATTGGCAGGTTTTGTAACCATCGGCCACGCGGTTGACTCCTCGGCAATCATCAGCACATTCTCATTAGCCGCAAAAGCCGCTTCGTTAAGTCTTTTTAAAAATTCAACAGCCTCTAAATTTTCTCTGCCACCGTAGGAATTGGGCAGCCACTCGCCGTCGCGGCGGTTATAGTCAAGGTAGAGCATTGAGGCTACCGCATCAACGCGCAGTCCGTCAATATGGTACTCTTTAAGCCAGAACACAGCCGAGGAAATAAGGAAGTTCATAACCTCAACCCTGCCGTAATCGAAAACGCAGGTGCCCCATTCCTTATGTTCACCCTTGCGGGTGTCCTGGTATTCAAAGCAGGGCTCTCCATCAAAACGGAATAGTCCGTGTTCATCGCGGGGGAAATGGGCGGGTACCCAGTCGAGTATTACTCCAATGTCATTTTCGTGCATTATATCAACCAATTTCATAAAATCGTCGGGCGTGCCGTAGCGCGAGGTCGGGGCAAAATATCCCGTTACCTGATATCCCCAAGAGCCTTCAAAGGGATGCTCGGTTATGGGCATCAATTCAATGTGAGTGTAGCCCATATCTTTAACATAATGGCTAAGACGGTGCGCCACGGTAACATAGTCGAGCACACTCCCGTCATCATTCCTCTGCCACGAGCCTAAATGCACCTCGTAAATATTAACGGGCGATTCATATATATTTTGCTTTTTTCTAGCATTAATCCATTTTTTATCCCGCCAGACGTGAGAGCCAAGCGGATAAATCTTGGTAGCCGTTTCGGGACTTGTTTCAAAATGTCTGCCAAATGGGTCGGCCTTTAAAACGGTCTTGCCGAATTTATCGGTAACAGAATATTTATAATTATCATATTTGTGCACACCCGAAATGGTGGTTTCCCATATGCCGCCTGTAATTTTCAGCATAGGCTGAGGTGTCCAACCGTTAAAATCTCCGCACACCCCAACATTTGTAGCGTTGGGAGCCCAAACCCTGAAAACAGCCGTATCGCCGTTTAAAAATGAGCCCAGATATTCGTAAGCATCAGAGCACAACTGATTATGAAAATTATTTATTCTATCCTGCATTAAAAAAACTCCGAAAATGTATTTCTATATTTATATTGTAACAGAGGTTATTTCTTTTTTCAATAGGAAAAGTATGAAAAAATTGGTAAACTTAAAATAGGCTGACAATATTTGGTGTATAGTTTTTGTGAAAATTCAACAAAAAACCACCTTTTTCGTCGAAAAAAGGCGGTTTTTAGTAAAGCAAAAAAAGAACCGCCAACGGCGGTTCTTAAAAATTAATCATTAACATAAGGTAATAAAGCTATCTGGCGAGCACGTTTGATTGCAGTTGTAAGCTCTCTCTGGTGCTTTGCGCAGGTGCCGGTAGCGCGGCGGGGAAGAATCTTTGCACGCTCGGATACGAACTTGCGAAGCTTTGCTACATCTTTATAATCAATAGCCTCAACGCGATCTACACAGAAGTGGCAAACCTTTCTGCGAGGCTTTCTACGAGCCATTTTCTCGTTATTCTTTTCCATAGTTCTGCCTCCTTACAATTATTCTAAAATAAAAATTAGAATGGCAAATCATCGTCGGAACCGTTATCAATTTCAACGAATTCGTTGGCTGACGCGTTGCTGAAGGAAACGGGAGCCTCGCTACTTGCAGAAGCAGCACCGTCGCGCTTGGATTCAACAAACTGAACATTGTTTGCAACAACTTCGAAAGCGGTTCTGTTTTTGCCTTCCTTATCTGTATATCTGCGGGTCTGAATTGAACCCTCAATGCCGATCATACTACCCTTGCTGAAATACTTGGTAACGAACTCGGCGGTCTGGCGCCAAGCAACGATATTAATAAAATCAGCCTGAGTTTCTTCTCCTGCTTTATAGCGGCGGGAGACTGCGATTGAGAAAGATGTAACCGGAATATTGTTCGGAGTATATTTAAGCTCCGGATCGGCGGTAAGTCTACCGGTTAATACTACTAAGTTAAACATATAGGTCTTCCTCCGTTATTTTTTAATAACCATTACGCGAAGCACGCCGTCGGTAATACCGGCAACACGCTCAAGCTCAGCCGGAAATTCCGGAGCGCTTTCAAAAGTTGTGAAAACATAGAATCCGTCGTTCTCGTAGTTGATCGGATAAGCAAGCTTGCGCTTACCCCATTCGTCTACATTTTCAACGGTTGCGTTTTCAGCAATTAAAGCCTTGAATTTCTCGTTTAAAGCGGTAACGGCCTCGTCGCCTGCCTTTACAGAGAAAACCAAAGTAGCTTCGTACTTATTCTTAACCATTCGTAGCACCTCCTTCTGGACTTTATGGCCTTGACTTACTGTCAAAGCAAGGATTCTGCGGACATACTTCCACAGATAGAGAAATTATATCAGTAAACAAAGGAAAAGTCAACCATTATTTTTCTTGATTTTACCGTAATATAGTGATATAATCACACTCAGAGGTGATTATATGCTTTTAGCAGCCGATATTGGTAACACTAATATTACTTTAGGTCTTTATGATGGCGAGGTTCTGCTTTTCACAGCGCGATTAGCCACCAATAAAAGTCAGACTGCCGATCAGTACGCAGTTGAAATTAAGAATATACTCTTACTTCACGGCTGTCGCTATGAGAATATTGAGGATGCAATAATTTCCTCGGTTGTGCCGGGAGTTGGAAAGGCGGTTTCGAATGCAATTTCAATGCTCTGTAATATAGTACCGCTTGAACTCGGTCCAGGGGTTAAAACAGGCCTTAATATTAAAATAGATAATCCTGCTCAGCTTGGTGCAGACCTCGCTGCCGCCGCGGCAGGTGCGCTGTATGAATATACAATGCCCTGTATTATAATTGATATGGGTACGGCAACCACCGTTAGTGTGCTTGATAAAAACGGGGCGTTTTTAGGCGGTGCTATAGCGGCAGGGGTTAATTTAACGCTTAAAGCACTTTCCGAGAACACTTCACAGCTACCCTCTATCAGAATTGAGGCGCCGCAGAATGTTATTGGAACCAACACTGTCGACTGTATGCGTTCGGGTCTTATTTTCGGTACCGCTGCAATGCTCGACGGTATTATTGACCGCATTGAAGACGAACTCGGTATGACGGCTACCGTTGTTGCAACAGGTGGGCTCTCCAGAGAAATTGTGGGACACTGTGAGCGAAACATTATATATAATGAGAATTTGTTGCTCGACGGTCTTCGCGTGATTTACGAGAAGAATAATTAATTGTTTAATCCCGCATTAGCGGATTAAAAATATATGAATTGCACACAAAACGGCGATTTTTTGAACGAGATATGTGCTTTTGAGGTGAAATGATAATTTTTTTTACATTTACATCCGTTTGCGAAAGCAAACACCTCAACTATTCACTTTTCACTATTATCTATTCATTAAACGCGTAGCGTTTTCGTGGCAGTATCGGAGGTATTTTTATGTCAAACACAGGAAAAAAATCAACAAACACCGCTATACTCGGTATGTTTTCTGCCATTATAGTGGTACTGCAGCTGCTGAGCTACTTTATTAAAATCGGCACATTTAATCTGTCGCTTGTTTTAATTCCGGTGGTGCTCGGAGCTTATCTGTACGGCGCTAAGGTGGGCGCTATACTCGGTGCAGTTTTCGGCATTACGGTTACGGTATGCTGCTTCACAGGTCTTGACGGCGGCGGTTATATCTTAGTCAGCGCAAGTCCGTTTCTCACAAGCCTTGTATGTATTGTAAAGGGTGCTGCGGCAGGCTTTGCGGCAGGACTTGTCAGGAAGGCATTCGGCGGTAAAAATTCATATTTAACCATTATGCTTTCTGCCATTGCGGCGCCGATAGTAAATACCGGACTTTTTGTGAGCGCTATGTTCCTTTTCTTTAAGGATATTCTGGCTTCCTGGGCGGGAGGAACAAATATTGTTACTTACGCTATTGTGGGACTTGTAGGGGTTAACTTTATTATTGAACTGGTACTTAATGTTGTTATGGCACCCTCACTGCTCAGAGTAACAAAGGCAATAAGAAAATAAAGCAAAAAACGGCTAAGTTAAACTTAGCCGTTTTTTAGTCGGAAAATAAATTTTTAAAGTTTTCACTTTGCCTGAGGGAAACAAAATCACCGCCGGCAATAATGATGTGGTCAACCAGGTTTACATTAATGCTTTTAAGTGAGCGTGCAAGCATTTGGGTAACCTTCAGGTCGCCGTCAGATGGCAGAGCAAATCCGCCCGGATGATTATGTGCAATTACAACCGAGGTGGCTTTGGTGTTAATCAGTGTTTCGATTACCTTTCTAGTGCTGACGCCTACCGAGCCGATATCACCCTTTTCGATAACATTGAATGAAAGCAGCTTTCCGGCATTATTAAAGCTCACAACCGATAAGATTTCATCGGTGCCGAAATAGGCATAGCGACTTAGCAGATATGTACCAATCTCATCTGTGGTGTTAAGGTTGGAAACATGGCTTACGGTGTCGTCGTTATACGCCCTTGCAATTTCGGGTATTAATTTAATTAGAATAGCTGAATGTTCCCCCATACCTTCGACTTTTTCGAGTTCTTTTACGGGTGCGTTAAAAACATTGCTGAATGAGCCGAACTTTTCAAGTAAACGCTTGGCTATAATCTTTGTATCCTTGCGGGAAATGGAATAAAAGAGCAAGAATTCGAGAATTTCGTGCGGCGGAGTGCCTTTTGGAAAACCGTTTGCTAAAAATTTATTCTTAGCGCGCCGTCTGTGCTCGGCAGCCATATTATTTTCCAAGCTTTTCACCCCCTTGCCGATAATTTCTTTTAGATATGATAATATAAAATACACTAAAAGTAAATAAAATATTGAAAAAACAGCGAAAAAATAGTATTATAATAAAAATGAAAAAGGGGGAAAGGTAATGAAGAGCTTTATCGTGGGTAAAAACGATGCTACGCTGAGATTAGATAAATTTATATCAAAAAATATACCCTTATTGCCGAAATCCCTTATGTATAAGTGTATTCGCACCAAGGATATAAAGGTCAACGGCAGGCGCGCCGAGATTTCCACAAGGCTTAATGTAGGGGACAGGGTAGACGCATATATTAAGGATGAATTTTTAGGTGAAAAGGAAAAATATTACGATTTTCTTAGAGCCTCGAAACAGTTAAAGATTGTTTATGAGGATGAAAATATTTTACTTGCCGATAAGCCGCAGGGAGTGTTATCTCATCCTGATGATAAGGAGTATATAGACACCCTTATCGGCAGAATTCAGCGTTATTTATATGAAAAGGGTGAGTTTGACCCCGAAAAAGAAAACTCCTTTATGCCCGCCCTTGCCAACCGAATTGACAGGAACACAGGCGGTATTGTAATAGCGGCAAAGAATGCCGAGTCGCTCAGAATTCTCTGCGATAAAATAAAACACCGAGAAATTGATAAACGATATTTGACCGTTGTTCACGGTGTACTAAAAGAAAAAAAGGCGTTGCTCACGGGCTATCTCCAAAAAAACGAGCAGAAAAACAAGGTTTATTTAAGTAAAGAGAAAAAAGAAAATTCGAGTGAAATCAGAACGGCTTATACCGTTCTCGCTTCAAAGGATAATTTATCTCTGTTGGAAATTGAGCTCTTAACAGGCAGAACCCATCAGATAAGGGCGCATATGGCGTCTATAGGACACGCCCTGCTTGGTGACGGTAAATACGGCAAACTCGCCGAAGATAAAAAGCTCGGCTTTAATAAGCAGGCGCTTTATTCCTATAAGCTTACCTTTTCCTTTAAAACCGATGCAGGAATTCTTAATTATTTAAAGGATAAAACCTTTAAGGTAGACAGCGTGTGGTTCGCCGAAAAGCTTTTTTCTAAAAAAATTTAAAAAAGTGTTGACAAATGTAAAAATAGGTGTATAATACAGATATTGTTTTCGCAGAAGCTCTCGGAAGGTAACGACCGAGTGTGGAGAATACTCTGGAGAATCCCGATATAGCGGGTGCCGAAGGTGCAAGGTAAAAACCGAATCTCTCAGGCAAAAGGACAGAGCGTACAATTTTTATAAATTGTGTAATGTCTTTTAATTTCAGAGCTTCTGTGAAAAAACAGAGGCTCTTTTTAAATTTTTTTAGGAGGAAAAGTTTTATGGATTTTTTACTGAAAATCGTTCAGGACATCAACAGCTATTTATCAAACTACATTCTGATTATTCTGCTTGTGGGTGTAGGTCTTTACTACACTATCCGTACACGTTTTGTTCAGGTGCGCTGCTTCGGAGAAGGTATGAAGCAAGTTTTCGGAAAATTCTCACTTAAAGGCGGCAAGCAGGAAAGCGGACTTTCATCCTTCCAGGCTTTAGCTACCGCTATTGCGGCGCAGGTAGGTACAGGTAATATCGTTGGTGCCTGCGGTGCTATTCTTATCGGTGGCCCCGGTGCTATTTTCTGGATGTGGATTATCGCATTTTTAGGTATGGCTACAATCTACGGCGAGGCTGTTCTTGCTCAGAAAACCCGTGAGGTAGCGGAGGATGGTACCGTTAAGGGTGGTCCTGTTTATTACATACGCGCCGTATTTAAAGGCAAGTTTGGTAAATTTTTAGCCTTTTTCTTTGCCGTTGCCGCAATGCTTGCTCTCGGCTTTATGGGCTCTATGGTACAGTCTAACTCTATTGCAGAATCCTGTAATAACGCTTTTGGTATCCCTACCTGGATTACAGGTCTTATAATCGCAGCGCTTTCTGCATTTATCTTTATCGGCGGTGTTCAGCGTATAGGCGCTGTAACTGAAAAAATGGTACCCTTTATGGCAGGTCTTTATATTATCGGCGGTATTATTGTTCTCACTATAAACTGGAGATATATTCCCGATACTTTTGCTATGATTTTCAAATATGCCTTTAATGCAAACGCCATTATCGGTGGTAGCATCGGTGCGGCTATTTACCTTGCTGTTACTCAGGGTGCAAAGCGCGGTCTGTTTTCAAATGAAGCCGGTATGGGTTCAACACCCCATGCTCACGCTCAGGCAAATGTAGCTAAGCCTCATGACCAGGGTGTTGCCGCTATGATTGGTGTATTTATCGATACCTTTATTGTTCTTACCTTTACAGCGCTCGTTGTTATTTCTTCTCTCTTTACAGGTGAGGGCGCGCTCAACCCCGCAAGCTTTGCTGAGGGTATGCACTTAGAGCAAGCAGCCGCTGCGGCAGGTCTTACTAAAACAAATCTTGCTCAGGTTGCTTTCGGTACTGCCTTTGGTAATGCAAACATCGGTAATATCTTTGTTGCTATCTGTCTTTTATTCTTTGCTTTCTCAACTATTATCGGTTGGAACCTCTTCGGTAGAATTAATGCAGTTTACCTCTTCGGTAAAAAGTTCAATATTGTATATTCTGTAATTGCCGTTGCATTTATCTTTGTTGGTTCACTCCTTTCTAACGATTTGGTTTGGGAGCTTACCGATATGTTCAATAACTTAATGGTAATCCCCAACGTTATTGCTTTGTTTGCTCTTGGCAAATGGGTGTCGGACAGCGCAAACCAGAATAAACTGAAAAAATAAAAGAGTTACCTCTCTTTTAATTTTTATTCCCCGTACTGAAATATTGGTGCGGGGGCTTTTTTATTGCTTTTCAAACAATAGGGTGGTATAATTCTTTTGAGAGGGTGATATATATGGATATCGCAAAAATTGATAAAAATTTCGAGATAAAGACGGATATAGATGAACCTGATATTAAATGGTATTCCGTAATGGAGGAGCCGTTCGAGATTTACGGACTTTATAGGCCGAAAGAGGACGGACTTTTCCGACGTATGCCAAAAGAGGTGGCGGAAAGTGTAAGCAAAGGTGTTGCCCATAATTACCTATTTACCGCAGGCGGCAGAATACGTTTTAAAACCGATTCACGCTATATTGCACTTAAGGTGGAATACGATAATTTAACATTAATGTCACATATGCCAGAGGCAGGAATAGCTGGCTTTGATATTCACCGTTATGAAGACGGTAAATTTATTTTTCATGGCCTAATGATGCCTAATATGGACGACAATAAGGGCTATGTTCGTAAGGTTAATGCTATGGGCAGAATGACCGATTATATTTTTACAATGCCGCTTTACAATGATGTAAAAAATGTATATATCGGTATCAGCAAAGATGCAAAACTTGAGCACGGCGGAGAATATAAAATAAAGAAGCCGATAGTTTATTACGGTTCATCCATAACCCAAGGCGGATGCGCGTCGCGCCCCAGCAACTGCTATCAAGGCTATATTAGCGAGCGCTTTGATGCCGATTTTATTAACCTCGGTTTTTCGGGTAACGCTAGGGGCGAACAGGCTATGTTCGATTATATAAGCACACTCGATATGAGCGCATTTGTGTATGATTATGATTGGAACTCTTCTTATGAAGAGGTTAAGGAACGTTATATTGAGGGTTATAAAACCGTTCGCGCGGCACACACCGATATTCCGATTATTTTAGTAGGTTACCCAACCTTTAATCCCAATGATAATGGCGGCGGCAGAGCCCAGGTGAAAAGAGATACATATAATTACGCGCTATCACAGGGGGATAAAAATGTTGCACTTGTAGAGACTCCGGAACTTTGTTCAGGAGATTTTATGAACCACTGCACCGTTGACGGCACTCACCCTAATGATTTAGGTTTTTACCGAATGGCCGAGAAGATAGGCGATGCATTAGCAAAATTTATAAAGTAAAGAAAAAACGGAGGCAACTTTTTTATAAAGTGTCTCCGTTAAAAAAAGATTTTTAGTGAGAATTAATCTATTATACCTCGGTCGCGCTCAACTATGGCGCCTGTCTGAGCGTTTACATCAAAGGAATATTCGGTAGCGCCCGAATCAAAATCAATTTCGTAAACCTGAATGCCGTCATCCCACTCAAGCCGGTTTTCAAGGTTACGAATGCTATCTCTTGTAACCCCTGCCTGATTTAAGGCTATATTGAGAGCATCATCGGCACTGAGTGCCGGTCGGTTAGCACAGGCGCAAAGCCCAAAAATAAAAATAGCCGATAAAATGATTGCTAAAATTTTCTTCATAATTATTCCTCCCTACATAATTATAGCAAAAAACAGGTGCTGTTATGCACCTCTTTATAATTAGTCAGTGAAATCGGGGTTTTATCAAACTGATTCGGAACTTCTTTTGTTTGATGCCAGAATAGAAATTCCAACAAAATACAATGCTCGCAAGAAAAAATGTATAACCATGGAGGTGTTTATAGCAAGTGTCCCGTTTGAATCGATTTGATGATACACAGTCCCACCGACATTTATCAGTTCAAATATAAGCAAACCGACCGACAGTACGGCAAGGCCTAGCGCCCCGCATTTAAGTAACTTTATATATTTGAAATTAAAAAGTGTTCCCGTAAACATAGCTGCAAGGAATAGAGTTTTTAGCACGTAAAACAAATTGCAATTATATTTTTCTTCTTGCTTTGCAACAAAAAATCGGCAGGTTCTTGTTTTATGATATCCTCATTATTTTGTTTTGGTTTTATAAATAATGGTAAAAGACACCAAATCAACCACCAAACTAAAAGAGCCATAGCAATCTGGAAAATGATAATAAAATACTCACCTTGTAGAAAAAAGGCAATGTATAAGAAGATGCTATAACTAAGGGATTATAAATAGCGAATATAAACTTTAACCGATTGTTTCTTATAAGCCTATAATATAAATAACAATAAATCGGGATAATAATCAATACCCACAGAAATATAATTAAAAACGCAAGTCCAAGGCCCCCGTAATCTTTAAATTCCACAAAATTGTTTATAATGAAAACCATAATAATATATGCCAAATAAGAAAACGCGGAAAATAAAATAGGGCTGCTAAATGTAAAAAAATTTTTCATAAAATCACATTATTTTTCAGTGCCTCTAATGTACTCTACAACCTTCGATAAAGAGGCTACCTCGGTGGAAGTTTGGGAAAATTCGTTTACTTCGATTAAATATCGAGTATTCTTATACCAATCAACACCGGATTTATAATTCTTTCCTGCTATTTGAATGTTGTAATATATATCGCAAATTTCTATATAACCATTTTTAGTAGTTAGCATACCGCTGATGTAACTTCCTTCGCGATATGGGTCGCTAATACTAAAGATTCCTTCATCTACTATACACTTATACCCAGCGGTATTGATGAATGCGTCAACGGTCTTCCAATCGCGTTCAACCTTTTCGCCTGCAATAGGAACAAACACTTTGTATAGGAGAGCCCATTGTTCATCGTACGAGTCAGGAATTTCCACGTCAGTGGGATTTATTATCTCGGGTGTATTTTGTGTTTGTGATGTTGTAGTATTGGGGGTTGCGGCGGCAGTTTCATCGGTTTTGCCAGAGTTATCTTTTGAAGTGTCTACACAGCCCACTAAGCCGAGTACAAGGACCAATACGAATATGATTGCTAATAACTTTTTCAATTAAGGTTCCCCCTTAGAGTCTGGATTTGCTAAAATCACTATATTATGTGTACAGTATAGCATAACCCTCTTTTTTGTTCAAGCCGTTTTGTTAATGTTCTGGAAAAAACAAAGGACACCCACCAAAGCGGTAAATGTCCCGAAAATTCTTATTTTATGCGGTTTCTGCTTATTTGAAGTATCTGTTAAGTAAACCTTCGAAAGCTTTGCCGTGGCGAGCCTTATCTTGAAAAATGCTCAAAAACTGCTTGAAATCGAGGGTTTATGGCATGTGTTTTTAAAATCACACTTTTGTCACACTATCTTTGAGTTTCGTTTAAATTGTTTTCAGACAATTCTTTAGTAGTATTTATTCGTATAAGATATGAAATATATGTGCAAATTGCCACCCAACCGAAAAGGGCGAGAGTAATCTTAATGATTATGTCAACATCACTACTAGATACGGCAGGCTTGAAAAAAGGTCCTGTATAACAAAGGGAAACCACAAGTGAATTGTAAATGATGAATAAGGACTTCCGCTTTTCTTCATAAATAAGTTTAATATATTTAAAACAATAAACAGGTATCGCTACTAATATCCATAGTATTATAAGCAATAGGGCAATACCAAGTCCGCCATATCCCTCGCGGTGACCATAAAAGTTGTTTATAATAGCCACTGAAATAAAAAGAAATATGAAAAATACTATTGAAATAATAAAAGGATAAATATACTTTTTTGCTTTCTTCATTAAATCACCCCAAAACAAAAAATTTTCAACGCTGTTATATATGTAAACAAAAAATCGTAAATCTTACAAAAAGATGCGTTACTGTTTTAAGATACCGTTTTATCACACCAAAAGGGTGCCTGTTCCAATACATTTCTTATCATCATAAATTGAAAATTCCAGAGGTTCAAATGTGCAGTCAACAGGTTTGATTACTCTAACAAAATATTGATTTAAATTATCCTTTGTTATCTCAGCAATATATTCCCTACAAACAGATACTTTATTTAATTCACTGCCTGTGGGTTTTAATAAATATACACCACCAACACTTATTTCTTTAGAATCAATTTCTATTGGAAATAATGTATCGTTGTAATTACCATCAATTCGTGAAAGAATACAGGTTTTCCCTAAAACGAAGGTTAAAATAAAAGAAAATAAAATAATAAAAGCTAACATTATAAACATCAATGTATAGATTTCAACAACAACGAAAACCAAAAATGCCAATGCCAAAATCAAATAAATCGGTATAATATAATTTAAAATTTTCTTTCCTTGCGGTGTGCTTTTTCGTTCGATTTCATTAAGACAGTTGCGACAGGTGAAAAACATTGCTTTCCTTGCAGACTCACCAACACCACAGTGATTACTCGTATATTTTTGATAACTTGAAAAAGTTAGTTCGCCGCAGTAAGGGCAGTAATATTTTTTCATTCTATCACCTCAAAACAAAAGATGTGCTACCGTTATGATAGCATATTTTTGCGCGTTTTGCAATAAAAAAGCCTCCCTTGTGTAAAGGGAGGTGGCAAAATCGTGGATTTTGACGGAGGGATTGTAAATAATAATCTGAACAATCCCCCAGTTATTTAAAAAAATGACAGCCCCCTTTGCACAAGGGGGCCATTAGTTGTTGATTATTTAAAATATCTGTTGAGCAGACCCTCAAAAGCTTTCCCGTGATGTGGCTCATATTGAAAAATGTTCAAAAGACATTTTCAAAAATTACACAACCAATAACGCTGAAAGTCGGTTTGTTGCACATATAAAAATGTTATAAATAAATTATCGCATAAGAATTCTCTCTAATAACTTATAAAATCTCTTTTTTAATCTATTTATCTTTGACTGCCAATTATACTGTGGAAAACAATACAAATAATAATCGCATTCATCACAACAAATTTCATATTCTGGATGCTCACCATTCCCCAGACATTTGCGACCTTGTCTTGATGGTGTTAATGGTGTGCCGGTTACATCAAATATCTGCTTTTTTCTCATAGATTTTACCCCTTAATTAAAAAAGCACACCCCGAAGGATGTGCCGAAAAAGTGTTTCCCTCGGTTTCGTTACCACACTACACCGATAAATATCCGCAAAGGGAGAAAGAGAGAACACCTTTTACCAAGGTAGTATTCTCCCTAATTGGATATAAACACTTATCGATTATTCAAATGTAGTGTGGTATGTAGTTATTTTACCACACATAGTTTGAAAAGTAAAGCACAATAAAAAAGATATGCAGAAAAAGGAAAGGACATCCACCAAAACGGTGAATGTCCTGAAAACCCTTATTTTATGCGGTTTCTGCTTATTTGAAGTATCTGTTAAGTAAACCTTCGAAAGCTTTGCCGTGGCGAGCCTCATCTTGAGACTATGGCTGAAAACCCTTGAATTTCAAGCATTTTTTGCCGTTTGTTCACAAATTCGCACTTGCTATAGCCCTAACATTTTGCTATCATATATGCGAGGGAACAACAAATGGGAGGATGTACAGATGGCAAAAAACAAATATCCAGGCGTTTCTCAACTGCCAGAGGGTGGTTGGAAATACCGTATCAAGATGAAATTGCCCGATGGTAGAGTGGTCAACACCGAGCGAAAGAAAGATGATAACGGCAATGCTTTTCTGACCGCCAGAGCCGCCTACGAGGCGAAAAAGGCACATGAGACAAGCATCCGTGCCAATCCAACGGAAAATGCCCCTAAACGGCATAAAACGACCTTGCAGGACGTTTATGACAACTATCTCTCCACCGAAGGACAGGACAGAGCAGTTGCAACCATTACCAAGCAGAACTCCATGTGGAAAAACCATGTAGGACCGAAATTCGGTGACAGAGAAATTGATTCCATTACCATCATCGAATTGCAGACATTTCTCAGTGACTTATACAAGGAATACTCCTACAAGTACACCGAGGGATTTTTGAAATTCTTCTATCTGCTGTTCGGTCATGCAGACCGTATGGAAGTCATTAACCCCGACCGTTATCTCCGTATGTTTGTCACTAAGGGAAAACGGTTGACAATGCCCAAAATGACACAGGCAGATTTTGAAGAATCTGAAGAGGGTGCAGAGGTCTACGATGATGAACACCTCCTTGCAATGGAAAAGATTTTCAAAAGCGAGGATGGAAATTTGCTGACCGCCTTTTACCTCGGTCTGTATTGCGGTCTCCGTATCTCCGAATGTTTCGCCCTCAGATGGGAAAACATCAACTGGGAAGAGGGTACAATTACCGTCAACAGACAGTTGCATTATGAGGACGGCATCTGGAAACTCTGTGCAGTAAAGACCTTAACGAGTATTCGCCAAGTCATCATGCCTGCTTTCCTGCAGGACTATCTGGACGGTTACTTTGAGCAACAGAGAAAAGAGCAAAGCAAACTCGGACAAGGTTACAGGAATACCGAGCAAGTATATGATGAAGTCCGTGGAGAATGGATTGTCGGGGGCGATTTCATCAATCGCAAGAGCAATGGCGAATTGCTGACCAACAATTCCACCAAGTACTGGAGCAAGAAAATCAAGGCAGAACTCGGCATCGAATTTAAGTATCACAACCTCCGTCACACCTATGCAAGCACTTGTGCTGCGAGCAATGTCAATCTGCAAATGCTCATGACCATGATGGGACATAAGAAGATTGACACCACCAGAAGATACTACATCAATACCGACAATGAACCTCTGAAAAAGAGAACTGCCCACATCCTTGATGGAATGTTTACATACCATTCCGCACTTCCGATTCTGGATGAACCTCCGGCAGACTTCGTGGAGACCATCGACAGCAAGGGCAGAAGAACCAAATACCGCAAATAACAGAACGGACCCGAAAAGGGTCCGTTTTGATTTTATCTGCAGATGATTCTGAACCGGTTCCGCCTGGAAGAGGCAGGGTCCAGAATTACAAAATTCTCTCATAAATAAAAATAACCGCCGTACAGCGGAAATGCTAAAAAGTTTCTGTATATAATATCACTAATTTACTGTATATAATATCGTTGGGGCGGTCCTCCGATAATTCCACGATTGCAAACCGCAGAATCGCTCTCCGTGTTATCGGTATTATATACAGAAATGTTTATGAGGAAATTTTGTAAATACTTTGCGACATTTTTCTGGGACCTATGGCTTTTTTCGATTCTTTGTGCTATACTATAATGTAAATTATTGTGTTTACCCAAGGGAGGAACAGTGTCATGGACCAACAACTGAGTTTTGATTTCATAGAAGAAACCAAGGTCGATGCCCCTGTTGTGGTTCCTGCAGACGTTCCTGCATATCCGTTTGAAGATATGTTTGTTGATACAGATGGTATTACTGAAATGCACAGCAACAATTCAATGGCAATCCTCGGAGATTCCCTTGAAGTTCTCAGAAAAATAAAAAGCAATTCCGTAAAACTGATTTTTGCAGATGCACCCTACAACATAGGCAAAGACTTTGGAAACAACCAAGATAAATGGGAAACCGTTGAGGCATATATTAACTGGTGCAAAGAGTGGATTGATGAATGTATGCGAATCCTCACCGATGACGGTTCGATGTATTTTATGACCGCCACTCAGCACATGCCATATCTCGACATATATGCAACTCAAAAATATAATGTTCTTTGCAGAATCGTCTGGACCTATGACAGTTCCGGTGTTCAATCTAAGAAAATGTATGGTTCTCTGTATGAACCCATTTTGATGATTAACAAGAGTGCAAAGGCAAAATACACCTTTAACCATCAAGACATTATGGTAGAGGCAAAGACTGGCGCCACCAGAAAATTGATTGACTATCGCAAAGACCCTCCGCAGCCTTACAATACCGAAAAGGTTCCAGGGAATGTGTGGGATTTCAGTCGTGTTCGTTTCAAGATGGAGGAATACGAAAACCACCCGACGCAAAAACCCGAGGCACTTTTGGAGCGAATCATCAAAGCATCTTCCAATCCCGGCGATGTAGTGCTTGACCCATTCTCTGGGTCCTTTACAACATCTGCCGTTGCTGTCCGTTTGGGCAGAGTTGGTGTTGGTATTGATATGAATGAGGAATACTTTGAAATTGGCCTCAGAAGAACTGGCATTGCCACAGAATACAACGGAAAGGCACTTGTAAAAGAGAAGGTACGAAAGACCTCCGCAAAATCCAAGTACGTGAGGGATTGATATGAGAATTACCGAAGAATTTGTGAAAGAGATACTCCAAGCGGAGCATCCCGACAACTTCCAACAAATATATGATTCCAGTTTGCTTTTGCAGTATCTGGACAAAAAGATGAAGGCAGTACATGGCAATAGCAAGACAAGAAGAAGTCTTGCAAACATCTATGCTATTTACTCCATTCTGCATTTTTACCAAGCAGATTTCTATAACCAGCCGGACAGATACAGAAATTTCGGCGGTTATGATTATATGAAACTGTTTAACCACTACCGCAGTCTGTACGGCGGTAGCAAGTTGCAGAACCATGCCCTCAATTCTCGTGTGAATGGCGAATTTAAGAATAAATTCCCGACCATCACCAACGATTTGATTATCATTGATAACGGCAAGTATCTGTTACATATTGATTACCTGTATGTTGGTCAGACTGACATCAGCAAAACTGCCGTTAAGGTAATTGAAAAATACATTGATTTGCTGATTGCAAAGGACCATGCACTGATTCAGATTTTGCAGGAGATGCAGGAACTGACTGATTATACAGAGAAAAAGAATCAGATTACCGCCCTTTTGAACGAGGATGCAGAGGCACGAATCTTTGAAATTATCAGTTATGCCATTCTGAGAAACCATTACAAAAACATCAAGGTTTATTTTGGCTATACCCTTGATACAATCCGTGAGGAAGAACTGCAGCTGTTCAAAACTGGCAGAACTAATGCAAATGATGGTGGCATTGACTTTGTAATGCGACCTGTGGGCAGATTCTTCCAAGTTACCGAGGTCAGCAGTTATGATAAATATCTGCTTGATATTGACAAGGTTATGCACTTCCCGATTTCCTTTGTTATCAAGACCAACAGCAGTAAACGGGCAGTTCTCAGAGACCTTGAAGCATACATCGAAGAACGTGCAAACGGCATGAGAGTTATTCGTGAGCGATACGAAAAGGCTATTGAGGAAGTTATCACTATCAACGAATTGAAAGAGTGGACTTCTGAACTGGGCGATTCTGATATTGATGATATTATCCGTGACATTGACATTTATTACAGACTGGAAATGCACATGGATGCTGATGATGAAGAATAAACGAAAGAAAACGGTATGAGGAAATTTCCTCATACCGTTTTATGTTATTTCTGAGTGTATGTTTCGTTGGTTGTGACAACAGCACTTGGTAGGGTTGTATTATCGACAGTGAAATTGTTACCCACTCCGATATATAGTCTGTGGGTATTATTGTCGATTCTAATGTTTCGTTCAGTATTGATTCTGGAATTACTGATATATAGAGAGTTGTTTTGTTCACCATCAGAGCCACGGAGGACAATTGGTTGTACACTGCCATAAATGTCGCAGTTATCCATGTAAACAACAATATTATCTTTTCCTGCAGAACCACCAATATAAAAACCTGCATTATTATCTCCTGCTGTTACGGTGTATCCATCTGGCATTTGACATTCTCTGATTGTTGCATTGCAAACATATGCTGGTGCATTGATATTGCTGAAATAAATACCACCATGACCATACCCCTCATAGATACCGCCGTTGATATATAAAGCACCACGGTTTGTAATACCAGAATGTGTTCCCATAGCATAGCAATCGTTGAGGGTTAGAACATTTTGATTTACAATGCCTATGGAACTTGAGCCATAGTAGGAAACATCGCCGTATGTGTAGTTAGCATAACCTTTAATGTTGCAGTTATCGAATGTTGCCGTACCATTATTTTGCACACCGGCAGCGGTCCCATCGGAAGATATTCCCACAATGTCGCAATTAGAAAAAGTTGCCGTACCTCTATTATAGATAGCGAGATTTATATTAGAACCAATATATTCTCCGATATATATACCGCCATCTACAATAGTATTAGCGGAACTTTCAATCCAAATTGCCATCGCATAATTACCAGTAGAGCGAGAAATTTCAATGGAACTTCCAGTTAATCGTCCATCAATTTTCACATTGCCACCCAAGACTTTGATGCCATAGTCATCATTCGCCGATAATGTATGTCCTCCCAAATTGATGGTCATATCCACGGATGGTTGCACTACTGTTGCCTCTGTTGTGTCTTTCAACAGAACCACATATGTCTGACCTGCATTTGTATAAATTCCTGCGACAGCATCCTCTTTGTTCGCATCTGCATTTGTTCCGATTGTGCCATTGTTGACATCATTAACCGCACCGTTCAAAGTGCTATAATATTCAAATTTATATCTTGCCTGCAACTGCTCTGGTGTTGGCACAACTCCCAAATCTTCGAGAGTGTTATCCAGTGCATTGTTGTTTGTATTAAACAGACCATTTGCCGTACTCCATATTGCATCGCAAATGAAATTTCCAAACGGAGTTGCAAGAGCAATCATTACTGCTAACACCAAAACACATATCACAATCCATCCATAGTTGCTTAATGTCTCTTTATCCATGTTTTTACCTCCTTGCAATTTGTTTTGTATCTTAAGTTTGATGGAGTGCGACATTTATTCAAGGGAGTTGAATAAATCATCTTCATCCATTGCTTTTGGGTGGGATTTGCCTTTGTTCATCAAGTTCCAGGTATCCCACAGCGGTTTCATGTCCTTTGATTGCACGAATGATTCTAAATGCTCACATCGTGCTTTGTATTCGTCGCGCTGTCTTTGGAGATTGACTTGCAATGCTTCGTCGAGGTTGTCCTCGGCGATTTTTATTTGTCTCTCAATCTCTTTTTTCTGTGCTTGCAAATCGTGGATATGGTCCTCCAGTTTTGCCAGCCATTGGTGCTTGCTTTGGTGTCGGCGTCGCTCTGGAATTGGCAGGTCATTGTCTATGCAGAATTTGCGGACACCTTCAGAACTTTGCTCATAACCATTTTTGACCGCCATATTCATAACCGCTTGATACTGGTTATAGCGAGAGAATCCACGAGTTAAACCAAACTGTTCCATTGCCTCTGCATAGCGGTCTTGCATCTGACTGAGGTTTCCGGCACCACCTAAAAATTCCTTTGCTGATAGTCTTCCATCATTGGTGGTTGGCAAAAAAATGAAGTGCAAATGTGGACAGGATTCGTCCATATGCAAGTCTATTCGTACAGGTGTCGCTCCCTTGCTTGTGAACTCTTGTCTGATGAATGCTTGGTTTGCATGGACCCATTCTTTGATGGGAATTTTGCTTGCCATCTCTGGACTGAATGTGAAGATACATTCGCAGGCAACTGCAGCATCTTTTCTCAATCGCCTTGGCAGATTCTTTTTGATGCCTTTTGCTAAAAGTTCTGCTCGTTGCTTGTCTGCTCGCTTGTTGTGGTCAGTTATGATTTGATTGATTTTCTTGCGGAGTAAATCATAACTCTCTATATAACGTTTCGTGGCATTTCTATGTGATAATTCTGGGTGCGAAATGTCGGCAGATTTTTCGTGGAATTCTTGATGCCTCCATGCACTTCCGACAGAAGTTTTTCCACGGCCTCTGTTCAATTTTGCACCACGAAAAATTGCTTTGTTTCCTGTGCTCATAATGCCTATAACCTCCTTTCCATGAGCCAGAACCAAAACAAAACTTTGTGAAGTTTTGCTTTGCTTCTTGTTGTTGCCAAACATTCCTCTCAACACCTCGGACGGTGTTGGAGCAATATTCGTCAACCCGTATCTAATCATCCTCATTTCGTCTGCGGACAAAATAAGTATGATTGATACTAACCTCATAAAAATGATGTTCTATGCACTCACTACACATAACGTCCGTTATGAGTGAGCCAAGGCGCTGCCTTGGAACCGTTTAAGGTGCTTCGCCCCTTAAAAATCCCCGTCCAAAAGAAACAGTGTAATACACCTCGCCGTGGTGGTGTATTGCTGTCTCTTTTATTGGTTCGCGTCCTGTCCTCGTTTAGTCATTGATGCCTAAACTCAGCATAGGACACGAACTGAAGCAAGCATTCGGTTCATTGCCAAAAAAATTGGCAATTCCCTCATACTTGCTTTGAGCGAGTCGGCCTTGATGCCATCTCGCGGCGGTTTAGGTATAAAAACCCTAAACCGCCCATTTGCCAACAGGTCGCACCTGTTACGGCAAATCTTAGGTATTACGAAAGGAGCGATTTTATGAGCAAAAAGGATTTTCGCATTTACTGCGAAGAGGAATACATTAACCATCTGAAAACGGTTGCTGATGAAAAGGGTACTTCTGTCAATCAGTTGGTTATGACCGTACTTGTAAAAAAATACCCAATGCCAAAAAGGGCAAAACCCACATCTCTGACACTGGACATTGAAGCAACCAGACAGCACTATAAAGAACTGGACCACCACATTAAACAAGCGGAGACAGGCGGTGCAAGAATCAAACCAAAATCACTCTACACACATCTTGTGGCAGAGCGTGACCGCCTCGGAGAGCTGTTGAACCACATCGACAACAAATGATACACTCCCACACGAAAGGACCGAACCTCGGTCCTTTCTTTCTTTTTGGATTGCCGCCGAAATAACCAACAAACTAAAACGGACCGTTTTACAGAACGGTCCGCAATAAAAAACACACAGGAACATCTTGTGGCGGTATCGCCGGCAACTCGTGGAAAAGAAAAACCCCACAGAATGCTTAGAATCTTCTCGCCACATACACGAGCAGAAAATTCTGCATGGTACCAGGAAGCGGCGCAACAGGTGCCGAATATAAAAATTTCGTCATAACTATTTTTGCAAACTCTGCTCTTTCGCAAATGCCAGTCGCCGTTACCTTTGGCATTTGCTTTTTCTTTTATCAATCCGAACGTTACAGATAAAATATCGGTATTGAATATAAGAAGAGAGGGAGCAACTTCCGAAAACACCGAAAAACCCATATAGTACAGTGATTTTTGGCACTTTTGCAACAGGTAAAATATTACCACTCTTGAGGTAAAATCTTACTTGTTTAGGGGCAAAAATTTTACCTGTTTTCACTCAAATAAAAAACCTTTCCATCATATTTACCATGGAGCAGTTCAAAACCACACGATAAATACAATGGAAAGGAGGACAAAGGAGGATGAGCCGAAAATATCAAGATGCATATGCAGTTAACCGTGAGACGGGCGAGGTCATGGACCTTGTGATTGACAAAGAGGTTTCAAGTCAGAACTTCTGGAAAATCTGGCTGAGCGATATTTTAACCATTATGGGTATCATTTCAAACAGTAAGCAGTTGGATGTTGTTTTGTATATCATGCAACACATCAAACAGAGCGATAATACATTCATCGGAACATACAAAGAGGTTGCAAAGAAAACTGGAATCTCTGAAAAAACAGTTGCTACCGCTTTCAGAACATTATTGAAAAATGATTTTCTGCGAAAAATCCATAGCGGAGTATATCAAGTCAATCCAAAGTACATTGTCAAGGGCAATGAGAACAAGCACAGAATGATTATTAACTATTATAACACTCTGAATCTCTATGCTAAGGATGACGGAAATGCCGAGTTAAACGAAAATTGATATGAGCAAATTTTTAGAGACAGGGTCCTTTCGGGTCCTGTCTCTTACTTTTTCGTACATCTTCAGTTTTGTGCTGATTTCATCGGATTTTATCGGATGATTTTTGAAAATCGCACTTTCGTTCGCCCAAGGCATTAAAATATTTGATTTTCGTGCGATTTTCTCGCACTCGCACTCGCACCAAACACAAAAAACAAGGCACAGGACTGAAATCCTGTGCCTTTGTTAATTTCCGAAAAAGCCTTGATTTACAAGGGTTTTTGCTTATTTGAAGTAACGGTTGAGAAGTCCCTCAAATGCCTTGCCATGTCTTGCTTCATCACGTGCCATTTCGTGAACGGTGTCATGGATCGCATCAAGGCCTAATTCTTTTGCAAGTTTTGCAAGTTCGAATTTGCCCATTGTAGCGCCGTTCTCGGCGTCAACACGCATCTCGAGGTTTTTCTTTGTCGAATCGGTTAAAACCTCGCCTAAAAGCTCGGCAAACTTAGCGGCATGTTCAGCCTCCTCGTAAGCGGCTTTTTCCCAGTAAAGACCAATTTCGGGATAGCCCTCGCGGTGAGCAACCCTTGCCATAGCAAGATACATACCAACTTCACTGCATTCGCCGTTGAAGTTTTCGCGAAGCCCCTCAATAATGCGCTCGTCAACACCCTTAGCTACGCCTACAATATGCTCGGCAGCCCAGGTCTTTTCGCCTGCCTGCTCTTGGAATTTAGAAGCCGGAGCCTTGCAGAGTGGGCAGGCATCGGGAGCAGAATTTCCTTCGTGAGTATAACCGCAGATAGTACATACAAATTTTTTCATAATTTTACACCTCATAATTAATTTTAATCAATTTATATCTTCAGCAGAACAGTTTTTACATATTCCGCTAAAAAGCAATTTCTGATGAGTAACCTTACACCCGAGTTCCTTTTCAATAAATGCTTTTAGTTCTTCGTCGGGACTTATACAGTCAAAAATTCCGCCGCACCTATTGCAACTGAAATGCAGATGAGCTTCAGGATTACCGTCGAAGTGCTGAAGGCCGTCGCCCATACCGATTTCAATTATTTTGCCCTCGTTTTTAAGCTCGGTCAGGTTTCGGTAGACGGTGCCGAGACTAATGCGCGGCAGCTGTTCACGGCAGCGCTCGTATATCCAATTTACTGTTGGGTGGGTATCGGTGCTGCATAATACTTTTAGCACCACCTCACGCTGTTTTGAATAGTTTCTCATAGGCTTTCCTCAAAAGTAGTAATGATTACTGTTTTTATTATAACAAATATTTTTAATTTGTCAAGTATTTTTATTGACTTTTTTAAAAAAATATTGGATAATAAGATAAACAATTTTTAACAAAGTGAGGAAAGCTAATGCAGAACAAAAATATTTCGAGTTATGTAATTAAGCGTTTGCCTCGTTATTACCGATTTTTAGGCGATTTATCAGCAGCCGGAATAAAGCGCATATCCTCGGGAGACCTTGCGCGACGTATGGGACTGACGGCAAGTCAGATAAGGCAGGATTTTAACTGCTTTGGCGGCTTCGGTCAGCAGGGATACGGCTATAACACCGATATTTTAAGGGAAGAAATCGGAAATATATTGGGTATTAATGCACCTAAAAAGCTCATAGTTGTGGGTATGGGTAACCTCGGTAAGGCTGTAACACAGCACATTAATTTTAAGGATAAGGGCTTTAATATTATAGGTCTTTTTGATTCTAAGGAATCGCTTGTGGGTAGTATTGTTCGCAACGTTCCTGTTCGCAGCACCAAGCAGTTGGATGAATTCTGCAAGGAAAACAAGCCCGATGCGGCGGTGCTTTGCATACCCAAAGAGGCGGTACACCCGATAGCCGAGCATTTAATAAGACTGGGTGTTAAGGGCTTTTTGAATTTCAGCCACTATGATTTGAATTTACATTTTAACGGAATAGCGGTTGAGAATATCCATTTTGGCGACAACCTGATGAAATTATCGTATAAAATAGACACAATGGATAAAAAGTAAATTTCGGTAAAAAATATGTGCGGTGATAATAATGACAGTAACATTAGTCCGCACAGCAATAATGTATGTTTTTGTAACCATAGGTATTCGTTTAATGGGCAAACGCCAGATAGGTGATATGCAGCCCAACGAGCTTGTGGTTACTTTGCTTATATCCGAAATTGCGGCAATACCCCTTCAGGATACAACCCAGCCGCTGCTTAACGGTGTAGTGGCAATTTTTACACTTGTTATAATTGAAATTATAATTTCGGTGCTATGCCTTAAATTCATACGATTCCGCCGACTGATGAACGGTAAAAGCATAGTTATAATTAAAAACGGGGTTGTAGATGAGAAGGCGATGCGCAAGGTTCGTATGACGGTTATAGACCTCGTTGAACTACTCAGAGATAAGGATGTTTTTGATTTAGGTACTGTAGATTATGCGGTTTTGGAGGTTAACGGCTCACTCAGTGTAATGCTAAGACCTGAGGAACAACCCTTGACGCCCAAGGTTGCCGAGATAAACCCACAAAAAAGCGCTATGCATCTGCCGGTTATTACCGATGGCAAGATAATTGATGAAAGTCTCACGGCGCTAAAAATCGACCGACAGGATATAATAAATAAACTAAAAAAGAAAAAATACTCTGTGAATGAAGTCTTTTTAATGACGCTTGACCGCGATGGAAACCAAAACATCATTAAAAAGGGGGAGAAGGTATGAGCCGAATTATAGCGGCGGTAATTCTCATTCTTTTACTGACGGGACTTTGTATATCCGACAGAATTGTCATAAACCATTCATATAACAGTTTAAATGAGTATATAATTGAATGTGAAAATGCGGTAGATTCAAAAGATAATAAAGAGATAGCCGGAAAGCTCAAAAAGGAATTCGAAACAAAAGAGGGACTACTCTCTGTCTATGTTAATCACGACACTCTTGATGAAATTTCCGAATCGGTAGCAAGACTTGAAACACTCGCAGGTGTATCGAGGGCTGACTATTTAAGTGAATGTGCCTCAATAAAGCTTAAACTTGAGTATATTAAAAAGGATTCGGGTATTAATCTGCACAGTATATTTTAAAAAAGTAGCCAATGCGACACTCTTTTTAAAGAGGGTGTCAGCATTGGCTACTTTTTTAATGATGGTGATGGTGGCAGTGGCGGGGCTTTGCTTTATCTATATGGCAGACGGTGTCCTCACACCTTTCGTCTGCAGTTTCGGTTTCGATTACCGAGTGGGCAAAGCCGTGCTCGGCGAGTTCATTTTTTACCGCCCTTTTAATTTCTGCCGCATTGCCATTTGTTACAATGTGAAGTGTTGCTTCGTGGGCGTATCCGTCAAGGCTGCGCAGATGTAGATGGTGGACATTTTCAACCCCCTCAATTTCATTCAGATGACCTAAAAGCTCGTCGGTATCGATGCCGTGAGGCACCTTTTCGAGAAAAATACATAATATTTCTTTTAAATTTTTAGCCGCGTTTACAAATATAAATACTGAGAGTGCGATAGATAAGGAGGGGTCTAAAATCCAAAGATTAGTAAACCGCATTATAACCGCACCTATGAGCACTACCGCCCAGCCGAGAGAATCCTCAAGCATATGTAGGTTAACAGCTTTTGTATTAAGTGAGTTTTCGCTCTTTGTGAGCAGTGCGGCGGCGGTATTCACTATAAAGCCGATTACGGCAAAAATAATCATTCCGTTATAATTGAGGGGTGTGGGGTTAAGAATTTTAAGCACCGCATTATAAAATACTATTACCGAGCCCGAAAGCAGTATAAATGTGGTGAAGCCTGAGCCGAGCAGAGAATAGCGGTAATAACCGTAGGTGTATTTTTCGTCGGGCTTTTTATGGCTTATTTTCTCTAAAAAATAAGAGGCGCCTATACTTATACTGTCGCCCAGGTCGTGAAGGGCATCGGAAAGGATTGCTACGCTTCCCGTTATTATACCGCCAAAAAACTCAAAAACCGAAAAGAAGAGATTAAGTAGAAACGCTACTAGTATTTTTTTATCATTTTTCATAAGAGTCTCCTTGCAAAACCGTAAATTTTATTGTATAATACATTCGTTACTGAACATATTGTTTATTATATTCGGGCGAAACTAATATAACAACAAACAAAATTCTGTAAATATTATTTATGGAACAAAATCTCTTTTTTGTTCGGGGAGGGAGTATGGACAGACGGCAGAGAAAAACAAAAGCGGCAATTTATTCGGCATTTACCGAGCTGCTCGGTAAAAAAGATTTTTCACAGGTAACCGTTCAGGAAATAATTGATGCCGCTGACGTTGGCAGAGCGACCTTTTATGCCCACTTTGAAACCAAGGATTATCTTTTAAAGGAGATGTGCGAGGAGCTTTTCGGTCATATTTTAGGCAGGGCAGATACCCACTACAAGTGCGATATGGATTGTTCCTTTTATCTTCATTTGCTAAGGCACATTAAAAATAATGATGATAATATTTTAAGGCTGTTTTCGGGTAAAAACAGTGAGCTATTTTTAAGTTTTTTCAAGCAGAGCCTTAAGGGTATGATTTTAGATATAACCGATTCACAGGTAATAAGCGAGCTCGGAATACCGGAGGATTTTCTCGTGAATTACATCTGTGCGGTCTTTACCCAGACGGTGCTTTGGTGGGCCGACAAGGATTTTCGCGAAACACCTGAGCAAATATCGGGATATCTTAACTGCGTAATTGGTAAAAATTTAACAAATTGTTGCAAATTTTAGTAAAAATAATAATTTTGCTATTTACTTATCGGCAAAAAAGTAGTATTATATATTATGTATGGAAAGCATTTTCCAATTAATTTAAGGAGGAATTCCCAAATGGCAAGAAAGTTTAAAACCATGGACGGTAATAATGCCGCAGCTCATGTGTCCTATGCGTTCACAGAAGTAGCCGGTATTTATCCTATTACTCCGTCAAGCCCGATGGCCGACTATGTAGACCAGTGGTCTGCACAGGGACTCAAAAATATTTTCGGCACAACAGTTAATGTAGTAGAAATGCAGTCTGAGGCTGGTGCTTCGGGTACTGTACACGGCTCACTAGCAGCCGGTGCACTTACCACCACCTATACCGCTTCTCAGGGCCTTTTACTTATGATTCCGAATATGTACAAAATCGCCGGTGAGTTACTGCCCTGCGTGTTCCATGTATCCGCTCGTTGCGTAGCTTCGCACGCTCTTAACATTTTCGGCGACCATTCTGACGTTTATGCTTGTCGTCAGACAGGTTTTGCAATGCTCGCAGAAACTAATACTCAGGAGGTTATGGACCTCGGCGCAGTTGCTCACTTAGCATCTATCAAGAGCCGTGTTCCCTTCTTAAACTTTTTTGACGGTTTCCGCACCTCTCACGAAATCCAGAAAATTCAGGTTTGGGATTTTGATGACCTTAAAGAGATGTGCGATATGGACGCTGTGGCTGCATTCCGCAAGCGTGCCCTCAACCCCGAGCATCCTGTAATGCGCGGTTCACACGAGAACGGCGATATCTTCTTCCAGCACAGAGAGGCCTGCAACAAGTATTATGATGCAGTTCCCGCTATTGTTGAAGAGTATATGGACAAGGTTAATGCTAAAATCGGTACCGATTATAAGCTCTTCAACTACTACGGTGCACCCGATGCTGAGAGAATTATTATAGCAATGGGTTCTGTTTGCGACGTTGCAGAAGAGGTTATTGATTATATGGTAGCTGCAGGCGAGAAGGTAGGTTTATTAAAGGTTCGCCTTTACCGTCCGTTCTCTGCTAAGCATTTCGTAGCCGCTATTCCTGAAACAGTTAAGAAAATTGCTGTCCTCGACCGTACTAAGGAGCCCGGTGCTCTCGGCGAGCCGCTTTACTTAGATGTAGTTGCTGCTTTGGCGAGTCAAGGCAGAAAGATTGACACCGTTATCGGCGGTCGTTACGGTCTCGGCTCTAAGGATACTCCTCCGAGCTCTATCTTCGCAGTATACGAAGAACTCGCTAAGGACGCTCCGAAGGCTCAGTTCACAATGGGCATCGTAGACGATGTTACAAATCTTTCTCTCGAAGAGAAGCCCGCTCCCAACACCGCAGCAGAAGGCACCATCGAATGTAAGTTCTGGGGTCTCGGCGGCGACGGTACAGTTGGCGCAAATAAAAACTCCATTAAGATTATCGGCGACCATACCGACAAATATGTTCAGGCATACTTCCAGTATGACTCTAAGAAGACAGGCGGCATCACCGTATCTCACCTGCGTTTCGGCGATAAGCCCATTAAGAGCCCGTACTACATTAATAAGGCTGACTTCGTTGCCTGCCATAACCCGTCCTATGTAATCAAGGGATATAAGATGGTTAACGATGTTAAGCCCGGCGGTGTATTCTTAATTAACTGCCAGTGGTCTGCTGAAGAATTAAACGCTCATATGCCGGCTGAAGCTAAGCAGTATATCGCTAAGAACAACATTCAGCTCTATACCGTTAATGCTATCGATTTAGCTGCTCAGATAGGTATGGGCAAGCGTACCAACACAATTTTACAGTCTGCATTCTTTGCACTTGCAAAGGTTATGCCTGAGGCTGAGGCTATTCAGTATATGAAGGAAGCCGCAACAAAGTCTTACCTCAAGAAAGGTCAGGACATTGTTGATATGAACCACAAGGCTATCGATGCCGGTGCTACTGCTTTCACTAAGATTGATGTTCCGGCTGACTGGGCAAATGCAGTTGATAACGAAAAGGCTATGAAGGAAGACGGTCCTGCAAAGCTTGTTAAGATGGTTGACGGCATTATGAAGCCTGTTGCACTTATGGATGGTGATTCACTGCCCGTATCTGCATTTATCGACCACGCTGACGGTACATTTGAACAGGGCGCATCTGCCTATGAAAAGCGTGCCGTTGCAGTTCTCGTTCCCGAGTGGAATGCTGACACTTGCGCTAAGTGTAACAAGTGCGCATTTGTTTGCCCCCACGCTACAATTCGTCCGTTCGCTCTCACAGCTGAGGAGGTAGCTAATGCTCCCGAATCATTAAAGGTTGCTGAGAAGCCGATTATTAAAACTGATTACAAGTATACACTTGCAGTATCTCCTATGGACTGTATGGGCTGTGGCGTATGTATTGGCGTTTGCCCGACAAAGAGTCTTAAGATGGTATCCCGTGAATCTCAGGATGCTCAGCAGGCAGCATTTGATTACTGCGTAAGCGCTGTTACCGAAAAGGCTGAGGTTGCTACAAACGCTAACCTTATCTCTTCTCAGTACAAGAAGCCGCTTCTTGAGTTCTCAGGCTCCTGCGCAGGCTGTGCTGAAACCGCTTATGCTCGTCTTGTTACTCAGTTATTCGGCGACAGAATGTATATCTCTAACGCTACAGGTTGTTCGTCTATCTGGGGCGGCCCTGCTGCAACATCACCCTACACTGTAAACGCTGAGGGTCATGGTCCCGCTTGGGCTAACTCACTGTTTGAAGATAATGCTGAGCACGGTCTCGGTATGTACCTCGGTCAGAAGGCTCTTCGTGACCAGCTTATCGCTCAGGTAAAAGAAATGGCTGCTTCCGATAAAGCATCGGCTGAATTCAAGGCTGCAGCTGACGAGTACCTTGCAACCGCTAATGACGGCGACAAGAATACCGCCGCTACAAAGGCTCTCGTAGCCGAACTCGAAAAGGCTGCAGATGCAGGTTGTCCTGTAGCACCCGCAGTACTCGAGAAGAAGGAATACCTCTCCAAGAAGTCGGTTTGGATCTTCGGTGGCGACGGTTGGGCTTACGATATCGGCTTCGGCGGCCTTGACCATGTACTTGCCAGCGGTAACGATGTAAACGTAATGGTATTTGATACCGAGGTTTACTCTAACACGGGCGGTCAGGCTTCAAAGGCTTCACAGATTGGTCAGGTTGCTCAGTTCGCAGCAGCAGGTAAGGCTATCGCTAAGAAGTCTCTCGCTGAAATCGCTATGTCCTACGGTTACGTATACGTAGCACAGGTTGCTATGGGTGCTGACCAGAACCAGACCTTAAAGGCTATTAAAGAGGCTGAGGCTTATCCGGGTCCGTCACTCGTAATCTGCTATTCACCTTGTGAGATGCACTCTATCAAGGGCGGTATGGTTAACTGCCAGTCTGAAATGAAGAAGGCTGTTGACTGTGGTTACTGGAACATCTTCCGCTTCAACCCGGCTCTTAAAGCAGAGGGTAAAAACCCGATGTCTATCGACTGCAAGCCTGCAGTTGCAGACTATAAGGAGTTCATCTTAGGTGAGGCTCGTTACGCTTCCCTTACACGTTCATTCCCCGAGCGTGCTGAACAGCTCTTTGATAAGGCTGCGGCTGAATCCAAGAATGCAAGAGCACATCTTGAGAAATTAGCTGAGCTTTACGGCAAGGAATAACTAAATAAAAAAATCCCGAGGCTCCGGCACCGGGATTTTTTTATTCAGGGAAAGGATTTGAGGGAAATGGGAACAGGGTTTATTTCTTTGAAAAAATCCTTATTATTAATTTAATTAGTTTATATAATAATTTGAAAGGGAAGATAATAATTTCTGCAATAAAGGATTCGTGAACAATACCTAACACCGTTCTTTTATATTCTCCACACCTTTCACAAAGGTCTTTATCAAATGAAAGAGCGATTCTTTCATTTTCTTTTATATTTCCAAAAATCTTTTTATAGCACTCTTTGCAGAATTTCGCCATAGTTTCACCTCCCATCAAACTAATTATAGGTCAATTTAACCCTAATTTCAATAGGGCAATTTGCCATAATAATCTTGGGTGATGAATTATGAGCAGATTAAGAGAGCTTAGAAAGAAAAAAGGATATACTCAAATTAAGATGCAAATACTCACAGGTATTGACCAAAGCGATTATTCAAAAATCGAGAGTGGAAAAAGATATTTAACCTTTGAACAATGCCGCAAGGTAGCGGTAGCCTTGGGGACAAGTATGGACTATTTAGCAGGGCTTACCGATGAAGAAAAGCCGTATCCAAGAAAGAAATAAAAACTATTGACTTTTCGCAACCTAATGCTATAATTATATTGTAAAAGCGTTGATGGGAAGAGTAGTTTTATTTTGCTTTTCAGAGAGTGCGGCATTTGGTGTGAGTCGCTAAAGTTGGATAAAATGAATACCACCCCTGAGTGTTCGGTGAACCGAAACGTAAAACCTGCGTTAAAGGTACAAAAGTGATACATTATTATATATAATGTATAATTTGGGTGGAACCACGGAAATTATTTCGTCCCTTGTTTTAACAAGGGACGTTTTTTATTTGGAGGAAGATTATGAAAATTATTTACAAGGACGGTACTGTATGTGAGTGCCCCGAGGAGTTAGAACTCGAGGTACTTCGCCATTCTGCCGCGCACATTATGGCTCAGGCTATCAAGCGCCTTTATCCCGAAGCCGATTTCGGCTACGGTCCTGCTACCGAAAAGGGCTTTTATTATGACGTTGATTTGGGAGAGCGCAAGCTTACCGATGAGGATTTAGTAAAAATCGAGAATGAAATGCGCAAGATAGTTAAGGAGAATATTCCGATTAAGCCGAGTATTCTACCCCGTGCAGAAGCCATTAAGTTTATGGAAGAGAGAGGCGCTAAATACAAGGTTGAGCATATCGGAGACTTAGACCCTGATGCTGAGATAAGCTTCTTTACTCAGGGCGACTACGTTGATATGTGTACCGGTCCTCATATCTGCTACACCAAGGCTTTAAAGGCATTTAAGATTACACAGCAGTCGGGCGCTTATTGGAAAAACGATAAGGACAATAAGATGCTCACGAGAATTAACGGTATCGCTTTCCGCACTCAAGCCGAGCTTGACGATTATTTGAAGCTTTTAGAAGAGGCTGAGCGCCGTGACCACCGCAAGATAGGCAAAGAAATGAAGCTCTTTATGCTTTCAGATGAGGGCCCCGGTTTCCCGTTCTTCCTGCCTCGTGGAATGGTTCTTAAGAATGAGCTTGTTAATTACTGGCGTGAAATCCACCGCAGAGCTGACTATGTTGAAATTTCAACACCTATGATTATGAACCGCAAGCTTTGGGAAACAAGCGGACATTGGGACCACTACAAAGATAATATGTATTCTACACAGATAGACGACGATACCTACTGCATTAAGCCGATGAACTGCCCGGGTGGCGTTATGGTTTATGCGAGTGAGCCCCACTCTTACAGAGAGTTACCCATTCGTGCAGGAGAGCTCGGTACCGTTCACCGCCACGAGTTAAAGGGTGCATTGCATGGTCTTTTCAGAGTTCGTTGCTTTACTCAGGACGATGCTCATATCTTTATGAGAAGAGACCAGATTACAGATGAAATTGTAGGCGTTGTAAATCTTATTAACGAAGTTTATTCAAAATTTGGCTTTAAGTATTTTGTTGAACTTTCCACCAGACCTGAAGATAGTATGGGTAGTGATGCCGACTGGGAGGCAGCAACCGAGGGACTTCGCAGTGCGCTTGAAAAATTAGGTCTTCCTTATATTATTAATGAGGGTGACGGCGCATTCTACGGACCGAAGATTGACTTTCATTTGGAAGACAGCCTTGGAAGAACCTGGCAGTGTGGTACTATTCAGCTCGACTTCCAGATGCCCATTAACTTCGGCCTTGAGTATACCGATGAAAACGGTCAGAAACAGCAGCCGATTATGATTCACCGTGTATGCTTCGGCTCAATCGAGCGCTTTATCGGAATTCTTACCGAGCATTTTGCAGGTAAGTTCCCGACCTGGCTCGCTCCCGTTCAGGCACGTGTTATGACCCTGCCCGGTACCGACCACGCATTTGCAAACAGCGTTTATGAGGAACTCAAAGCGGCAGGTGTCAGAGTTGAGCTTGATGACCGCAACGAGAAGATTGGTTATAAGATTCGTGAGGCTCGTCAGGAGGTTAGAGTGCCCTATATGATTATTATAGGCGCCAAGGAAATTGAAAACGGTATAGTATCTGTCCGCAACCGCGACACCGACGAAACTGTTTCTATGACCGTTCCCGAGCTCGTAGCAATGCTTCAAACCGAAATTAAGGACAGAGTAACAAATATCTAAAAAATAAAAGCGACCCTTTGGGAGATACTTCCTTACGAAGTGTCTCCCAATTTCTTTTGTCACAGACAATATAACTTAAGGCACACTCCGCAAAGGAGCATGCCTTAAGTTATCCTCCTTTTAATTTTGCTTATGTTTATAGTTTTTATAGCAAAAATCAAAAATTTCTTTTTTAACAGCGCCGAAGGATTTGTCTTTGTGGTGAATAAGGTAGGAGTTTCGTGTGAACTCGTAATCCGAAACGGTTATTTTGCGAAGTTCATCGCTGTTTAGCTGACGGGTGAGTAACGCTTCGGGCATAATAGTAACGCCCAAGTTTTGCGTGGCAGCTGAGATTAGCGCTTGGTTACTTATAGATTCCATAACAGGAGTTACAATTATATTTTCAAGAGCAAAAATATGGTCTAAAAACTCTCTAGATACACTTTCATCTTCACGAAGCAGCAGGTCGTATTCGCAAAGTTCTTTTAGTGTTACGGTGTTGGGCATACCATATTTTTTGCCGCATACAGCGATTAAAGTGTTGCAGTCAACAAGGCGGGATTTTATATTTTGGTTGGATGGCTTGCCTTGGATAAAGGCAAAGTCAAGCATGCCATTTAAAATTTTATTCTCTATTATTGAGGTTTGGTTAATGGAAATTTGGAAATCTATATCCGGAAAGCTTTCTTTAAGATTTCGCAAAAGGCAAGGTAGCTTCTGCTTACCTATAGTGAGCGACGAGCCTATTTTTAAAAGCGGCTTTTTTGAAGAATTAAGTGCTTGCTCTTCAAATTCGTCGAAAGCCGAAATAACTTCTCGTGCTTTTATAAGCAGGCTTTTGCCTTCATCGGTTAAAAACAGGCGTTTATTTATACGCTCGAACAATTTCACATTATAATTTTTCTCAATTTCGGCAATAGCATTACTAACGGCAGGCTGAGCAATAAAAAGTTCTTCGGCAGCCTTTGTCATACTGTTGTGCTTACAAACGCATATAAAAATCTTAAGATGCCGTATGGTCATAGCAAACTCCCCTATAATAATTTAATAACTAAAATTATATGAACTTTATAATATTATACTATTTTACTTATTAAAAGTCAACGGGTATAATATTCATTGTAAAAAAATAGAAAAAGGAGAAAAAACATGGTATCTTCAGGAGAAGTTATGCAGTTGATTGAGAGCCTTATCTGGCTATTGGCAGGTGTTGGAGTATTCATAGTTGGTATGAATTTTATGGGCGACGCCTTGGAAAAGAGCGCAGGCTCGGGGATGAAGCGTTTGCTTGAAAAAATCAGTAACAATCGTTTTTCAGGTGTTGGAATTGGTGCGGGTGTAACAGCGATTATTCAAAGCTCATCGGCAACATCGGTAATGGTTATCGGTCTTGTAAACGCAGGTGTTATGACGCTTATGCAGGCAACCCCAATTATTATGGGCGCGAATATTGGTACAACCATTACGGGCGTATTGGTAGCTTTAAAAAATGATTATTTTAATATGGCGATGTACCTGCTTGCCTTTGCGGGTGTTATGATGGGCTTTTTCAAAAAGGAAAAAGTAAAAATTGCAGGTAGCCTTTGTTGTGGTTTGGGACTTATTTTCGTAGGTCTTGAAGTAATGAGTAGCGAGCAGGCTTTTGGTAATCCGCTTGTTGAAGGTATGTTTACAGATATCTTCCAAAGAATAGATTTTCCGTTACTTTTAATCCTTGTGGGTGTTATCTTTACCGCCCTTATTCAAAGCTCGTCTGCTTCTACAGGTGTTGTAATTACAATGGTGGGTGCAGGTGTATTGCCGCTTGATATGGCACTATTTATCGTACTTGGTGCAAATATCGGTACCTGTGTAACCGCATTGCTTGCATCGGTTGGTGCTAATGCTAATTCAAAGCGTGTAGCTCTTATCCACTTTACCTTTAATACAATCGGAACGGTTATTTTTGCCGCAATAATCTGGATATTCAAGGAGCCAATGGTAAATCTTTTGGTTTCGCTCTTCCCGGGGGATGACCAAATGTCGCTTCAGATGAGGGTATCCGCTTTCCACGTTATATTCAATGTTACTACCACCTGTATTTTGCTGCCCTTTGTAAAGCAGTTAGTTAAGTATTCCTGCGCAGTTATTAAGGATAAAAAGGAAACCGGAGAAACGCTTACCCTTAAATATGTTGATGACAGACTGTTAACAACACCGTCTATTGCACTTATGCAGGTTAAGAAAGAAATTGAATATATGCTCTCACTTGTAGAGGAAAACACAAGGCTTTCTTTTGCTGCTATTGATAATGGCTCTATAGAGTACAGCGAAACCGTTCAAGATAATGAAGAGGTTATCGACTATACTAACCGTGCCTTAACCCAATTTTTAATTAAGCTGTCTGCCAATGTGGAAGAAAGCGATGAAAAAATAATAGGCACGTATTTTCATGTTCTTAACGACCTTGAGCGTATCGGAGATAACGCTGAGAATTTCCACGAAATCGGTGTAGAAATGCTTAATAAGAGTATAAGGTTTTCCGATAAGGCGTATAGCGGTATAACGGAAATGCGTGAAAGCATTATGCAAATGTTTGCTATATCTAAGGATGCTTTTGTAAACTTAAATAAAGAAGAATTACCTGAGCTTGCTGCTTTAGAAGAAACCATTGACGGTAAGAAAAAAGCATTTATAGCAAGCCACTTTGCACGACTTGCCGAAGGGAACTGCAGCGCCGATGTAAGCCCTTATTATTCATCAATAATATCGGGACTTGAGCGTGTTGCCGACCACCTTGTAAATGTTGGCTTTAGTATCGTAAATCCTACGGGTTCTCAGAAGGTGGATGCATAAAAAATACGTTTGGGAGACACTTCTAAAGGAAGTTTCTCCCAATTTTTTCACATATATAATATAAAAGTTAAAAATTTTTTATTTTTTGAAAAAAGTACTTGATTTTTGATTTAAAGTGTGTTATTATACCCAAGTACGCTATGCGTATTGTCATGCGTTGATGCGGGAGGTGGCTAACCTCGAGTTAGGAAATTTCCGCGGAGTATGTCCGATTTTAAACCGGGCGAAAGAAATGAGCACCAGAACACTAACGGCATCTTGCGAGTCGGAAAGTGTAGCGGCAGGTGTCTGCCGTACCCGGATTTTACTGCAACCCCAGTAATCCGGTTTTATAATGCGGCGTAATGAAACACGCGGCAAGGTGTAAGTTTTGCCCGCCAACTAATTAAGGAGGCGACATCTAATGGCAGTAAAAGAGAAGATTCGTATCAGAATCAAGGGTTACGACCATGCACTTGTAGACCAGTCCGCAGAGAAAATTGTGGAAACCGCTAAACGTACAGGCGCACGTGTTTCAGGTCCGGTACCGCTACCGACCGAAAAGCAGGTTGTAACAATCCTTCGCGCTGTTCACAAGTATAAGGACAGCCGTGAGCAGTTCGAAACCAGAACTCACAAAAGGCTTATCGACATTCTCAGACCTTCCAACAAAACTGTTGAGGCTCTGACAGGTCTTGAGCTTCCCGCCGGTGTAGAGATTGAAATTAAGCTCTAATTTCCTTACATCTATATATAGGCGTGGTCATGTTGGAGAAATCCAACCAATAACCAAGGAGGATAAAAACAATGAAAAAGGCAATTGTTGGAAAAAAGCTTGGTATGACTCAGCTTTTTGACGCAAACGGTAACGTTGTTCCCGTAACTGTAATTGAAGCAGGTCCCTGTGTGGTTGCTCAGAAGAAAACAGTTGAAAACGACGGTTACGAGGCAGTTCAAATAGGCTACGGCGATTTGAAGGCTTCCAAAGTAAACAAACCTATGAAGGGCCATTTCGCAAAGGGTGATGTAGCTCCCAAGAAGGTTCTTCGCGAATTCCGTCTTGACGACATTTCGGCTATAAATGTTGGTGATTTAATTAAGGCTGACATTTTTGCTGAAGGTGATGCAGTTGATGTACGCGGAACCTCTAAAGGTAAGGGCTATGCAGGCGTAATTAAGCGCTGGAACTTCGGACGCTTAAAAGAGTCTCACGGTACCGGTCCTGTTCACCGCCATGGCGGTTCGTTGGGTGTTATCGACCCGGCACGTGTTTTCAAAGGTAAGAAAATGGCTGGCCACTTAGGTAATGAGCGTGTAACCGTTCAGAACTTAAGCGTAGTCAAGGTTGACGCAGAAAATAACATAATCGCTGTTAAGGGCGCCGTTCCCGGTCCCAAGGGCGGCATAGTTGTTCTTTTCGATAGCGTTAAAGCTTAATGGAAGGAGTGTTTTAAATGGCAAACGTAGCAGTAGTTGATATGACCGGCAAGAATGTCGGCGAAATCGCTTTAAGCGATGCTATTTTCGGCATTAAGCCGAACGCAGTTGTTATGCATATGGCAGTTGTAAACTACCTCGCAAACAGAAGACAGGGCACTCAGTCCACTTTAACCCGTACAGAAGTTTCCGGCGGCGGTAAAAAGCCTTGGAGACAGAAGGGTACAGGTCATGCCCGTCAGGGTTCGACCAGAGCTCCCCAGTGGAGACACGGTGGTATAGTTCACGCACCCAAGCCGAGAGATTATTCTTACTCTCTCAACAAAAAGGTTCGTAGACTTGCTATCAAATCGGCTCTTTCCGATAAATTACTTGCAGGTTCCATCATCGTTCTTGATGAACTAACCCTTGAAACCTACAAGACTCGTGTTGTTGCAGACTGCTTAAAGGCTATCGGTGCTGCAAAGAAAACCCTTATTGTTCTTGCTGATAACAATGCAGTTGCAGTTAAGAGTATTGCAAACATCGAGGGCACAAAGTCAGCTCAGGTTAACACCATTAATGCTTATGACATTATTAATGCCGATACATTAGTAATCGTTAAGAGCGCAGTAGCTAAATTCGAGGAGGTGTATGCATAATGAAAACCGCACAGGACATCATTATCGCTCCGGTAATCACCGAAAAGAGTATGTCAGGAATTGCTGACAAGAAATACACCTTTAAGGTAGCAAGCGATGCTAACAAAATTGAAATCGCTAATGCAGTAGAGCAGCTTTTCAAGGTAGAGGTTGCAAAGGTAAACACCATTTCAGTTCGCGGCAAGGCTCGCAGAATGGGTCGTTATGAGGGCTACACTTCCTCTTGGAAGAAGGCAATTGTAACACTTAAAGCTGATTCTAAGCCGATTGAGTTTTTTGACGGTTTAATGTAATCGTCTGACCTTTGAAGCGTAAAGCTTCAGGTGATGTATGAAGTGCAAAGGCACTTCGCTAAGCCAAAATAGGAGAGTGAAACAAATGGCAATTAAACATTATAAGCCTACTACTCCGGGTCGCCGCGGCATGACTACAATGGATTATTCCGAGTTATCCAAGGTAGCCCCTGAGAGAAGCTTACTTGAACCCTTAAAGAAAAATGCAGGTCGTAACAGTTATGGCCGCATCACCGTTCGCCACAGAGGCGGCGGAAACCGCAGAAAGTACAGAGTTATCGACTTTAAGCGTGAGCGTTTTGGCGTAAATGCTACCGTTATGACCTTAGAGTATGACCCGAACCGTTCTGCATTCATCGCCCTCGTTCAGTATGAGGATGGCGAGAAGCGTTATATTATCGCACCTATCGGATTAAAGGTAGGCGATGTTATAGTTAGCGGACCCGATGCTGATATTAAGCCCGGTAACGCTTTACCGCTCAACAATATACCCGTTGGTACCTTCGTTCATAACATTGAGCTTTATCCCGGAAAGGGCGCACAGCTTGCCCGTAGTGCCGGTAACATGGCTCAGCTTATGGCTAAGGAAAACGGCATGGCACTTCTTCGTCTGCCGTCCAGCGAGCTTCGTAATGTTCCTGCAAACTGTATGGCAACCGTAGGTCAGGTAAGTAATCCTGAGCACAGCAACGTAAATTACGGTAAAGCAGGTCGTAAGCGTCATATGGGATGGCGTCCGACAGTTCGTGGTTCTGTAATGAACCCGTGCGACCACCCGCACGGTGGTGGTGAGGGTAAATCCCCCATCGGTCGTCCTGGTCCTGTAACACCGTGGGGCAAGCCCGCTCTCGGTTATAAGACCAGAAACAAGAAGAACCGCTCCAACAAGTACATTGTAAAGCGTCGTTCTAAGTAGTCTACGGTAAAGGAGAATAATAATGGGTAGAAGCATTAAAAAGGGACCTTTCGTGCAACCTGTGTTGCTGAAAAGAATCCAAGAAATGAACCAAGCCGGTGAAAAGAGAGTTCTTAAGACCTGGTCGCGTTCCTCAACCATATTCCCTGATTTCGTTGGACATACAATAGCAGTTCATGACGGTCGTAAGCACGTACCGGTATATGTAACTGAGGATATGGTTGGCCACAAGCTCGGCGAGTTTGCTCCCACAAGAACATTTAAGGGACACGCCGGTGCAAAAACCACAAAATAAGCAGAGAGGAGAGAATAAACAATGGAAGCAAGAGCTATTTTAAAATACGCTCGTATTTCACCCCGTAAGGTGAAGATTGTTATGGATTTAATCCGTAATCAAGATGCTGACAAGGCTATGGCTATTCTCAAATTCACTCCCAAATCTGCTTGTGAGTATTTAGAAAAGTTATTAGCATCAGCAATCGCTAATGCTCAGAACAATCACAATATGGATGTAAATAAGCTCTATGTTGCTGAGTGTTTTGTATGCCCCGGACCGACTCTCAAGAGAATTCGTCCGAAGGATCATGGCCGTGCTCATCGCATTTTGAAGAGAACTAGCCATATGACCATCGTTCTTAAAGAACGTGAAGATTAATTAAGGAGGTTAAATTATGGGCCAGAAGGTTAATCCGCACGGTTACCGTGTAGGCGTAATTAAAAATTGGGATTCCCGTTGGTTCGTAGGCGACAATGTATTCGGAGATACTTTGGTTGAGGACTATAACCTCCGTAAGTATTTAAAGAAAACACTGCAGAGTGCCGGTGTGCCTAAGGTTGAAATCGAGCGTACCGCTTCGAAAATCCGCCTTAACATCCACTGTGCAAAGCCCGGTATCGTAATCGGCCGCAACGGTTCGGAAATCGAAAAGTTAAGAGCTAATTGCGAGAAAATGCTTGGCAAAAGTGTTAACATCAACATTGTTGAGGTTAAGAATCCCGACGTTAACTCCACTTTAGTGGCAGAGAACGTTGCAGAACAGCTTGAAAAGCGTGTATCCTTCCGCCGCGCAATGAAAATGGCTATCGGCCGTGCAATGAAGAGTGGCGCTAAGGGTATCAAGATTATGGTTTCAGGCCGTTTAGGCGGTGCTGAAATTGCTCGTTCGGAGCAGTATCATGAAGGTACCATTCCGCTTCAGACCATCCGCGCTGATATTGATTATGGCTTTGCAGAGGCAGACACTACCTACGGCAAGCTCGGCGTTAAGGTTTGGATTTACAAGGGTGAGGTTCTTCAGGATAGCAGAAACAAACGTAAGGAAGGGGGAGCCCGCTAATGTTATTACCGAAGCGTGTTAAATACCGTAGAGTTCATCGTGGCCGTTTAACCGGTAAAGCTTCTCGCGGTACTACCGTATCTCATGGCGATTTCGGTCTTCAGGCTTTAGAGCCCGCGTGGATCACCTCTAACCAGATTGAAGCAGCCCGTATTGCTATGACCCGTTACATCAAACGTGGCGGTCAGGTATGGATTAAAATTTTCCCGGATAAGCCTATAACCGAGAAGCCGGCTGAAACCCGAATGGGTTCAGGTAAAGGCTCACCTGAATATTGGGTAGCGGTTGTAAAGCCCGGCAGAATTATGTTTGAAATCGGCGGCGTTAGTGAAGAGTTAGCAAGAGAAGCTATGCGTCTTGCTGCCAACAAGCTTCCGATTAAATGCAAGTTCGTAACAAAACAGGAAATGGGTGGTGAGCAGTAATGAATGCAAAAGAAATCAGAGAAAAATCTTTACCCGAACTTAACGAAGAGTTGGCAAAGCTTAAAGAGAAGCTCTTTAATCTCCGTTTTCAGCTTGCCATTAACCAGCTCGATAACCCGACAAGTATAAATGCTGTTAAAAAAGATATCGCTCGCGTAAAAACTGTTATCCGCGAGATTGAGCTTAAAGACAGCGTTAACGCTTAATGGGAGGTAGACACATGGAAAGAAACCTTCGTAAAACAAGAACAGGTCGCGTTGTAAGTGACAAGATGGATAAAACCGTTGTAGTTGCTATTGAAGACAATGTTAAGCACCCGCTCTATAAGAAGATTATCAAGAACACTATTAGGCTTAAGGCCCATGACGAGAACAACACCTGTGGCGTTGGCGACAGAGTTCTTATTATGGAAACACGTCCGTTATCACGAGATAAGAATTGGCGTGTAGTTGAAATCATTGAGAAAGCTAAATAGTTTAAGGAGGAAAACACTGTGATACAACAACAGAGTTACCTCAAGGTTGCTGACAATACCGGTGCAAAAGAAATTATGTGCATCCGCGTTTTAGGAGGCTCCAAAAGGAGGTATGCCAACATTGGCGATGTAATCGTAGCTTCTGTTAAGAAGGCCGCCCCCGGTGGTACTGTTAAGAAGGGCGATGTAGTGAAGGCAGTTGTAGTTCGTTCTGCAAAGGGTCTTCGTCGCAATGACGGCACATACATCAGATTTGACGAGAACGCAGCAGTAATTATCCGTGAGGATAAGAACCCGCGCGGAACCCGTATTTTTGGACCAGTAGCCCGCGAGCTCAGAGATAAAGATTACACAAAAATTCTTTCTCTCGCTCCGGAAGTGCTTTAATGGGAGGTAAGAAAAATGAATAAGCTTCACGTTAAAACAGGCGATACTGTAATCCTTCTCACTGGAGACGATAAAGACTGCGGCAAGACCGGTAAGGTACTTGAGGTTAGTCCGGAAGAGGGTAAGGTTATTGTTGAGGGTCTTAACAAGGTTAAAAAGCATGTTAAACCCCGCAAGGCCGGCGATCCATCCGGTATAATTGAAACCGAAAGCCCCATCAGAGCTTGTAAAGTTCAGGTTGTTTGCCCCAAGTGCAACAAGCCTACCCGCATAGCTCACAAGATTGATGCTGACGGTAAAAAAGAACGCATGTGCAAAAAATGCGGTAAAACCTTTTAAGAGATAAGGAGGACATGACATGTCAAGGCTTAAGGACGCATATAAACAGAATATTGCTCCTGCATTGATGAAAAAGTACAATTATAAGAGCGTCATGCAGATTCCGAAGCTCGATAAGGTTGTAATCAATGTAGGTTGCGGTGATGCTAAGGATAACAGCAAGATTATCGATGCTATTATCAAGGACTTAGGCATCATCACAGGCCAGAAGGCTATTGCCTGTAAGGCAAAGAAGTCGGTAGCTAACTTTAAGCTCCGTGAGGGTATGGCAATTGGTGCCAAGGTTACACTCAGAGGAGAAAGAATGTACGAGTTTGTTGACCGTCTTTTCAACGCAGCTCTTCCCAGAGTTCGCGACTTCAGAGGTATTAACCCCAATTCTTTCGACGGCCGCGGCAACTATGCTATGGGCGTTAAGGAGCAGTTAATTTTCCCTGAAATTGAGTACGATAAAATTGACAAGGTTCGCGGTATGGACATTATTTTTGTAACAACCGCAACTAACGACGAAGAAGCACGTGAGTTACTTACTCTCATGGGCGCTCCGTTTGCGAAGTAAGGAGAAGGAATTATGGCTAAAACATCTATGAAAGTTAAGCAGGCAAGACCCGCTAAGTTTTCAACCAGAGAGTATAGCAGATGCAAAATCTGCGGCCGCCCGCATGCCTATCTTCGCAAGTACGGCATCTGCCGTATCTGCTTCAGGGAGTTAGCCTACAAGGGCGAGATTCCGGGCGTTAAGAAGGCAAGCTGGTAATAAGTAAGGCTTAAAGGAGGTTTACATCATGCAAATCACCGATACTATCGCTGATATGCTTACAAGAATTCGTAATGCTTCATCTGCGAAACACGATTCGGTTGATATACCTGCATCCAATGTAAAGAAGGCTATTGCCCATATTTTACTTGATGAAGGTTATATTACAAGCTTTCAGGTCATTGATGACGGAAAGCAGGGCGTAATTCATATTGTATTGAAGTACGGTCCTAATAAGTCCCAGGTTATTACAGGAATTCGCAGAGTTTCCAAGCCTGGACTTCGTATTTACACCAATGTAGAGGATATGCCTAAGGTTATGAAGGGCCTCGGTATTGCAATCCTTTCCACCTCTAAAGGAATAATTACAGATAAGCAGGCACGTACGCTCAATGTTGGCGGCGAAGTTCTTGCTTTTGTCTGGTAAGGAGGTGCGTCACAATGTCAAGAATTGGAAAGAAACCTATCGCAATTCCTGCCGGTGTAGAGGTTAAAATTGATGGCTGTGAGGTTACCGTTAAGGGACCTAAGGCCGAACTTAAAAACACATTTAGCCCTGAAATTTCTATTAAAGTAGAAAACAACGAGATTATCGTAACAAGACCGAGCGACGCTAAAGAGCACCGTTCACTTCACGGTCTTACCCGTACACTCGTTGCTAACATGGTTGAGGGTGTAACAAACGGTTTTAAAAAGGAATTAGAGGTTAACGGTGTTGGTTACCGTGTTCAGAAGCAGGGTAAGGACCTAGTTATGAACCTCGGTTTCTCACATCAGGTAGTTATGTCAGAAATTCCGGGTATCACAATTGAAGTTCCCAATCCGAACTCAATAATTGTTTCCGGACCTGATAAACAAAAGGTTGGCCAGTTTGCAGCCGAAATTCGCATTAAGCGTCTGCCGGAGCCGTATAAGGGCAAGGGTATCAGATACGCTGGCGAATATGTACGCCGCAAAGAAGGTAAGGCCGCTAAGGGCGGAAAGAAATAATTTAAGGAGTGTATTAAAATGGTTAATAAGCCTGATTCAAACAAGGCACGCATCCGCAGACATACCCGTGTACGCGGTAAAATCAGCGGAACTGCAGAGTGTCCTCGTCTTGACGTATTTCGCTCCAACAGCAACATTTACGCCCAGCTTATAGACGATGTAAAGGGTGTTACTTTAGTTTCTGCTTCTTCAGTTGAAAAGGATTTCGGAGACGCTAAGGGAAACAAAGAGGAAGCCCGCAAGGTTGGACAGTTAATTGCTAAACGTGCACTTGAGAAGAATATCGACGTTGTTGTTTTTGACCGCGGCGGCTATATCTATCACGGACGCGTTAAGGAGCTTGCCGAAGGTGCCCGCGAGGGTGGCCTCAAGTTCTAAAGAGAAGGAGGAATACTTTTGGCTACAAAATTTGACATATCTTTATTAGATGATCCCAAGGCCTTAAGAGAAAAGGTTGTAGCGATTAATCGTGTATCTAAAACAGTTAAGGGCGGACGCATTATGAAGTTTTCGGCTTTAGTTGTTGTTGGTAACGGTGAAGGCGTTGTAGGCTTTGGCCTTGGTAAAGCCGGAGAAGTTCCGGAAGCTATCCGCAAGGGTATTGAAGATGCCAAGAAGAATCTTATTAAGGTTTCTTTAAAGGGCACAACAATTCCGCACGAGGTTATGGGTGAGTTCGGAGCAGGACGCGTTCTTATGAAGCCTGCTGCACCCGGTACCGGTGTTATCGCCGGCGGCCCTGTTCGTGCAGTACTCGAAACTGTTGGTATCACCGATATTCGTACTAAGACACTGCGTTCTAAGAACCCCTGTAATGTAGTACGTGCAACCGTAGCCGGTCTTGCATCTTTAAGAGATGCCGCCGAGGTTGCAGCTATCCGTGGTAAATCAGTTAAAGAGATTTTAGGTTAAGGAGGACAGCCTCATGGCAAGAGCAAAGAAGGCTACCGGCCTTAAAATTAAGTTAGTAAAAAGCGTTATCGGTTCTAAAAAGGACCAAATCGCTACAGTTGAATCCTTGGGACTCAAAAAAATCGGGGACATAGTAACACAGCCCGATAATGCTCAGACCAAGGGTAAAATTGCTAAGGTTATCCACCTCGTAGAGGTAATCGAAGCTTAATGCTTCGGAATTAAACTGTTTTAAGCAGTGCTACTAAGCAAGGAGGTGCGAAAAATGAAACTGCATGAACTATCCCCGGCGTTTGGCTCTACCAAAGAGGCTAAGCGCATAGGCAGAGGTCATGGCTCCGGCAACGGTAAAACTGCCGGTAAAGGTCATAAGGGACAGAAGGCTCGTGCCGGTCGCGGACAGCAACTCGGTTTTGAAGGCGGTCAGATGCCGCTTCAGAGAAGAATCCCTAAGCGTGGCTTTAATAACATTTTTGCCGAGGAGACAGTTGCTATCAATATAGCTGCTCTCGAAGTATTTGAGGACGGAGCTGTTGTGGATGCTGCTGCTTTACAGGCAAAGGGAATCATTAAAAAGGCTGAAATTCCGGTAAAGGTTCTGGGTAACGGTAAGTTAACTAAGAAATTAACCGTTAAATTATCAGCTTATTCTAAGTCGGCCGCTGAGAAAATCACCCAAGCCGGTGGAACTGCCGAGGTGAATGAATAATGATACAGACAATTAGAAATGCCTGGAAGGTAAAGGAACTCAGAAATAAAATTCTTTTCACTTTCTTTATTATTCTTATCTTTCGCATTGGTTCGGTAATTCCCGTGCTGTATATTAATACAGGTGCATTAATGGCTTCTATGGGAAGCTCTACCAACGAATTCTTCAGCTACCTGTCGGTTTTAACCGGTGGCGGACTTGAGTACGGTGCTATCTTCGCAATGTCGGTAACTCCGTACATTAACTCTTCAATTATCATCCAATTATTAACCGTTGCCATTCCCCCGCTTGAGCGTCTTGCAAAGCAGGGTGAAGAGGGACAGAAGAAAATAGCGCAGATTACCCGTTATACTACCGTTATCTTAGGTCTTATTCAGGGCTTTGCGTATTTCCTCTATCTGCGCGGAAACCGTTATTTAAGTGTTAGTGGTACAAAGGCTGTTATTTTTGCAGGTTTTGTTATTACACTCTGCTTTACTGCAGGTTCTGCACTCGTAATGTGGTTGGGTGAGCAGATTGATGTTAAGGGAATAGGAAACGGTATTTCCATTCTTCTTTTCTCAGGTATTATTTCACGTGCACCCGATGCTGTTGCAGCTCTTTGGAGTTATATAAAGCTTGGAAGATATGTTGCAGTAATTGGTATTATTATCGGTTTCCTCATTGTAATCGGATTCATCGTTTGGATGACCAATGCGGAGCGCAGAATTCCGGTTCAGTATGCCAAGCGCGTGGTCGGTAACAAAATGTATGGCGGACAGAATACACATATTCCGATTAAGGTTAATATGTCGGGCGTTATGCCAGTAATCTTTGCGTCATCCATTCTTATGTTACCCACAATGATACTTTCTTTTATGAAGAATACAGATTCTTCACTATTTAAATTTTTATCACTTTTCAGTGTAAGCGGTGTTTTATACGCGGTACTTTATTTGGTTCTTATCATCGGATTTGCTTATTTTTATACAACAATTCAGTTCAATCCGGTTGAGATGGCAAACAATCTTCGCAGAAACGGCGGTTCAATTCCCGGTATCAGACCCGGAAAGCCCACCTCTGATTTCATTTCGAAGATTTTGTCAAGAATTACCTTAATGGGTGCTCTTTTCCTTGGTGTTATCGCGATACTTCCGATTATTATCGGAAATGTTGGCGGAATTTCAATTACTATTGGAGGAACCTCGGTACTCATTTTAGTAGGTGTAGCGTTAGATACTGTTAATAATCTTGAATCTCAGATGATGATGCGCCATTATAAAGGATTCTTAGATTAATCTTTAAGGGGGTAATATTATGAAATTAATTCTTCTCGGAGCCCCCGGTGCCGGCAAGGGCACACAGGCAGAGATAATTTGTGAAAAGTTTAATATTCCCACCATTTCTACCGGTAATATTCTCAGAGAGGCTATTAAAAACGGTACCGAAATGGGACTTAAAGCAAAAAGCTATATTGATAACGGCGACCTCGTTCCCGACAGTGTTGTAATCGGAATTATAGCCGACCGACTAAGTAAGGACGACTGCAAAAACGGTTTTATTCTCGATGGCTTCCCCCGCACAATTCCGCAGGCCGAAGCTCTCAGCAAAATGGGAATAGAAATCGACTGTGCTCTCTCTATTGAGGTGGCTGACGAAAAGATTATGCAAAGACTTTCGGGCAGACGTGTATGCGGTGGCTGTGGAGCAAGTTATCATATAGATTATAAAAAACCTGCCAAAGAAGGCATTTGCGACGCTTGCGGAGAGAAACTCGTGCAGCGTAAGGACGATAGTCCTCAGACGATTGCCGACCGACTGGCTGTTTACCATAAGCAGACAGAGCCCTTAAAAGATTACTACAGGGCTGCAGGTAAGCTCAAAATAGTTGAGGGTCAGGAAGAGGTAGCCGATACCACTGCTCTTACTCTCAAGACATTGGGTCTTTAATTATGGTAGTTCTAAAAACCGGCCGAGAGCTTAGCATTATGAAAGAGGCTTGCAGGATTTCGGCAGGAGCATTAGATTTAATAGGTAGAGCAGTAGAGCCCGGCGTTACCACTGCCGAGCTTGACAGGATAGCTGAGCAGTATATTTTATCGGAGGGTGGCACACCCAACTTTAAAAATTACCAAGGCTATCCGGCAACTGCTTGTATATCTATAAACCATGAGGTTATTCACGGCATACCGAACAAGAACCGAGTTTTAAAGGCGGGCGATATCGTCAGCGTAGACCTCGGGGCGAAGTTCGGCGGTTATCATGGAGATAACGCCGCCACTTTTGCAGTAGGGGATATAAACCCAAAAGCAAAGCGGCTGATTGACACGACCAGGCAAAGCCTTTATGAGGGCATTAAAATGGCTCGTGCAGGCGGCAGAATCGGTGATATAAGCTATGCTATTCAGCAGTATGTTGAGGCCCGTGGTTACTCCGTAGTCCGCGACTTTGTAGGACACGGAATCGGCACAAATCTTCACGAAGCACCCGAAGTTCCGAATTTTGGCAGCCTCGGAAGAGGAATTCGCCTCTTGCCAGGAATGACTATTGCTATTGAGCCGATGGTAAATGCAGGCAAACCCGATGTTAAGGTTATGCCCGACGGTTGGACAGTTCTCACAAAGGACGGTTCGCTGTCAGCCCACTTTGAGCACACAGTGGCTATTACATCTGAAGGTCCTCAGATTATGACTAAGCTCTAATGGAGGAAAAGATGGAAGTAGGATATATTGTATGTTCACTTGCAGGGCACGATAGGGGTGTGTATTCGGTAGTAACCGAAAAAAGCGAAAGGGGACTGCTTGTGTGTGATGGTAAGCATCACCGTTTGAGCAATCCAAAGCTTAAAAATGAGAAGCACCTTAAATTTACCGGACACTCGGTAGAAATAGAAAAACTAACATCCGATAAAGCCGTAAGGCGTGTAATTTTCGCTGTTTTCTCAGCGTATAAGGAGGAAGAATAATGGCAAAAGAAGATATGATAGAGCTTGAAGGTACCGTTGTGGAGGCCATGCCGAACGCAATGTTCAAGGTTGAAATTCAGGGAGGACACCAAATTCTTGCCCATATTTCAGGGAAACTGAGAATGAACTACATTCGAATACTCCCGGGTGATAGGGTAACGGTTGAAATGTCCCCATACGACCTGTCTAAAGGACGCATAACCTGGCGTTCTAAATAAGACAGTAAGAAATTTAGGAGGTAAAATCCAAATGAAAGTCAGACCTTCTGTAAAAAAGATTTGCGAAAAATGCAAAGTAATTAAGCGCAAGGGCAGAATCATGGTTATCTGTGAGAACCCCAAGCACAAACAGCGTCAGGGTTAATCCTGCGCCAGAACTTTAATGGAGGTGCATTGAATAATGGCCCGTATTAGCGGTGTAGACCTTCCGAACGAGAAGCGAGTTGAAATCGGACTCACTTATATCTACGGAATCGGTCTTACTACATCAAAAGAAATCCTTGCAAAGACCGGCATCAATCCTGATACCCGTTGTAAAGATTTAACAGAAGATGAAATTTCAAAATTGCGTGAGTACATCGAACATAACCTTCAGGTAGAGGGAGACCTTCGCCGTACCGTTGCATTTGACATCAAAAGACTTATTCAAATTGGAAGCTATCGTGGACTTCGTCATCGCAAGAGTCTTCCTGTTCGCGGACAGCGTTCAAAGACTAATGCAAGAACCAGAAAAGGTCCGGCGAAGACTATAGCTAACAAGAAGAAATAAGTAGGAGGAAGATAATATGGCTACTAAGACTACTGCAACACGCCGTAGACGCGAAAAGAAAAATATTGAACGTGGTGCTGCCCATATCCAGTCGACCTTCAACAATACTATTATCACTATCACCGATACTCAGGGTAATGCTCTTTCTTGGGCTTCCGCCGGAGAACTCGGTTTCAGAGGTTCACGTAAATCCACACCCTTTGCTGCTCAGTCTGCAGCAGAGACCGCAGCTAAGGCTGCTATGGAGCACGGCCTCAAAACAGTAGAAGTATATGTTAAGGGTCCGGGTGCAGGCCGTGTGGCTGCTATCCGTGCGTTACAGTCCGCAGGACTTGAAGTTACTATGATTAAAGACGTAACTCCTATCCCGCACAACGGTTGCCGTCCTCCGAAGAGAAGACGCGTGTAACCGAATTTAATTGGAGGTAAAAAAATGGCTAGATATACTGGAGCAGTATGCAAGCTTTGCCGTAGAGAAGGACAGAAGCTTTTCTTAAAGGGCGAGCGTTGCTATTCCGATAAGTGTTCCGTTGGTATCCGTGCTTATGCACCCGGCCAACACGGACAGGGCCGTAAAAAGTCTTCAGAATATGGCATTCAGCTTCGTGCTAAGCAGAGAGCCAGAAGATTTTACGGTGTACAGGAGGCTCAATTCCATCACTATTTTGAAATAGCTGAGAGAAAGCAGGGAATCACCGGTGAAAACCTTTTACAGATTCTCGAGAGCCGTCTTGACAATGTTGTTTACAGAGCAGGCTTTGCTTCATCTCGTGCAGAAGCAAGACAGCTTGTTGGACACGGTCATTTTGAGGTAGATGGCAAGCGTGTAGATATCGCTTCTTACCTTTTAAAAGCCGGTGAAACAGTTGCTATCTGCGAAAAGAGCAAGAGCAGTGAGAAGATTAAGGCTGTACTTGAAACAAACGGTTCTAAACCCGTTCCGGAGTGGATCGATGTTGATAAGACCGCCCTTACAGCTAAGGTTGTAAATCTTCCTGAGCGCGCTCAGATTGAAGCTCCCGTTGAGGAACAGCTTATCGTTGAATTCTATTCTAAGTAATAAAATTCTGTTTATTTTGGTATTTGCCGCACAAAATACCAGATTTAAAATCACTTGTGCGGAGAAATGGAGCTTTTAAATGATAGAGATTGAAAAGCCCAGAATTGAAACGCTGGAATTATCAGAAGACGGCACCTACGGTAAATTCGTGATGGAGCCGCTTGAGCGCGGATATGCTATTACTTTAGGTAACAGTATGCGCAGAGTGCTTTTATCAACACTTCCCGGTGTTGCTGTAACAACCATTAAAATTGATGGTGTTGTTCACGAGTTCACAACCATCCCAGGTGTTAAAGAAGATGTAACTGAAATAGTTCTTAACATTAAAGGTCTTATTGCAAAGCTTCACAGTGAGGAAACAAAAACTGTTTACATCGAGGCTGAAGGTCCCTGCACTGTTACAGGCGCCGATATTAAGGCTGATAGTGAGGTAGAAATTCTCAACCCCGAGCTTCATATAGCAACTCTTGATAAGGGCGCAAAGCTCAATATGGAAATGACACTCGACCGTGGCCGCGGTTATGTTCCCTCGGAGCTTAACAAACCGACACAGTCGATAATCGGTGTAATTCCGGTTGACTCTATCTTTACCCCTGTGTTAAAAGCTAACTTCACAGTTGATAATACCCGTGTAGGTCAGGTTACCGATAAAGGTAAGCTTACATTAGAGGTATGGACCGACGGTTCCATTAAGGCAAATGAGGCCGTTTCTATGTCCGCAAAAATCCTTATAGAGCATTTCGAACTTTTCCTCAATCTTTCGGATTGCGCTGCCGACACCACCAGCTTTATGGCTGAAAAGGGTAGCAGTGATAAGGAGAAGGTTCTTGATATGACTATCGAGGAGCTTGATTTATCTGTTCGTAGCTTTAACTGCTTAAAGCGCGCAGGAATCAATACGGTTGAAGACCTTATTGAAAAGTCCGAAGAGGATATGATGAAGGTCAGAAACCTTGGCCGTAAGTCTTTAGAAGAGGTTATTGCAAAGCTCGATTCATTCGGCTTTACCCTCAAAAAAGAAGTAGAATAATAGGCCTATCACACTAAAAAAGGAGTGAGTATAATGCCAGGTACAAGAAAACTTGGAAGAACCAGCGACCACAGAACCGCAATGCTCAGAGCTATGGTTACCTTCCTCTTCGAAAACGGAAAGATTGAAACCACAGTTACCCGCGCTAAAGAGGTTCGTTCGGTGGCAGAGAAATATATTACACTCGCAAAGGATAATAGCCTTCACAGTAAGCGTCAGGCTTTAGCCTTCATTACTAAGGAGAATGTTGTAAAGAAGCTTTACGACGAAATCGCTCCTAAGTATGCAGGTACTAACGGTGGCTACTGCCGTATTACTAAAACCGGTCCTCGCAGAGGCGACGCCGCAGAAATGGCAATTATCGAGTTAATCTAATTTCTCTAAGGTGTAAATTAAATAACACAACCTTTGGTCCTCACATTGCAAGTCTGGAAAACAGCCTTATGATGTGGGGACTAAATCAAAAAAAGACCTTACCGCTTGGTAAGGTCTTTTTTATGATAGGTAATAAGTAAGAGGTAAGAGTGAAGAAGTAATGAGCGTTTAGCTTAAATACTTTGACTATAATATTGTTCTCTAATCGTTAAATTAATGTGCACGTAGGTCTAAATCAAGCAGAGCTATGATAAAGTCGTTAAAATGCTCGGTTGTATTTTCGTCCCAACAGGTAACCGAATAATAAGTATTAACATTGGTATCTTTTAATCGTTTAAAGTGTTTATTCGCCATAATAAAATCAAGGGCTTCAGTTTCTTGGTGTCTTACCTCGATAAAATCGAATTGTTTACCGTAATGTTTGGAAATTTCTTGTTCTGTTAAATCCGAACTGACAAGAATGGAGCCCATATACTGCATACCATTGCCACTACCTACAAGCTTACCCGCAGCAGAGACGGAGTCAACCAAAACGGTGTTCGCAGGTAAATCATATTTGATTAAATCCTTTTCTATTTTATCGGCGATGCAGTTGTTTGTAATTACAATGGCGACATACACAATAATCGGAGATAAAAGAATAATAGGAATAATAATTTTTAAAAGCTTTTTTAGCAAAATAATCACTTCCTTTAAAATTCCAAATCTAAACCAATATGTTGACAAATGCTCACGAGCTGTAAAGCCCATTCCTTTTGCATTTCATACTGGTAATTCGCAAAAATCGTACCCACTACCGAACCTCTGCTATAAATTGTTGCCAAGGTTTTTTGGTAATTATCGCACTGTTCTTTGTAGTAAAGTTCCCAACTGGTCTTCATATTTGAAACAAAGGTATGCAAATCGTCGGAGGTGTAGTAGTCTTCGCTTTCTGCTACAATGCCGTTATAATTCATAATTTTATCATAGCAATGGTCGGCAACCTCTTTCCATTTCGCAGTATATTTATTGGAAACAGAACACATTCCGGCGGTTGAACTGTTTTCAGGTAAATCTAATTCCTCGTTATAACGGGTTTCAATCTCCCTAATCAATTTATCCGCCAAGGTTTCGCTTTGGTCATTTTTCGTTTCCGTATTTTCAGTAGGTTTTATTTCATCATTGTTTTCGGGTGCTTTGCAACTGCAAAAGCAGACTGTTAAAACCAAAAGCGACAGAATAATACAAATTAGTTTTTTCATTACATTATCTCCGTTATAAATATTCTGTAATTCATTTAATCAAAATTTATCCAGGTTGCGTTGGGGGTGTTTTCAAAATTTTTAATATAGTTATCAAATTCTGTTTTTTCTACACTCTTGCCGTTTATTTTATAAATTTTTTCAATATCATCCCATTCGGCGAGGTAGGTAATAATTTTTTCTCCTTCAATAAAACTCATAGTGCCAATACTTCCGTAAGCGGCACCGTCACTACCCCGAAATCGACCGTCAGCTTTTAAAGGGTTAATACCTCGGTATACTTCATCATAGCCATATAGTTTGCCATCGCTTTCAGAATAGTGAACAATCAAAAAACCGTAATAATTTCCATATTCAATAATCAGTTCTTCTTGTAGGTCTGAATCAAGGTCGACAAGGGTGTATTTTACCGGATTGAAGCCTGATTTTCCGCCTACCGAATTCAGATATTCCATAAGGGTGAAGGAGGAGCCGTTAATTATAAATTTTTGATTATCATTTAAAACACCAAGCAGGGTTTCGTTTTTATTTATAGGCTTCCATTTTAAATCTACTTTTTTCTCGGTAGCGGCGAAATACGGCGCAGTTAAAGAATCAAATTCCGCTTTTGACACCTCATTTCCACCGAAAAGATAGAGGGGGTTATTGGAATCATCACCGTCAAAAAAGTTGAATTCGGTAACATTTAAATCCTTATCAACAGTTACGAAGGTATGGCTTGTTCCGGTGGTATCGAGCGCGTAATATAATCGTCCGTCTTCAAGAGCAAATCCAAGATTGCCGTGTAGGGCGAAGCTGCCTGATGAATACAGATAGATAATTTCACCGTTTTTAAATGAAAAAACATCAAAACCGTAAGAGCGTGTTAATAGTTCGGGTGTGTCGTCGAAATTTATATCATAAATACTGTAAGACATATCAATTGGGCCATTAAAATCACTTATATAAATGGGTTTGTTGCTTTCTGTATCTTTCGCTGCTAATTCACCACTTAAAAATTTATTGTAAGCGTTAACAGCATTATTAATGAACTCATTTTTTTCAGAGGGTTTATCGTTAATCAGTTTCCACTCTATTTTATTATCTCCGATCAGGAGAATAGGTTTTGTTACGGCATCATAAGCCTCTTTTGACACCTCTTCACCGTTAATATCATACCATTCGGGGTTTTCACCGTCGCTTTCCCAATAGGAAAAACTAATTTCATATTTTGTATTGCCGTAAAAATCGGGGACATAGTATATGTAGTTTATGTGTTCAGGGCCTCCACCGTGGCGCTCGTATAGAATAGCGCCGTTATTAAGCGGACGAGAGCTATAGGCAGTATCGGAACGCCAGAGCTTTACCATATTATCCGCAAGGGTAAAGATATGAAGCTCGGGGGACATATTAACTAACAGTTCGGGATTGCTATCGCCGTTCATATCGTAAAGCGCATAGGCGGTTTCCTCACCGAAGAAATTAAAATCGGTTATATATGTTTCTTCACCTTTGTCATTTATAAAGGGCAGTTTTCCGCTTAAAAAATCGGTATACGGTTCTTTATCATCGGGTGCCACACTTGTGCAGGCGCAAAGCTCCAAGGTTAATGTTAAGAATAAAACGATTGCTAATAGTTTTTTCATAAAAATCCTCCCTTTATAATTCAAGTAAGCAAAAAATCCATATTATGACAAAAATCTTAAATTAATTATGAGATAATTGTTTATTATTTTCAAGTTACAAATAGTTACAATTCGGTAACAGTTTTGTAATAAAAAAAAGTCTTCCATTTAAGGAAGACTTAAACTATATTATATCAATTATTTCAACTGCACCCGTTCTGGCGTATATGGTGGGGTCAACGAGAATAGTGTAGCCTCTGCCATTGCCGGTTGCCCATTCGGTTAAATGTCGGCGGGGAAGACCGCAGGCGGCGAGGAAGGTCATAATAGTGCCACCGTGCATAATAACTGCCGAACGGTAAACACCTTTTTCCATCATATCGCGGATAACCTCATTAATGCCGAGCGCAATTCGTTTTGCAAATTCGGCATTGTCTTCGCCATTCGGTGTACCTGAGGATTTACCCGAGGTCCACTCTAAATAAGCGGGGTCAATTTCGAGTTCATTCGCTGTTTTACCCTCAAAATCGCCGAAATCGTATTCCTTTAGGTTATCAATAACCGTAATTTCATTGTCGGGGAATAGGATTTTTGCGGTCTGTCGGCAACGGAGCATCGGGCTTGAATAAAGTAGCGGTACATTAGGGTATTCTACTGTTTCCTTTAGCATTTGCAGTTCCGTTACACCCTCAGGAATCAAGGGCAGGTCGGTACGACCGATGTACTGACCTTTCAGGTTGCCGTCGGTAAGGCCGTGGCGAATTAAATGAATCTTATAGGTTCTCATTTTAAATTTCCTCTAAAAAATAGTTTATTATGGTGTTTGAAACAAGCATTCCCTTATCTGTAAGGGAAATGTTGTCATTTATTATATCACATAATCCGTTTTCTTGCAATTTTTTTGCCTTGTTAAATATTGCGGTGGGCAGAGCCTGCCCGAATTTTTCCAAAAATTCATATGAGGATATGCCATTTTTAAGGCGAAGCCCCAACATAATATATTCTTCCTTTGTTCCGCCCTCACCATCGGGGATAGGGGTGGGGTTATCAATGTAACCCATTAAATCGTCCTTATAATAAAAGCGTTTGCCCTCATAAAACGAGTGTGCTGAGGGGCCAAAGCCTAAATATTCTTCGCATTTCCAATAAGAAGAATTGTGGCGCGATTGGTAACCCTCTTTCGCGAAATTGGATATTTCATAGTGGCTGTATCCGGCTTCCCTTAGTTTATTGCACAAAAACAGATATTGGTCGCTGATAGCATCGTCATCGGGCAAGGGTAGTGCACTTTTATAAAGCGGAGTACCCTCTTCTAGCTTTAAAATATAGGCGGAAATATGATCTGCATTTAAAGAAAGGACAAAATCAATGCTGTTATTCAGCGTGTCAAGGTTGCTTTCAGGTAGACCCAACATTAAATCAACCGAAATGTTATTAATTCCGTTATCCTTAAGGCTTTTTATGGCATTTACAACATCGGTGTTTGAATGGCGTCTTCTGAGAATAGCAAGTTCCGTCTCGTTTGCCGACTGAACGCCCAAAGAAAAACGGTTGCAGCCGCTTTTTTTTAAAATAGGCGCAAGGATGTCGTAATCGTCGGCAGGGTTACCCTCAACCGTAATTTCGGCTTCCTTTAAAACCTTAAAGCTGCTATTAACGGCACCGAGTACCGCGCAAAGCCTATCCCCACCGAGTGCCGTCGGAGTGCCGCCGCCTATATAAACCGAAGAAATGGGGCGGGAAATCTCCGCACCCCATTTCTTGATTTCTGATATAAGGCTTTCACAATATTTATCCTTTAACGCTTCATTTGAGGCAAAGGAATAAAAATTGCAATAGCTGCATTTTGATACACAAAACGGTATATGGATATAAATACCGAGATTAGTCAAGGATTATACCTGTGCAGCTGCCGGGAATTGCGGCGGCATTAGCCTCATCGGTATCAAGGTGCATGGCAAGAGCATAACTATCGCTTACTCTGGCTACTACATCCTCAAAAATAAGGCTTCTGTCAGCTGTAGGAATTTTAACCGATACAATCTGCTTATCGGTAATGCCGTATTTTTCACCGTCTGCAACGGTCATATGTATATGTCTTTTAGCGGCAATTACACCCTCTGTGAGTTCAACCTCACCGCAGGGACCTACTAATTTACAAGCACCGCTATCCTTAATATCGCCCGACTCGCGAATAGGAGCCTTAACTCCGATAGAACGGGCATCGGTTAAAGATAATTCAACTTGAGTAGCAGGTCTGCACGGACCTAAAATAGATACACCTGCAAGTTCCTTTTTAGGACCTACAACAGTAACACGCTCTTCACAGGCAAACTGACCGGGCTGAGACAGGTCTTTTTTTGGGGTGAGCTTGTAACCCTTGCCGAAAAGAACCTCGAGGTCGGCCTCGCTAACATGCACATGACGTGCAGAAATTTCAACTAAAACGGTTTTTTCCATAATTCATTCTCCTTAAGAGTTATTTTATAAGTCTATTATACAACATTTTTCGGAAATTTCAATATCTATGCAAAAACTATTCGGAATAAAAACAATCTTCCTGCCATTTTGCAGGATTATTTTCAATATATTCGCAAATTTCTCTATAATCGAGTTCTCCACGAACTATATGGTCATACGAGCGATATTGCCAAATGTTACGTCCGTATTCTTTATTGCAAAATCTTTTAAATGTTGAGAGGAACCGTGATATTGCGTTATTCGTAGGGACCGGCGTCCCCGACGGTCCGTTATGGTTAAAAATACGTATAAGCAGATGGATATGGTTGGGCATTATAACATATTTTTCAATCGACAGATAATCATAAAAATTGTTTATTTTAATAATATGCTTTTCTGCAATCTTTCCATAATTTGATAATATGTTTTGCGGACCGTCGAGGACGCCGGTCCCTACGATATTACCCAATAAATTCTTTCTGTCTTTAACACATACCGTTATAAAATATGCACCTGGGGTGTTGTAATTGTAATTTTTAAGTCTAGTAGGTTTTCTTTTTGGTAAATTCATATTATTCTATAGTAATTTCAAAAAGTTCATTTGGTGTACATTCAAGTAACAAACAAATAGTTTCAATATTTTCATATCTAATAGATTTAGTTTGGTTGTTTACCATCTTACTAAAGTTTTGATAACTCATTCCTAATTGCTTGTATAACCAATATTTTGTATGACCTTTTTTCTCTAATAAATCTAAAACCTTTAATTTAATCATAAGATACTTCTCCATAACTTGTTTTTTAATTAGATAGTATCTTATTATTTCTCTTTACATATAGACTAATACATTATATAATTTAATAATCTACATATATAGAGGATGATGAATATGGTTAAAAGGGTTATTATTGCAGGTTGCAGGGATTACAATAATTACGAGGAGGCAAAAGTATATATTGATTTTTGCCTGTCAAATATCCGAAAGGAAAACAATATTATTATCGTTTCGGGTGGCGCTAGTGGTGCTGATGCTTTAGGGGAACGCTATGCAAAGGAAAACGGACTAGAGATTGAAAGACATCCTGCCGATTGGAGGACCTACGGCAAAAGTGCAGGACCAAGACGAAACAAACAAATGGCAGAAATAAGCGACTATGTTATTTGTTTTTGGAATGGAAAAAGTAAGGGTACAAGGTCAATGATTGGGTATGCAAAAAAATACAATAAACCCATTAAAATTAAAAAGATTTTCATAGTCGGGGGTAACAACTGTAAATTTAAATAGTAGGGACCGGCGTCCCCCGACGGTCCGTTATGGTTAAAAACACGTATAAGCAGATGGATATGGTTGGGCCTTATAACGTATTTTTGAGCCTTGTAGGTTTTCTTTTTGGTAAATTTATTTTATCACCTTAATATTTATGGACAAACAAAAAACCGAGGTTTGCACCTCGGTTAATTATGTACTGAATTATTCAGCAGAAATTGCCTCTACGGGACAACCTGAAGCACAAGCGCCGCAGTCGATACAAGCATCAGCATCGATTACGAAGTGCTCATCCCCTTCAGCAATAGCTTCTACAGGGCAGTTTGCTGCACAAGCACCGCAGTTAATGCATTCATCAGAAATTTTGTAAGCCATTAAACACACCTCCATACAGATAATATGTGGCATCCCCACTGAACTAATTGTAGCAAGAACACGCAGAAAAATCAAGTATTATTTTTCTGTTTCGGGTTTAGGCTTCTTTTTTTTGCCGTGAGAGAGAATTTGAACATCGCGGCGATTGAGTTTTACAGGGAATTCAGCATCCTCAAAATTCACCATAATATTGCCTGTAATCAGGTTAACATCGGTAACGGTACCAACCCTGCCGCTTGATGTTTTAACGGTAGAATTAATGCTGGGTGTTACCGAAATTAAGTGCTCATAGGCATCCTGCTCGTACTTTAAGCAGCACATAAGTCTGCCGCATGAGCCCGAGATTTTGGTGGGGTTGAGTGATAAGCCCTGCTCCTTTGCCATTTTAATAGACACAGGCTGAAAATCGCTTAAAAATCTTGAGCAGCAAAATTGCTGACCGCATAGTCCTATTCCGCCTAACATCTTGGCCTCGTCTCGAACGCCGATTTGGCGGAGTTCTATTCTTGTGTGGAATTTAGCCGCAAGGTCCTTTACAAGCTCGCGGAAATCCACTCTGCCCTCGCTTGTGAAATAAAAAATAATTTTACTGCCGTCAAAGGAATATTCCACCCTTGTTAAATCCATTTCGAGCTTGTGCACTTCTATGAGCTTCAGGCATTCGTCAAATGCCTCATTCTCTTTCTTGCGATTGGCATGAAGTCGGCTTATATCCTTTTCGTCTGCTATGCGGATTACTTTTTTTAGCGGCACGGTAATTTTACTGTCGGGCAAAAGGTGGTTGCCTTTGCACACGAGACCGCATTCAATTCCGCGCGAGGTCTCAACAACGGCATAGTCCCCGTCGTTTAAGGTTATTTTTTCAGGGTCAAAATAATAAATTCTGCCGTCCTGCTTAAATTTTATAGATACGACCTGTGTCATAGATTTCTCCTTAAATTAGACTAGAAATAAGTGTAGCAAAAAATAACGGTAAATTAATATTGGTTACGAGCAAGCTTTCCATTTCGCTTACTGTTTCGTAAATCTTTATAAGATTTTTAAGATATGGTTTATTGCCTGTGTTTTCGGTGATTTTTGCCGCAGTAATAAGTTTTAGTTCGCTTATGAACTCGCTCGTTTTAACACGGTCCTTTTCGAGTGGCTTTAATAAAAGCATTAGATTTACGGCACTGTCATATTCGAGCACACCGTTTAAAAACTTCTCAGCAAGGTGGCTTTTTTCACTCTTTCGTTTACCTAAAATGGATAGCGCCTTGCCAATATTATTGTGGGTAATACCGAGTGCTTTTATAATTTCCTCGTCGCTTTTTTTAGTGTGGCTCCTAATATATTCGAGTGCCTCATTTTCTTCGGGAGGAAAGAGGGAAAATATAGCACAACGCGAAATAACTGTGGGCAACAGCCTTGGCGACGATTCACAAATAAGGATAAAGAGAATATCCTGAGGCGGCTCCTCAATAGTTTTGAGCAGTGCATTTTGGGAACTTTCGGAAAGGGCATCTGCCTTATCGATAATGAACACCTTTTTGCCGCCTCTGTGGGCTTTCACAAAGGAATTGGCTTTAATTTTTCGCACCTGGTCAACGCTTAAGGATTTCTTCTTATCCTCAGGGGCGAAAAATTCGATATCGGGATGATTGTGCGCGATAGTCAGCATACAGTCGCGGCAGGCATCACAGGGCTTGTTATCCCCTTTACAGAGCGAAGCCTTGGCTATATAGAAAGATAGAGTGTGTCTGCCCGTACCTTCATCACCCTCAATAATAATGGCGTGGGGCAGGTGGGCATCATCTATCAGATTTTTAAGCGATTCATTTACCCTTTTGTTACCTGCAAGGCAACCTATCATAAAACAAATCCTACCTTTTTCATGGCTTTACCGAGTGTTTTGCGGGCGACATATCCTGCGCGCTCGGCACCGTTTTTGTAGATATCCTCAAGCTGCTTTTTATCGGCTATAAAGGTTTCATATTTTTCTTTAATGGGGCGTAACTCATCGGCTACCGTTTCGCCTACAGCCATCTTAAAGTCGCCGTAGCCCTTGCCCTCAAATTCCTTTGTTATCTCATCGGCGGTTTTTCCTGTGATGGCGGAATAGATACCGATAAGGTTGTTAATTCCCGGCTTTTCGTCGCCTATGCAAACACACGCCTCACTGTCGGTTACGGCACGCTTGAATTTGCGGATAATATCGTCCCTGCTATCGAGTATAGCAACCCAGGCGTTTACATTTTCATCGGATTTAGACATCTTTTTGGCCGGGTCCTGAAGCGACATTACTCTCGCGCCTGTTTTCGGGATATACGGCTCGGGGATTGTGAAGACATCCCCATATAAACCGTTAAAACGTGTGGCTATATCACGGGCAATTTCAAGGTGCTGCTTCTGGTCGGCGCCTACCGGCACTAAATCGGGCTTATAAAGGAGAATATCTGCCGCCATAAGCACGGGGTAGGTAAATAGTCCTGCGTTTACGTTATCGGCGTGTCTTGCAGATTTTTCCTTAAACTGTGTCATACGTGAAAGCTCACCGAATTGCGTATAACAGGAAAGCAACCACGAAAGCTGCGAGTGGGCAGCCACGTGGGACTGAATAAACAGCGTATTCTGTTCGGGGTCTATGCCAAGTGCTAAAAGTAAAGCCGCAGTTGAATAAATCTGGGCTCTGAGCTTTGCGGGCTCCTGACGCACGGTTATGGCGTGCAGGTCGGCTACGGCAAAGGTGCAGTCGAATTCCTCCTGCATATTTTTCCAGTTTTTAAGCGCACCGAGATAATTTCCAAGGGTTAACATACCACTCGGCTGAATGCAGCTTAAAACTCGTTTCTTCTCGTTTTCCATATATATAAACTCCTTTGGGAAAGTACTATCTTTAATATTCTAACACAAATACTCTGTTTCGGCAAGAACTTAATGCATTTTTATAAATATATTTATATAATTATAGCCTTTTCTTGCAAAAGCTTTAAAAAAGTGGTAGAATAAATTAATTAAAAAAGAGAGGGGGAATGAATATGGCTTACAAAAAGTGGTTAGTGGCGGCAACCGATAAAAGCAAGGCGGCTTACTTTTCCGAAATGTGTGATACCGACCCGTTTTTAACCCTTATTGCTTTGTCGCGAGGTTATGATACCCCAGAAGAACTTGAGATGTTCTTTAGTCCCGAGCCAATTCTTTCATCCCCGTATGACCTGCCTGATATGGTGAAGGCTGTAGAGGTTATAAACGGTGCTATAGAGTCGAATAAAAAAATAGCCGTTTTCGGTGATTATGATTGCGATGGAATCACCTCAACCGCGCTTTTATACAGTTATTTAAAGAAACGAAATGCCGACGTAATTTACTATTTACCCGACCGTTTTTCTGATGGGTACGGTATGAACAATGCCGCCATTGATTTACTCAAAGAAAAGGGCGTAGAGTTAATTATAACGGTGGATAACGGAATAGCCGCATTCGATGAGGTGGAATATGCTAAGAGCATAGGTATCGGCACCGTTGTTACCGACCACCATTTGCCCCCTGAAAGACTGCCCGATGCCTTGGCGGTTGTAGACCCACATTTAGAAAACAGTGGCTGTGAATTTCCTGATATAAGCGGTGTTATGGTTGCCTTTAAGGTGGTTTGCGCACTGGAGGACTGTGAGCCCGAGGAATTATTACCCGAGTATGCAGATTTGCTCGCTATCGGTCTTGTAGCCGATGTTATGCCGTTAAGGGACGAGAACAGATGCGTCGTAAAAGAGGGAATAAAGGCTATTAACAACACCAAAAAGATGGGCCTTATAGCACTGCTTAACAGCGCAGGTATAGGCAGAGGTGAGGTAAACGCAGGTAAAATTGCCTTCGGTATTGCGCCCAGGCTTAATGCGGTGGGCAGAATGTCCTCGCCCATACCTGCACTTGAGCTTCTTTTGTGCGAAGATTTCGGCAGAGCCAATGAACTTGCCGCTTTAATTGAGGAGCAGAATTCTCAGCGTCAGAATGAGGAGCGTGAGGTTTACGAGGCGGCTCAGAGCATTATTGAGCAAAAGGGATATAACTATAATTCGGTTATTGTGGTAGCGGGGGACGGCTGGCACCACGGAGTGCTTGGCATATCTGCGGCACGTCTTACCGAGAGATACGGTAAGCCTACAATTCTTTTGTCTATAGACGATGATATTGCCTCAGGTTCAGGAAGAAGTATAGATGGCTTTTCCCTTTATGATGCTTTAAAGCAAAATGAAAATTTGCTTATGAAGTTTGGCGGACATAAGCTGGCGGCAGGTGTTACACTAAAAACAGCGAATATCGATTTATTAAGAGAGGCGCTTAATGAATATGCCAAGGTTTTGCCCGATGTTATTCCAACACTTAAGCTCGACTGTAGGCTTAATATTTCGGCAATCACCCTTGATTTAGCCGATGCGCTTGAGGAGTTAGAGCCCTACGGTATGGGTAATCCCTCTCCTGTTTTCGGGCTTTATAATTTGGAGATTATAAGGATTAGTGAGTTATCGGGTGGCAAGCACACGAAGCTTATTTTAAGCAAGGGCGGTTCGGCTATTCAGATAATGTTCTTCTCCATTCCTACAGTCTCTTTTCCGTTTGTAGTGGGTGATATTGTCGATGTTGCGGTAAGTCTTTCTGTAAACGAATATGCAGGCAACCGAAATGTAACGGTAAAGGCTACCGGAATTCGCAAATCGGGTGTTAACGAGGATGAGTTCTTTAAGGAACTCAGGCTTTATGATGCCTTCAGATGCGGTGAGGAGCGCTGTTATCCCGGTATTACAAGGCAGGAGATAGGCAATGTGTACAGGGCTATAGACGGCACGGTAGCCAATCAGCTTGTAATTCAGCGTTTTATCACTAATCTCGGCTTTTTCAAGACCAGCGTAGCCATAGATGTTTTAGAGGAATTAGGTCTTATTAAACGCAAAAAAATAGACTATGTAAAGTATTTAAAGAAAGTGCCCGATAAAAAAGCAAATTTAGAAAATTCACACATTTTAAAGCGATTAGGAGGTGGCATTAATGGATAGCAGTTATAAGCAAAATTATGATTTGTTGGTAGAGCTTTTGAATGCTCAGGAAACCGAATATGATTACGAGCTTATCAAAAACGCTTATGAATGGTGTGTTGAGGCTCATAAGGGTCAGCTTCGCTCCTCAAAAGAGGAGTTTTATCTGCATCCATACAATGTCGCCAAAATAATCATAACGCTCGGTATGGATTCTCAGTCGGTAGCGGCGGCGCTTCTGCATGATACCGTTGAGGATACCGACATTACCTTAGAGGATGTAAAGAAAAAATTCGGTAAAGAGGTAGCGCATATTGTTGACGGCGTTACAAAGCTTGGCAAAATTACCTATACCACAAAGGAACAGCAGCAGGCAGAAAATCTTCGCAAAATGCTTATGGCTATGGCAGAGGATATCCGCGTAATTCTTATAAAGCTTGCCGACCGACTTCACAATATGCGTACAATCGACGCTATGTCGGACTATAAGCAGCTTGAAAAATCGGTGGAAACACTCGAAATTTATGCGCCCATTGCCCACAGGCTCGGTATCCGCACCATAAAAGAGGAACTTGAGGATTTATCAATAAAGCACCTCGACCCCATTGCCTATGAACAGATTGAACAGCTGTTAAAGGTAAGGCGTGAAAACCGAGAAAGAATACTGCACTCAATAAGCGATAAAATTGAAGAAAGGCTGCGTAGTGTGGCACCAAATGTTAATATTTCTATTCAGTCGCGGGTTAAATCAATTCACGGAATTTACCGCAAAATGTTTGTTCAGGGTAAGGATTTCGATGAGATTTACGATATTTATGCGCTGAGAATTATTACCGACACCGTTACCGACTGCTATAACATTCTGGGTATTATGCACGATATGTTCCGCCCTATTCCCGGCAGATTTAAGGACTATATCTCGATGCCCAAGCCCAACCGGTATCAGTCGCTGCACACAACGGTTATCGGTCGAGAGGGAATTCCCTTTGAGATTCAGATAAGAACTGCCGATATGCACCATACAGCCGAGTACGGTATTGCGGCGCACTGGAAATACAAAGAGGGAATTGAAGAAAACAACAATAAAATGGAGGAGCAGTTAGCGTGGGTTCGTCAGATTCTTGAAAATCAGTCAACCGCAGGGGACTCTTCCGAAATCATCAGTAATATAAAGGTTGATTTGGCGCAGGACGATGTTTTTGCCGTAACGCCTAAAGGGGACGTTATAAATCTGCCTGTGGGCTCAACCGTTATCGACTTTGCCTTTGCTATCCACACCGCCGTGGGTATAAAAATGGTCGGCGCTAAGGTGGATGGCAAGATAGTTCCCATAAGCCACGTTATAAACACGGGTGAAATTATCGAAATTTTAACCTCTAATCAGGCGGGTAGAGGACCCAGCCGAGATTGGCTGAATATCGCAGTTACTAATCAGGCAAAGGCTAAAATCCGTTCATGGTTTAAAAAGGAAAAGAGAGCCGAGAATATTGAAAACGGTAAAAACGAGGTTGAAAGCGAATTTAAGCGTAATTTAATGAGCTTTGCTGATGATGAGTTTGAGGACTTTATCTCTGATATTGCCAAAAAATTCAAGTTTACCGACACCGATGAATTTTATGCGGCTATAGGCTATGGCGGAATTCTTCTTTCCAAAATTATGCCGCGAATTAAGGACGATTATCAGAAGCTAAGACGCGCGGCGGTTAAACCCGAAGCACCCGAAATTGTGCCGATTAATCACAGAACCTCAACCGACGGCGTTATAGTTGACGGACTTAATGACTGTCTTATAAAGTTTTCAAAGTGCTGTGCGCCGCTGCCGGGGGATGATATCATCGGCTTTATAACAAGAGGGCACGGTGTATCCATTCATAAGCGCGACTGTATAAATGTTCCGAAGGATATAACCAAAGCAGATGAACCGGGCAGATGGATAAATGCACACTGGGCAGAGGGAAGTAAAAACAAAATGTTCACCTCCTCCTTGCAGATTATGGGTATCGACCGCGATGGTCTGCTTGCCGAGGTTACCGCCACACTTTACAATATGCATGTATCTCTTCACAGCGTAAATGCAAGGTCGCTAAAGGGTGGCAACTGTCTTATTGATGTAACGGTCAGCACCGAGGGACTGACTCACCTTAAAAATATTATTTCTCATATTGAAAAATTAGCCGGTGTGTTCAGCGTTGAAAGAATTAATAAATAGAGGTTTTTATGAAAGCAATTATTCAAAGAGTAAGCAGGGCGAGTGTAACTGTAGACGGCAATATAAAGGGCAAAATAGGTGAGGGCTTTTTAGTGTTACTCGGTGTTGAAGAAACCGACATACTCGACGATGCCGATATTTTAGCCAAGAAAACCGCTAACCTCAGAATTTTCTGTGATGATGACGATAAAATGAATTTATCCTTACTGGATATTGGCGGTGAGGCGCTTGTGATTTCCAACTTTACTTTGTGTGCCGATACCAAAAAGGGTAACCGCCCATCCTTCATAAAGGCTATGGCGCCAGAAAAAGCAAACGAAATGTATGAGTATTTCTGTAAAAAATTAGCCGAAGAAGGCGTAAAAAAGGTTCAGCAGGGTGTTTTTGGCGGAGATATGAAGGTAGACCTGCTTAATAATGGTCCTGTAACAATTATTCTTGATACTGCTATATGGAGGAAAAGGGCTTGAGGATAAACTGTCTTAACTTAGGCGAACTTGCAACCAACTGCTATTGCGTATCGGGTGAGGATTTTGCATTTGTTGTCGACCCTGCCGATACAAGCGATGAGTTAATTTATTTTGTTACAGAAAGCACCGATAAAAAACATAAATACATTCTGCTGACACATTGCCATATAGACCACATTTTAGGGGTAAATGCTATAAAACAGATTTGGAACTGTCCTATTGTTATAGGAAAGGAAGATGCCGAGTCTTTAAAAGACCCCAAGGTCAATTTATCGGGAATGATTTTTGGATTTGATTTTTCTATTAAGGCAGATATAACGGTTGCTGAAGGTGATAAAATAGATTTAGGCGAACAGGAAATTTGTGTTTTAGAAACACCCGGGCACACAAAAGGGAGTGTCTGCTATATTTTAGGGGAGCATATGTTCAGCGGTGATACACTTTTTAAAGGCACCATAGGCAACACTAATTTCCCTACCTCAAACACCTGTGAAATGCTGAAAACACTTAAAAAATTAGCCGAAATGGATACCGACTATAAGCTCTACCCTGGGCACGACAGCGCAACAACGCTCTTTTATGAAAAGAAATATAATCGGTTTATGAGATTGAATTATGAATTTATGTAACATTAACCACGGTTTTAACTATGAAACCGAAAAACTTTGCCGACTTTTTCTGCCCTTTCACAAAATTAATATTTTGGATTATATTGAGGCAGATGAAATTTATGCAGTAACCGAAATATGTGGCAACAAAGCATATGCCCGGCTTCATATGGGGGATAGTTCATCGGCATTTGATGCCGAGATTATACCATCCTCAAAGGAAAAAATCGAAAAGGTGCAGGAGCGCGTTTTGGCAACCCTTCTTTATAAATGCTTTTGCTCTGTTACGGGTTATACTTCCCAGTGGGGCATATTAACGGGTGTTCGCCCTGCAAAGCTGTATTCCTCCCTTTGCAGAGAAAACGGGGAGACTTACGCCGAGGATTATTTTAAAAATGAACTTCTTGTTAGCGATAAAAAAATTGAGCTTTGCAAAATCACCTCAAAGAGCGAAAGGGCTATAACCGAAAGGTCTTCACCCGAGAGTTTTAGCCTTTACATTTCAATCCCGTTTTGCCCTACAAGATGCGCCTACTGTTCATTTGTTTCACATTCGGTGATGGGGGCAGAAAAGCTGATACCTCAATATCTTGAAAAGTTAAAGCAAGAACTGTGCATTACGGGTGATATTGCTAAAAGTATAGGGCTTAAATTAGAAACCGTATATATAGGCGGTGGCACACCCACGACCCTCTCATCAGAGCAGTTAAAAGAACTTATGGACTGTGTAAGTGAGCACTTTGATTTATCGGATATACTCGAATATACTGTCGAGGCAGGACGCCCTGATACAATAGACGAAGATAAGCTTAAGTCTATATTATCGGGCGGTGCTACGAGAATTAGCATTAATCCGCAGACCATGAATGATTCGGTTTTAGAGGCTATCGGCAGACGCCACACTGCAAAACAGACGAGGGACGCTTATTTTCTGGCAAGGCAGGTAGGATTTAACAATATAAATATGGATTTAATTGCAGGACTCCCTACCGACACACTCTCGGGCTTTAAGACAACGGTTGATGAAATTATTGCCATGAACCCCGAGAATGTAACGGTGCACTCTCTTTCTATGAAACGCGCCTCGGCGCTTTCTGTTCAAGGTATTATGCCCGAAATTGAGGCAGGGGCGATAGCTTCGGAAATGGTTGACTATGCGAAGGCTCAATTAACAAGCGCAGACATAATCCCATATTATATGTATAGACAGAGTAAAACCGTGGGGAATCTCGAAAATGTCGGCTATGCAAAACGCGGATATGAGGGGTACTATAATGTTTATATTATGGATGAAACCCACTCGGTTTTCGCGTGTGGTGCATCGGCGGTTACCAAGCTTAGAGAGCCTCACGGCAAAACAATAGAAAGGGTATTTAATTATAAATATCCGTATGAGTACATAAGCGGATTTGAGGAGCTTAAAAAGCGCAAGGAAAGGATAATTGAGTTTTATAAAAAATATCCGCTTGATAAAAGCCGATAAATATTATAAAATAGAAGCAGAAAGGATGGTTTTTATGGATTTTTTAGATGATGTTTTAGCAAAAGCTAAGGATATGTTTGATGTTGCAAAGAACAAAACCGAGGAGGCTGTGGCTATAGGAAAGCAGAAGTACGATATTGCAAGTATGGAAAGCCGCCTTAATAAAAGCTATAATGCACTCGGAAGACTGTGCTTTGAAACCTACAAGTCGGATGAGGGAATATCCGATGAGTTAAAGGCGCTGATTGCCGAAATTGAAAGCGAAATTGAGGCTATTGAATTAGCCCGTGCCGAAATTGTCAAAATTAAAAGCAACCGATTTTGCGCAAAATGCGGCGAGGCTGTAACCGAGGCGGCGGTTTTCTGCGCTCACTGCGGAGAGAAATTAGTATTTACGGAAGAAGAATAATGGAAAAGATAAAAATAGGTATAGTTATTGCCGATAGTGATGAATTTCTGCCTTTAGAAAAGCAGATACTGAGTATTGGCGGCAAGGAAGTTCTCATTTGCGGCAGAAAGGCTTATGAATTCAAGGTGGGCTTGGAAACGGTCGCGGCGGTGCTATGCGGAATAGGTAAGGTCAATGCCGCGGTAGCGGCTACCGCATTAGCCGAACGGGGCGCTGAAATTTTACTCAACTGCGGATTATCGGGTGGAATTTCGGGGGTAGCCAGAGGAGATATCTGCATACCTGACCGCTTTTTGGAACACGATTTCGATTTGACGGGGCTCGGTTATAAAAAATGTGAGAAGCCCTCTCAGGAATATATTTATACGGCCGATGAAGGCTTAGTGGAAATATTAAGGGGAATATTTCCGTCGGCTCGTGTCGGCACTGCGGTAAGCGGCGACTGCTTTGTGAGTGATGCCGCGCTGCGCGATACCCTTAAAAATGAATTTGCAGCTGTGTCTTGCGATATGGAAACGGCGGCTATTGCCTATGTTGCCAATGCTTACGGACTAAAATTTGCAAGTGTGAGAAAAATCTCTGACGATGCAGGAAACGATGCCGCCGGAGACTACCGTGAGCTGAATGTTTTAGCTGAGGATGTGCTGACAAGCGCTCTAAACTCGGTTATTGAGGAAATTGTTTCCTGTTAAACCACTGTAAAAGGCTGAGAATTTATCTTTTTCATTGTGAAAAAGACTAATTACAGGGTTAAAATTTGGTAAAAACACAGAATTTAAGGTAAAATGATGTGAATTTTCACAATTTGTATTGATTTATTGGAGAAAATATGTTAAATTTAGATATGGTGGACGAGAAGGTCAAACTGAGTTTTGAAGATTTCATAGAAATTATTCGTATGCTTCGCGCTCCGGGAGGTTGCCCATGGGATAGGGAGCAGACACACAGGTCTATCCGGAATGATTTTTTGGAAGAGGCTTATGAATCCGTCGACGCTATTGACAACTCGGATGACGGTGCTTTGTGTGAAGAACTCGGAGATGTCCTTTTGCAGATAGCCCTTCATTCACAGATTGCGAGTGAGGAAGGCTCATTTGATATTTCTGATGTTATTGATACGGTTGCCCGCAAGATGATACTCAGACATCCGCATGTGTTCGGTGAAGTTAAGGTGGACTCGAGTGAAGAGGTTTTATCAAATTGGGATAAAATTAAAATGGAGGAAAAGGCTCAACATACCGTAACCGACACACTCAAAAGTGTTCCACGCGCCTTCCCTGCATTAATGAGGGCGGCTAAGGTTCAGAAAAGAGCCGCTAAGGCAGGCTTCGATTGGGAAGATTATCGCGGTGCGGCTGAAAAAATCGAAGAGGAAACCGCAGAGCTTAAAAAGGCAATAGAATGCGGTAATGAAGCCGAGATAACAGAGGAATTCGGCGATTTGCTTTTCTCGGCAGTAAATCTGTCGCGGTTTTTAAAAATCAATTCCGAGCAGGCGCTGAGCCTTGCTACCGATAAGTTTATAAACCGATTTGAGCTTGTTGAAAACCTTGCAGTGAAGCGAGGTATCGATATGAAAACCGCTACACTTGAGGAATTGGACAGGCTGTGGGACGAAATTAAACATAATTAGCATTCAAACGGAAATTTCCGTTAGAAATAAAAAATTTGGAGGTAACTCATAATGAACAAGACAGAATTGGTTGCAGCTATTGCAGAAAAGGCTGGCATCAAAAAGGCTGATGCTGACAAGGCATTAGCAGCTCTTATCGAAACTGTAGGCGCTGAGCTTAAAGCAGGAAACAAAATCCAGCTTGTTGGTTTCGGTACATTCGAAGTTCGTGAGCGCCAGGCCCGCACCGGCATTAATCCTCAGACAAAAGAGCAGATTGAAATCGCTGCTTCTAAGGTTCCGGTATTTAAGGCTGGCAGAGCATTAAAAGACGTTGTTGCAAAATAATTGATTTTACCTAAAAAGCCGCCGTTTCGGGCGGCTTTTTTCGTGGGAGGAGGCTTTATGAGACTCGATAAATATTTAAAGGTATCAAGAATTATCAAGCGCCGCACCGTTGCAAATGAAGCGTGCGATGGTGGCAGAGTATCGGTTAACGGCAGAACTGCACGAGCCTCATACGATGTGAAAATAGGCGATATAATTGAAATTAATTTCGGCACAAGAAATGTAAAAATAGAGGTATTATCGGTAAAGGAAACGGTAAAACGTGAAGAAACCGAAAATCTTTATAAAATTGTCGACTGAACTCATAACCAAAATATTATCCGCATAGATTATACGGGTGATATTTTATGAATGAGCAAAGCGTAACACATAATGTAATAATAGAAAACCGGAAAACAATAAATTTAAGCGGTGTTAGGGAGGTTTTGAATTTTACCGATGATACCATAAATGCCGAAACCTCACTCGGAATAATCACGGTGCGGGGCGAAGGGCTTAAAATCGGTAATTTCAATACCGAAAAGGGCGACCTTTCAGCAGTTGGAAATATCATTGCGGTGGTTTATACACAACACGAGCAAAAGGGTAGCTTTTTAGGTAAACTTTTCAGGTAACACCGATGTGGGAAATAAGCAATTCGGGGCAGCTTCTGGCCTTTTTAGTGTCGTTTCTTTTCGGAATAGGCTATGCCCTTTTTTACACCGTTTTTAAAGCCCTTCGCAGAGCCTTCCGCCACAGCAATTTTTCTGTTTTTTTAGAGGATATAATTTATTTTGAAGTTATAGCCTTTATTACATTTTTACTGTTTCTTGCATTCTCAAACGGTGAAATCAGATTCTTTATCCTACTTGCAATATTTTTAGGCTTTATCGCTTTTTATTTCACCCTTTCGGATGTTTTCAGCAGGGCTATAGCCTGGATTTTGCGGTTGCTACGGAGATTTGTTAAGCAAATTTCGGCGTTTGTGCGCAGAACTTTAGGCATTTTCTGCAAAACTGTAGGTGTTATAGGCACTTATTGCCGTAAAAAGTTACGAAATTGCTATAAATATTTAAAAAAGCCCTTGAAAGAGGGGGCCTAAATGGTGTATACTAAAGAAAAGGAATAAAGCCAAAGCAATTAAACCCAACCCAGTCTAAAAGGGCGGTTTTAAGGCGTTTTTTGGCTCAGGTGTAAAGTTATGAAAAGAAACAATAAGAAAAAGAGCAGTATAATACTTCGCGTAGCGGCAGTGGTTGTATCTGTTTATATGATTGTTTCTCTTTGCACACTTTGGCAAAACCTTGTGAACGAGCAGAATTCTTTAGCACAGCTTGAAAAAGTAAAGGCGGAGAAAATATCCCAGATTGACTATTTAACCTCACTGCTCCAAAGCGGTAAGGATAGCGAAATCATAGAAAAAGCCGCAAGAGAGCGTTTGGGATATGTTTATGCCGATGAGCAGGTTTATATCGATATTTCGGGGAATTAGGTTTTTTCGTTTCAAGGGGGATTTTCGGCACTAATGGAGATCACTGTCGGACAAATTGTTGAGGGGAAGATTACCGGAATTACAAATTTCGGTGTTTTTGTGGATTTAGGCAATTCGCTTACCGGTATGGTACACATTTCAGAGGTAGCATCTACATATGTCAGCGAAATTCGCGACCACGTTAAGGTTAACGATGTGGTTAAGATGAAGGTATTAAGTATTGGGGATAACGGAAAGATATCCCTTAGCATAAAAAAGGCATTGGAGCAGCCTAAAAAGGATATGGCTCAGAAGCGCCCTGCGCGTCAGGGAAGAGAGCGTCAGGCACATAAGCCGGACAGTTCTTTTGTCTGGACAGCGGCTAAGAGTGAAGCGCAATCGTTTGAAGATATGATGAACCGCTTTAAGCAGTGCAGCGAAGAAAAGTTTTCGGATTTAAAACGAAAAAATCCTGATGCAAGGCGGGTTAGACGCGGCGCAGGTGGCAAATAAACAAGGTCAGTTTAAACCTGATTTTTAAGATGGATTTTACGGCAGGCGTTTTCGTCTGCCTTTTTTGTGAAAAAGGGGGGTATTGAGTGAGGGAGTTGGATGTATCGGTGCTGACACAGACGGTAGCCGAGCTTTGCATTTATGCCAATAAAATTTTGCCCGACGATTTAGCTGAAAAAATTAAGCAGAGCGAAGCCCAAGAAACCGAGGAACTGCCGAAAAGTATTATGTGTGAAGTCTGCCGTAATTTAGAGGTGGCAAGGGATAAAAATATTCCTATCTGCCAGGATACAGGCCTTGCGGTTATCTTTTTAGAGGTAGGGCAGGATGTTCATTTCACAGGCGGAAATATATATGATGCTATAAATGAGGGTGTGGCAGAGGGTTATACTAAGGGACTGCTCAGAAAATCGGTGGTTGCCGACCCACTTCGCAGAACTAATACAGGGGACAATACGCCTGCGGTTATTCACACCGAAATTGTATCTGGTGATAAGGTTAAAATTACCGTCGCCCCAAAGGGCTTTGGCAGTGAGAATATGAGCAGAATTAAAATGCTTACCCCGTACGATGCAGAAGCGGGTGTTATTGATTTTGTTATTGACACCGTAAAAAAAGCGGGAGCAAATCCCTGTCCGCCAATAGTTGTAGGGGTAGGCATCGGGGGAGATTTTGAATCCTCGGCACTGCTTTCAAAAAAGGCACTTTGCCGCAACAGTAATACCGGCAACAGCGATGAATATTATGCAGCTTTAGAGAATAAACTGCTAACACAAATTAATGAATTAAATATAGGGCCGCAGGGCTTCGGCGGAAAAACAACGGCGCTTGCCGTTAATATTGAGTATGCGCCCACACATATTGCGGGACTCCCCGTAGCGGTTAATATCGGTTGCCATGTAACGCGACACGCAACCAAAGAAATATAATTAACGAGTATTTTAACAAAATATGAGCGAAAATCCGCCTTTTTAAAACGGAGTTCGGACTAGAGGAATATTATGAAACTAAATTTTGTTGCTCCCTGTCTGTTTGGAATAGAGGGCATTTTAGCAGATGAACTAAGAAGAATGGGTGTGGAGAATGTTAACGCCGAGAATGGCAGAGTGCTTTTCTCAGGGGATTTCACCACACTTGCCAAGGTTAATATTAATACTCGCTATGCTGAGCGAATACTTATAAATATGGGGCAATTCAAGGCACACAGCTTTACCGATTTGTTTGAGGGTACAAAGGCGCTGCCTTTTGAAGACTTTATCGGGCGGGACGATGCCTTTCCCGTAAACGGGCACAGCCTTAATTCTCAGCTCTTCAGTATACCCGACTGTCAGTCAATAATTAAAAAGGCGATAGTTGAGCGACTTAAATCAAAATATAATATAAGCTGGTTTAAGGAAACGGGCAGTGAATATAAAATCCGCTTTTCTATTATGAAGGACACCGTTACCATTATGATAGATACATCGGGTGAGGGACTTCACAAGCGAGGATACCGACGGAATTCGAACGAAGCGCCTTTGAAGGAAACCTTGGCGGCGGCGATGTGCGATACCGCAAGAATTTACCCCGATACAAGACTGTTCGACCCATTTTGCGGCTCTGGAACAATACTGATTGAAGCGGCTATGCATGCTGCGCATATAGCACCGGGACTTAACAGATTCTTTGCGGCGGAAAAGTTTTCATTTATACCCGATAGCGTCTGGCGGCAGGAAAGAACTGCGGCTATGGACGCCATAAGGCACGGTATTGATTTCTGCGCTCAGGGCTTTGATATTGACCCGAAATGCGTGGAGCTTACCTTAGCTAATGCCAAGAAAATCGGTGTTGAAAAATATGTAAAGGCGTGGGTGGGCGATATTAAGGATTTTCGTTTGCCCGAGGGCAGAACGCTCACCATTACAAATCCGCCTTATGGGGAAAGACTTCTGGATATTCAGGCGGCTGAGGAAATCTATAAGACAATGGGCAGGGTGTTCGGGCGTCAGGATGGCAAAAAATACTACATCATAAGCCCACATGATGAGTTTGAAAAGCTTTTCGGCAGAGACGCCGATAAGCGCAGAAAACTGTATAACGGAATGATAAAATGTCAGTTGTTTATGTATTTTAAATAAAGGATACGGGAAAACGATGAAGTATGTTTTTATAATTAACCCAATAGCAGGAAAGGGTAATGGGCAAAGCATAATTCCGGATATTGAAAGATATTTTGATAATAAAGACGATTACAAAATATATATTACCGAGCATGACGGTCAGGCTACCGAGATTGCTAAAAAAGAGGCAGAGTCGGGGGAGGAAATGCGTATTTTTGCCTGTGGCGGCGAGGGTACGGCATTTGAAGTCGTTAACGGCATAGTTGGGTGCAGTAATGTGGAGTTTGGCATTATACCCTGCGGTTCTGCCAACGACTTTTTAAAGTCCTTTACCGATAAGGATAAATTTTTCGATATTGCCGCACAAATAAACGGAGACGCTAAACCTATCGACCTTATCAAAGCCGATGAATTTTATTGTATTAACTGCTGCTCTGTGGGTATGGATGCCATAGTTGCCGATGGTATGCGTTCATTTAAAAGGCTGCCATTTGTCAGCGGTAATATGGCATATAAGTTATCTTTAATCAAAACCTTTTTAGGTAAAATCGGGCTGAAACTCAGAATTGCGATAGACGGAGAGTGGAGGGATAACCGCGATTACCTGTTTGCCGTTTGTGCTAACGGCCCTATTTACGGCGGAAGCTTTAAGGCAGCACCCAAAGCAACACCCTTTGATGCGGTATTGGATTTTGTTATTATAAAACCCGTTTCAAAGCTGAGAATTCCCGCTTTGGTTAAGGTTTATGAAAACGGACGGCACGAGGGACTTGACATCTGCGAAATGGGCAGATGTACCTCTATGGAAATAGAATCAGACTCGGATATGCCCGTAAATCTTGACGGTGAGCTTATACATAGAAAAAAGGTGAGGTTTTCCGTCGCCGAAAAGGCGATGAAATTTATTATACCTAAGGGTGTAAAAATTAAATGTGAACAAAGTAATAAATTTACGGTAAACGCTTGATTTTTACTAAAATTTGGATAGAATATATATTACAGTAATAAATTTTTAAGGAGGCATATTATTATGACTATTAAGCCTTTAGCCGACCGCGTGGTAACCAAGGCACTTGAAGCTGCCGAAACCACAAAAAGCGGAATTATACTTTCTGCCGCTGCAAAGGAAAAACCGCAGATTGCCGAGGTTGTGGCAGTAGGTCCCGGCGGACTTGTTGAGGGTAACGAGGTTAAAATGTATGTAAAGGTAGGCGACCGCGTAATCGTAAGCAAGTACGCAGGTAACGAAGTAAAGCTCGACGGCGAGGAATACAGCATTGTTCGTCAGTCGGATATTCTGGCTATTGTAGAATAATTAATTTTAGGAGTGGATTTTATGGCTAAAAATATAATTTTTGGCGAAGATGCCCGTAAGGCTCTTCAAATAGGTGTTGATAAATTGGCCGACGCCGTAAAGGTAACCTTAGGTCCTAAGGGCAGAAATGTAGTGCTTGCCCGTCAGTTTGGCTCTCCCCTTATCACTAACGACGGTGTAACTATTGCTAAGGAAATCGAGCTTGAGGACCCGTTTGAGAATATGGGCGCTCAGCTTGTTAAAGAGGTATCGGTTAAGACAAACGATGCCGCAGGCGACGGTACTACAACCGCTACTGTTCTCGCTCAGGCACTTATAAATGACGGTATGAAGAATGTTGCCGCAGGTGCCAACCCGATGATTATTAAGAAGGGTATTGCTAAGGCGGTTGATGCCGCTATGAAAGCTGTTGCCTCCAACTCTAAAAAGGTTTCGGGTAACGAGGATATTGCACGTGTTGCCACAGTATCTGCAGGTGATGAATATATAGGTAAGCTGATTGCCGAGGCTATGCAGAAGGTAAGTGCCGACGGTGTTATTACGGTTGAGGAATCCAAAACAGCCGAAACCTACACCGAGGTTGTTGATGGTATGCAGTTCGACCGTGGCTATTTATCTCCCTATCTTGTTACCGATACCGATAAGATGGAGGCGGTTCTCGATGACCCGCTTGTGCTTATAACAGATAAGAAAATAAGCAATATTCAAGAGCTTTTACCGCTTTTAGAGCAGATTGTGGGGGCAGGCAAAAAGCTTCTCATAATCGCTGAGGATATCGAGAACGAGGCACTTTCTACCTTAGTTCTCAACAAACTTCGCGGCACATTTTCCTGTGTTGCCGTTAAAGCACCCGGCTTTGGCGACCGCAGAAAAGAAATGCTTCGCGATATCGCCATTCTTACAGGCGGCGAGGTTATCACAGAGGAGCTCGGACTCGAGCTTAAGGATGCCACCATTAATATGTTGGGCCGTGCCCGTCAGGTTAAGGTTTCAAAGGAAAACACCATTATTGTTGATGGCTCGGGCAATCCCGATGAAATCAAAGCCAGAGTGGGTCAAATCAGAAATCAGATTGAAACCACAACCTCCGATTTCGACCGCGAGAAATTACAAGAACGCCTTGCAAAGCTCGCAGGTGGTGTAGCAGTTGTTAAGGTTGGCGCCGCAACCGAGGTTGAAATGAAGGAAAAGAAGTTAAGAATTGAAGATGCTCTTGCCGCTACAAAGGCTGCAGTTGAAGAAGGTATTGTTGCAGGCGGCGGTGTAGCACTGCTTAATGCAGCTCCCAGTGTTGAGGCTTTACTGGATACCACCGAAGGGGACGAGAAAACAGGTGTGAGCATTGTGCTTAAGTGTCTCGAAGCCCCCATCCGTCAGATAGCCCTTAATGCAGGTCTTGAGGGCAGCATTATCGTTGAGAAGATTTTAACAAGCGGCAAAATCAATTACGGTTTTGATGCTTACAGTGAAGTATACACCGATATGATAACCGCAGGTATCGTAGATCCGACCAAGGTTACCCGTTCAGCATTACAAAATGCAGCTTCGGTTGCAGCTATGGTGCTTACAACCGAGAGCCTTGTGGCAGAGAAACCCGACCCCGCAAAAGATGCGGCAACCGCAGCAGCGGCAGCAGGCGGAATGTACTAAATTCCTTGTAGGAATTTAGTACAACGAAATAAATCCCTTTCGGGATTTATGAAATACGCTGACGCGTGTAATAAAAAACAGACCCCTTGGGGCCCTGCTCTATCGCAGATGCCCCAAGGGGTGACTTTTGTATCTAAACTGAATAATTGATATACGTTTTGCGGTATAGCTATTGCCTATACCGTTTTTTTGTTACACACCTTTTCGTTATCCAAAAAAACATTATTTTCATTTTTGGGAAACGCAAATTTTGCAAATAACTATTATATAAAGTTTAAGGGAGACACTTCCTTACGAAGTGTCTCCCTTTTTGGGTTTGTTTTTTCATAAAATCAACCGCTGCTTTACATTTTTTAGCTTTCTTGAAACATAATTAAGATGCATTGTAACGGAATTTTTATTTGTTACCTGTGTGTCATTTGCCGTGGTTTTAATTTCAGGTGTTGATGCTTTAGAGTTTGTTTCCAAATCATTGGTCATAAGAAATTCTATTGTATAACCGAACTTGGATAAAACTTCTATAAGTTGTGGGCAAGGGGGAATTTTTTTACCATAGCTTTCTAAATGAGCATAGGTCGAGCGTTTCATACCGAGCCTTTTGCCCATTTCTTCCTGCGTTAAACGGCATTGTTTTCTTAAATAGCGTAAATTCTCCCAAAATTGTTTTACATACATAGTAATTCCTCCTGTTTTTGACATTTACTAAATGTCATAACGCAATTGATTATAACATATACTTTTTATGTTGACAAGTACCAAATGTCAGAAATGAGGAGTATTTATGTTTATAAATAGAACAAGTGATGGACTAAATAATGTTTGTGGTAAAAATATTTCTAAACTTCGTATGTCGCTAAAGATTTCCCAAAGAGAACTTGCTGATAAAATGCAGTTAGTTGGGATTGATATTGATAAAAATGCTATTCAACGCATTGAGTGTGGTAAACGGTTCGTTACGGATATAGAAATAATTGCATTTGCAAAAGTATTTAATATAACTTATGAAGAATTATTAAACAAATAATTTATCGAAAAAACAAAATTCCCCACCTGTAACTGTTAAAGTATAGGTGAGGAATTTTTTATGGTTATCTTTTGTCCCGACTGTAGCAGAAGCATATCGTGGGAAAACTATTTGCCAATAAATTAAATTAAAAAAATAAAACTGAGCCGAATAATTGGCTTAATTTGAATGTTTAACAATATACTCTTTAATATTGCTGATTTCCAATAAAGCATCATCAATATCGGATATAATTTCTTCTATTTCATCCTTAGAAAAATGTTTTATTTCATTGCTTTTTAAATCACAAAACAAAAGAGTGTTTGCAGAAATGTTAAATAATTGGCATAATTTTAGTAAAACAGGAAATTCGGGTGGGGTTTTATTTTCGGTTTCTTCTATTTTAGCATAGGTGTTTTTATCTATATCAAGCATTTCTGCTATCTGTTCTTGTGTAATACCTTTAAGCTTTCTTAAATATCTAAGATTTTGGCAAAAGGTTTTCGAATATTCCATATATTTCCCCCCTAAAATTAAAAAAGCGCACCCCTAAGGGTGCGCCGAAAAAGTGTTCTCCCTTAGTTAATTGCGACATCAACCAAGTTACTCAAACAAATGAATATAGAGGAACACCTTTTACCAAATAGGTATTCCATTTGTTTGAGTAAAATATTCAGTTGATGTCGCAAGATTATTTTACCACAAAATATATGCTTTGTAAATAATTTTTAATATTAAATGAAAAAAAGCGCACCCCTAAGGGTGCGCCGAAAAAGTGTTTACCCCTAGTTAGTTGCAACACAAACTGATTATACCGCACGGATATAAAGGGTAACACCTTTTACCAAAGTGTTATCCGTGCGAATTAAAATATTCAGTTTGTGTTGCAAGATTATTTTACCATTAAATTTTCAAAAAATCAAGAATTATTGCAATAACTGTTTTTCGCTCTTAGCCTAAAAATTCTCCCCTTGATTTATCCCGTAATAAATTGTATACTATAATTAAAGGTGGTGCTTTTATGAATAAAAAAGTAATTCGCATTTTAATACCTATTATAATTTTATTAGTTCTTGCGATAATCCTTGCAACCTGTGGCAAGGGCGGGAAGGGTAACGAGCAGTTGCAAAATGGCGGCGGTACTTCTCAGGGCAGTGTGGAAAACGGTAATACGCAAAATGGTGGTGCCGGAACAGGCGGAGCTACAGGTAACACCGTAACGGATGGTTCGGGTAATAGCTCGGGAAACACAGGTGGAGGTACCACAGGTGCTACGGGTTCAGGCTCAGGTTCAGGCTCAGGTTCAGGCTCAGGTTCAGGCTCAGGTTCGGGCTCAGGTTCTGGCTCAAGCTCAGGCTCAGGCTTAGACTCAGCCGGCGGTAATTCGGGTAGTGGCTCAGGCGGAAACTCGGGTAACAGCGGCAGTACAGGCGGCAATACAGGCGGAGGGTTGCAAAAGCCTATAGTTAATGACCCAATTGGAAATTATATGGGTGCACTTAATTAATATGATGTATGGGACGGTGTAAAAACCGTCCTATTTTTATTGTAGGGAAAAACCACCAGATGTGCTGGCGGTACAATAAAGCTTTAGCTATGGGCAATCTCGCTGCAGCGATAAGGCCCCCTTGTGTAAAGGGGGCTGGCAAAAATCTTTGATTTTTGACTGGGGGATTGTTTGGTAAAAAATTGTTGTGGGAAGAATATTGATTTTGCCCAGACAATCCCTCCGTCTTTTTGCTACGAAAAAATCCACCTCCCTTTACACAAGGGAGGCAATTTTCAGCTACATTTGTGGTAGTAGGGCGACGAGTGAAAAAGAAATTTATTCGATGAGCCTATAGGCTCTGCTGGTAATATGCCCTAAGGGGGCAGTGCATACCACCGGCACGGCCGGTGGTTATGATTTTGTAGGGACGGGTTTGAGGGCTCGTCCTATTTTTGTAAGGGTGATGGATAAAATATTATTTTGACTTGATATTTATTGCATCCATAGCCTCTTGCTCAAAGGAGAGGTAAGGGATTTGTGTAAATTGAATAAAAATACTTTAAATTTCTCTAAAAATCAATAAATTTATCTGAAATTTCGACATTTTTTAATCCAAAAATTTCATTTTTTCTAAAAACATTTAATTTGGTACTGTCAATCACTATTAAATAAAGGGAACTTGGAAAATCAAGCAGGTATTACTTGCAACAATATTCCAAATGTGCTAGTATGATAACAGGACAATTTGATATCATTTTGGAGGTAAAATATGAAAGGATTGTACGTAGCACCCGAATTGGAAATAATCAAATTCGAGCCTGACGATGTTATTGTAACCTCGGTTAAGGTCGAAGGGGATGTCGACGGAGACGGCGACGACTATGATTTTGACAGTTCCTTCCAATAAGGAACACTAGCATCCTCAAATTTCTTTAAACAATTACAATAGTATAGGAGGACAAACTATGAAATGCGCTTTCAGAAAAATTTCGAAAAAAGCCTTGGCTTTATTGCTTACGGCGGTTATGGTATTTTCCTTGCTGTCGGTAGCGTTCACGGCCTTTGCAAATGAGCCTTTATACACAGTGCTCAGTTCTAAACCGGCAATCCCTGCTCAAAAGGCAACAATAATTGATTTAAGCAACATCGGTGTTGAGTTCGACAGCGGCATATATCTGGGTAACCAGCTTACATGGGCTTCTGTTAGCAATTCGGCGGGAATTGTTGTAAATAATGAGGACAAGACTATTGCTTATGCCGGAGGCGTTAACAGCGCTGTTACAGCTAAAAATGAAGAAACCGGTGAAAGCAGAATTATTTACATATTAGAAACCGATGAAAGTGGCGTAGCTACTATTTATGACCATACCTTTACGGCGGCCGACCTGCAGACCAATGCTACAACGAATAAAGGCGAGTTTACTCAGGCGAGTGAATGGAAGGCTTATTCCCTTACAGCAGATGCTTCTGCAAACCTGCTCTATGCAGGGGGTGGTGTATACGCTGATAGTTCTGCCAGTACAGCGCTTTATCTTGACCCTGAATCAGAGTCAGGTAAGCGTGTAATCGCCTTCCCGGATATGACCATTGTTATAAATTCTCCGACCTCATATGATACATATGATAGCGGAACAGCTTGTTGGGTTGGCCCATATTTACGTTTAAATCTTGGAACAAACGGTGCTGTTGCAACTGCTGCATATTCAAGCCCACGCTTTATTATGCGTAGCGGCGACGGTTTCTTGCGTAATTATTATTACTCTCCTACAGAAGAGAAAGTAGTGGAGGCTGATGTTTCTAATTCAGGTACACCTTTGACTGCAAAGCAAGCATTCAGTCTACGTTACACCATAAACGGCAAAACAATTACCGGAGAGTCCGATGCTAATAATGACGGTAGTTATACAGAATTGACCGGAACATATACCTATGATGATTTACCCGCAACCGGAACTATCGGTTTATATTCGGATAATACCTACAGCCCTGTTTTCTCTCAGGTTACCGTAACTGTGCAGTTAGATAATTCTGGGGCTAAGGATGTAAGCGAGGGCGGTTATTTATCCGAAACAGCAATAATTTCTGCTTCCAAGCCTGCAATTCCAATGCAGGTAGCCAATAAATTGGATCTTTCTAGCATTGCCTTTGAATTTGATGACGGCAGTGTAGAATTAGGTGAAAATATTACTTGGGTAAATGGTAACGATGAATTGATTTATGATTCTCTTAAGAAAACCATTACACCCACTACAGAAGGCACCTATAAAATTACAGCTCAGATATCGGATACTGTTAGCAAAGATTTCTACATAGTTGTAGCCAACGGTTCATTAAACACTGTAAAACTCTTTGATTATGATTTCTCTAAGGCAACTCAGGCTGAGTTCGAGCAGATATGGGGCGTTGCTAATGTTCATGAAGATAGTTATACA
>JAZRKE010000009.1:0-45677 GCA_045646145.1 Acutalibacteraceae bacterium | reverse complement strand
GTCAGCCCATCAGAATATGCAAATAATTCCTCACACTATCACTATACTAAGATGTGAATCATATAAACATATAAAATACAGTGGCTTAAGTTGGCGTAAATGTAAAACATTGAAATGATCTCACGATTATGATGCAGGGTTGACCACACTTGGTCGGGTTTCTTTTGTAATTCCACCTTCATATATTTTCCCTTATGTGTGTATGGTTTGTAATTCCTCCTTCTTAAATTAAAAATATTGATGTTTAAAACTTATTCTATTAATTTTTTATTTTCAAGTATTCGTCTCTACTCTTTAAACAATCAAGAGGATTCTTTACTCTTTTCTTAAGTCTAATAACTCTCAATGAATCTATGTTTAAGATAAAGAGTCATAATGCTTATATAATCATGAAGATTTCTAAAGAGTCTTATATAAAAGAAAAAGAGTCATAAAGATTTTATAAGAATCGTTATAACTCATGAAGATTGCGGAAAACATTGAAATTTCGAATGATTTATGGTATACTGCTAACGATTAGATAAACTTGAATTTGGAGAGTATATACTATGAGAAAATGGGTAGTAGAGGATTGGGAGTTTGAATTAACTGCTATAGATGGCAAAGCAGGACATTGCCGACTTGGTATAGAAAACGGAGACAAATTTGTTTTTACCTATGAATGTCCAGCAGGAATTTGCCCCAGAGTAATGACAGAACTTTTCACATGGTGTGAAGTTATCCGATGTGGCGGAGACTTTACATATAGAGGTATGAAAGAAAAATATGAAATGGATTTACCTTGCCCTTGTAGAAGTATCACATTCCACCTTAAAGCAACCCCAATAAATAGAGATGAAAATGGGATTCCCAAACCTAATAATCCGAGACCAGAAGATTAAAATGTATTCACAGTTAAACAAAGCAGAATTTGATAAGATGTATGCTGTTTAACATTAAAGGACGTGATGATAATGAAACTGTACCATTACACCAACAGGGTTAATTTAGACAAGATTTTGAAAGAAGGCTTAATTGCTTCATCCAGATATGAGTCATTTACCGAATTGAGAAAAAATGTGGTTTTTTGTTGGTTATCTCCCGATAGTCAAAAAATATTCAATGATAACGATATATGTCTGGAATTAACTGTTAATGATGATATTTGTACTATTGCGGAAATGGATTATATAAGTTTCGCTATGATGTATAAATACGGTGGCGCAAAATATGGTGGAAAGAATATTCCTGTTAACCTAAAAGCCTCTGAATTGTTTGTTCAACTGTATGAAACAACGGCTTTGCCCGTTACTGAATATGCAGACAATTTCTTTTCACCCGAGGTGCTGGTTAAGGGGAATGTTGATGCCCAATATATTAAAGTCTATGCCCCCTAAAAATACTCATCAAATAAGAATTTGTCGCTCTGTTTTAATATGACTTATACAAAAACACCCTATGACTTTTTTAGGTCATAGGGTGTCTTCATTTTTTCATTTGTCGTAAATGTGTCGTAAATCGGTTTTGATAGGGTTTGGAAAACCCTGTAATACCGCTATTTTACGGCATTTTCTTAATCAAGGGGCTTCATCGTGGGGACGTGACTTGGGACTGCACATAAGGTCTTACTAATTCTCATATCCCCGCTGATCAATGTCCTTTTTACGCCCACCGTCTTATAACCCTTTATAAGTTTTTACCGCTTACCCGTGAAAATGGGTAAAATTGTGGGTAAAAATCCATACCCACCGAGGGACTTCTAACTGATCTTAATCTTACCCTCAAGATTTGCAAAACTTTCGATTTTCTTTTCCTTGGTTGCCTCGTTGTAGATATTCATCGTCGTACTGATATCGGCATGGCCCATAATCTCTTGGATGACCTTCAGATTGGTTTCATTCTCACAAAACCGAGTGCAAAACGTATGTCGCAGATTATGTGCTGAAAAGTGTGGCAAAAGCTCCGGCTCTCGCCCTTGCTTTTGTGCTGCCATCGTTTCCTCTGCATTATAATCACGGCTGATGCGCTCAATCGCACGGTTAATGCAATGCGCGTTTAGCGGCTCGCCATATCGGTTTTGGAAAATAAACCCGCTATATCCATCTACTATCGTTTGGTTAAAGCCGGTACGCATCTGCCGCACCCGTTCTTCCGTCAACGCTCGTTTCACTTCTGAGAGCATCGGTATAATCCGTATGCCCGACTTGGTTTTCGGTGTGGTAATGTGATACTCACACTTTCCGCTGTCCTGTTGGCGATAAATCAGATTGTGGTTTATGGATATGATATTATCCTTAAAATCGCAATCTTCCCACCGTAGTCCAACGACCTCACCAACACGGCATCCTGTTCCAAGCAGCACCGTAAATACTGACAGCCAATGCCGGTATATCGGATTGTTTGCAACATAACTGACAAAGGCGGTCTGCTGTGCCTCGGTCAAGGCGTGTCGCTTTGGCTTTTCCCAATCGTGGCTTTTCTTGATCTCCGCCATAACCCCGTCTGTGGGATTTAATCTTATCAAGCCATCACGGACTGCCGTTGTAAAAATCGGGTGCAGTATGGTATGAATGATCTCCATACTGTTCGGCTTAAATCCAACGTCCTTAATGAGATGAATATAGAATTTTTTAATGTCGCTATAACGGATCGAAGCGATATCTCTTAACCCCAAACTGTCAGACACATACTTTTTGTACATATACTTGTAGTTGGTTCTTGTGGACTGCTTCAGCTCGTACTTGGTTTCAATGTAGGCATCAAAGAAATTGTTAAGTGTGGTACGGTATGCGGCATAAGTGTTGATATTATCCTCTAAGTCGCGGCGCGCCTGCTTTTCCAGTTCCCTCAATGATTCTCCGCACTTTTTACCAAGGGGTGCTTTATCCGTTTCTACCAGTTTCCAACTGTAGATGCTGCGGGTGTTGCCTTTGATATCCTTATAACGATATTCGTATCTACCGTCCTCTCGTTGGCGTTCTCCTTGCCGGAGAAGTCTGCCCTTATTATCTCTTTTTCTATCTGACATAACGACTCCTTCCTAATGAAGAACCCGCTATATGACATTATTATAATATCACAAGCGGGTTTTGTTTTCAAGATGTGCCTCTATTAAATTGTATTGAGCCTGTCGATGTACATCTCAAATTTCTTCCGCTTGATCTGCGGTCTGTTTCCGTTCCACAGAATAAAATCGGCGTCCTGGTTCTCGCTGATGATCTTCCGCAGCTTGTTTTCTCCCACACGGAAATATGCCGCTGCTTCTTCAACGGAAAGTGTGTACCGTTCCCAAGCAGGTATGTTCGGCCTGTTATCGTTCACCCCGAACCACCACCCAACTCGGTATCATCAAACCAAAAGGCCTGAAATATGGTGCCGTCGTGGAGCAGAAAACGACCTGCGGCATCCTTTGGAATTTGTTCGGCTGCGGCGGTGCTGTCGAGTATGATTTGAGAAAGCACGTTATCGGCTCTGCCGCATACTCGGCAATCTATGTTGTTGCGGATCTGACCGGAGAGAATATTTGCATCCGGTCTTTGTGTGGCGAGTATAAGATGAATACCAAAAGCACGGCCTTGGCGTGCAATCACCGACAGTTTACTTTCTATCAGACTGACCTTATCCTTTTGCTCTTTTGTCAGACCGGTCTTGTCAAGGATTTCTGCAACCTCATCACAGGCGAAGATATACCGCTGTAATGCCTTTCCGGTGAGTTTGTTGTATTCGTCGAGATTATGACACTCGTTTTCACGAAACAACACTTTGCGCCGTTGCAGCTCGTCCACAAGCTCGGTCAGCAATTGGGATAAATTATCCTCATCAAAGCATATTTTGCATTTACTGTGCCATACTGACGGGAAATCCACGCCACCCTTAAAATCGGCTATGCTGACAACAGCGTTTTTCTTGACCGCCTGCATAAGCAAGAGCTTTAACAGAACACTTTTGCCGCTGCCGGTTGAACCACCAAGTAAGATATGCGGTATCTTTGCTAAATCCACCGTAACTGTACCCATAAGACTTTTACCGAGAACAAGGGTGGAACTGTCCTTAATAAGATAACTGTCGTTCCATTCGATACGGCTTGAAAGCTGATTACCTGCGGGGACGGCGTATAGCAGAATAGAGCGTTTGTTTTTGCCCTCTTTCAGCTTTACGATATGCACGTTCAGAGCCGCCTCAATCCGCTGCCGTTTATTCTCCCATTCTGTAAGCGGAATCCCCACACCGTCAAACTCAAACACCGTTACTTCCGATTGCTTTTCGTCTTTGGTTTTGGCGGTGAGTATGGGCGTTTCTCCTGCGCTGTTTGTCAGTCCGATTCGCCGTAACTCGTTTGTGATCTTACCAGTGCTGAGAGGTGTTCCGTACAGAATGAGTATGGCAGCGGTGCCGCCGATCAGCGTTATCGGCAAAGCCAGTTTGGAGAGTGCAACAAACGCCGGTGAAACTAACTCCACGTTTTCCAGACTGAAACAGTCTTTATTACAAACCCAAATCAGTATGACAAGAATGTAAAATGCGATCAGCAAATACTGTCTTGCTTTACTGCCTTTCAGACTTTTGCAGCCGTTTCTGAAACGGAGCCACAAATACCGCTTTTCCGTTTGTTTTTCAAGGCGTTCCTTTTCAGTGTTTTTCATTCTTCTACATCTCCTTTGTAGAAGATTTCCCGCACCGAGCCGTCTGCCCGATATTCAAGCACCTTATGAATACGGCGAATGAACGCACGCCAGGTTTCCAAGCTGTCCCACTGCACGTTTCTGTATTGCTTTTCAAGGGGCAGATTGCTTGTAATATACACCCTTGTATAACAGGCAACACGATCGCTGTATCGGGCGGGTAGGGACAACGGATAAATATCAAGGTAATTCAGCATATCCTCAATGGGTATCTGCGAATGAAATTCCTCAAATACCAGCACATCCTGTCCGGTATAGCCGTCAAAGGAAATGCCCCGCCCATTGCGGTAGTTGGTGATGCGGCAAATGTCCTTTGCATCGTGGCGCTCATAGATACCTCTCGTCTTGCCCGTACCGCTTGCGCCGAAGATATACCACACCTCAATCTTGCGGTTTTCCGAGGCGTACCGGTCTGACAGCAAGGTCTGACGAAGGGTATCTATATCACGCACACGAAATGCAAGATTGGGAGATCCTTCAATGATGTTGGCGGTGCTGATACCGTCCCGCACCTCTTGGATCAGCTTATACATCTGCGGTGCTTTTTCTTCCTTTTCTGCCGGCATATCGCCCCATTCCAAAAAGGTGTCGGGTACTTTGGTTTCTGCCTTGTCCGTTTCTGCCCATTTACCTTCCTTGCGGATATAATCACGATTTTCCTTTGCGCTGCCGTAGGTCTTATCAATATGCGCCGTTGGGAAACGGTTTTTGATGGTAGAAAAGCGTATGGGTGACGGAGAGTACAAGAAGATATGCGTGTGATAGGTTCCCGTTGTGGCGATTTCGTCTGCCATACAGAAATAAGCAGGCGAAAATTTCCGTAGTATTTCCACAATGGCGCTGTGGTCAAGACCGCACTCTTGCGGATTGTTGATTACGAGCGACCATTTTCTTGATTGTGTATTATTTCCCATTGTAAACTCCTTTCTCTGTGCTACTTGCTACATGGTTGCCATAAGGGTAATACTAACCCTTATGGCAAGGGGCGGCGCTGCGCTGCCGCCGGGGAATATTTTTCTTTAAGGAAAAATATTTGATACCCCTCCGGCTTTGCAACGCCGCCCCGACATTAAGCCTTTGTGTTCACCAAATGGATGCCGGTTGCTTTTGCACCGATGGCGTAGTCTCCACGCGACCAATAGACAAACAGTTCAAGGTTGTCGAAACGCACCTCTGCATAGCCGTCCGGTGTTTCCATCAGCGGCTTGCCGTCAATGCGTACAGAGATTTTGTCCAGTCCCTTTTCGGGCAGGGCGACGGAATAGCGATAACCGGTGATCGTATCGGTACGCCGTCCGTCCTTGCCATACTCGTATGCCGGAGTAACCTCTACCAGCCACAACTTGTTGCCGAGGCTTTTGGGATCAATGATTAAATCTGTAATTTTCATAAATGATTTCTCCTTGTAGATTTATTAAGGCTTTTGTTGCAACTTCGTCCTTGTCTACATTCTAACAGAGAAAAATCTAAAAATTGCTTCCCCGGCGAAACACAAAATGCCGCCCTGTAAATACAAGGCGGCACCGTGTTTATTCTTCGGTTATGTAACCAAGCAAAGGCAATCCCTGATCGTAAAGATAATCGTTTGCTTGATCAAGATTCATTCTTTTGTTGATGATTTCATCCCAGTAAGGCAAATAAGGAAATGCGAGAATGAACATCTCCCTGGTTTGCTCTTGATTTAACTCTAAAGCCACGCATACGCTCATCACGACCCGATCTGTCGGCTGATAGCAACTACCTTTATCGTTGCTGTCACGGCAAATGCGGCTTATAGTAGTCCTTGGCAATCGGCTTTTGCTGACAAGGTCAGCCTGTGTCATTTTCTTCTGTTTCAGATACTGATTGACAGCACCCGAAAAGGTTTTGATTTCTTTATATTTATTTTGATTAGGGGTATTTGTCAAACAGACAACCCCAAGACTGTATTATCTGCTCAGCGTGTGTACGGAGGCGGTGGAAAATTCAAGATTTACAAGAACGCTATGGGTATAAAAGAGAAAAGTACATACCATAGCACCACCTCCTTTCATCGTAGGCAAAAAGTGTATAAACGGGCTTTCCGCCTCCGACACACAAGAGCAGATTTTGGTTTTTCATTCTAAGATTAAAGGAGTACGGCTGAACAGCTGTACTCCTCGGATTATGCGTATAAAACGCTATGAAGCCTTCGCATCACGGGGAGAAGATGGCATAATTACCCCTTTCCCCAAAGATCCTCAAGTGGTTTTGTGCCGTTTTGGGCGGCAAGTTAATGCCTCCGAAAATATCGAAGGTTTGGATTTCATTCTTAACAAAGATTCAGACCTAATTATCGCCTTGCGGGCAAACGTTCAAACCTAACAACGTGTGCAATGTGGACAAGCCACGGTGCTCAAAAGAGCGGCGCACAAAAATCAAACCATTGCCTCAAAAGCTCGGAAACTGTGAAAACTCTGATAAACTGTCCTCGGTTCAAGACCAAGCTCTGAAACTGCACCTAATCTCTCAGGTTAATTTTATTATAACAAAAAGAAATGTATATGTCAACAGCACCATAAATCAAAAAACACCTTGCAAGTCTTAATCTTGCAAGGTGTCAAAGTCTAATTATTAATACAAGTCATTATAAGGAGTATCTTCATATCCTTTACTCCGCAATTTGGAAATGAGGCTATTTAAAACATTTTTACAACCTTTCTTGAAAAAGGCTGTATTTCCAAAACATTTTACCAAGAGAGGACTAACCGTGTAATAGACTGTGATAAAGGTTCTTCCTAAAACGCTATTTTCTAATTTGTTATCACGGAATCTTCTTAACACCCATACTTCGGGGCAATCATAAGAGCCATATACGCACGTCGCAACATAACAGCCGCTTTTTTTGCGTTTTTTACTTCCGAACACAGAGTTTTTACTTCTCTTTTTTGCTAAACGTTTTGAATAATCTCCTACTGGGTTAGCACTCCAGCTTTTGTATCTTGCCATATTTTTAACCTCCTAAATTTGGATCAATATTACAAGTGACATCATCACTGTATATTCTTTTACTGAATATTAATACTTGAAAACATAAGTACGGTATTAAGGCCTGTGTCTGATTTGAGTTCCATTTCACCATATTGGCAAATGGGCAATTGCCGATTATTTTGGAATCTCTTATCAGGACCACCGGATTTGTTTACATATTCCCATGTTTGTCCAACAACCGTGGCGTCACTCGGTACACCCTCAGTTTCGATAAAACGAGTTGCTGACACCGAGAATTTTACATCTTCATAATTAAGAGCACCGATCTTACTGCCTTGTATAATAAGCAATTTGTCCCGCAAGAAAAGCAAGGTCTCTTTATCCGCCTTAAAAGATGCAATTTGCTCAGTTGTAACAAATGGGAAGGTGGCTTTTGTAGATGTTTTGCATTCGGTTCTTTTAATAAGGTTGCCTGCGCCACTGGAGTATTTTTTATCCACTACTTTGCTTGTTTGGGTAACTCTCCAAACCTTTTTGCATTGTGTGATTTTTATTAGCGGACTCATACGATCAGCAATAGCAGTTCTCATTTCTTCGTCAATGGTGTATTCCAAGTTGATAGCATTGTTCTTTTTATAATAAAAAGCATATATCAACAATGCAGCAGAAACGAGCCACAACAATTGAAATCCACACCCAAAGATCAAAGAAACCCAGAAACCGATCCATATAAGTTTATAAGTTTTTAAGACTTTTGTCGCCATTGCAAGCATGTCCTCTAATCCTTCGGACACCATTGCTGTCGCAACATTGTTTTCGATATTCTGAGTGTCATATGTTTGTGCGGACGGAGCTTGGTGTTGCTGTGCGGGTGGGGTATATGAATTTGTAGAGCCGCCACCAGAGGATGTCTTTCTTTTCTTGCCCCCGGTTTCACTTACCCACGACAATCCAGTTCCATAAATGGAAGCTGTTGTTCGAGATCCGCCTGTGCTCTTGCGAGTATAGCGAAATCCTTTTGTTCCCCAACTGTAACCAACACCGTGTTTACTTAAATTGATTTTGAAACCGCCACCTAAATTGATACTTTTCCTAAAACGAAAACCCATTCTAATTTCTCCTTAGTCTTTTCATACTGAAACTATAAAAATCCTGTACTATCGTACAATGTATAATTTACCCTATATATGGTAACCTATAAAAAGGGAAATGTCAAGAGGTTAACCCTTTGATAAAATAATATTGGAGGGATTACCATGAATGAAGTAAATAGTATTATTGATATTAAACAATACGGAAAAATTAAAATAAAGCTCTCCAAGTTGATGGATGAAAAAGGCATAACAAGAAACAAAATGCGCAGCCTTACCGGTGTAAAATACGAAGTGGTTGACAGATATTACAAGGCTGACAATGTTGAACGCGTGGATTTGGATTTTTTGGCAAAGGCTTGTTATGTCTTAAACTGCACAGTTGGTGATTTATTAGAATACGAAAATGAGTAAAGCAGAGTTCATTGTTGTTTGAACTCTGCTTTACTTATGTCATTAATAAAAAACAATATTTTTCCGATCTAATAAATGTTCAGGAATCTCAACGTCTTTCGTCGCTGGATGTCCCATAAATAATCTTCTTAAAGCATAAATAGTTTCGTATAACGTTTCAACAAGTTCTTTTTGCTTTTCATATAAATCAGTATTAAACTCATTATTAAACAATTCATGCGCAGGGACTTGTCTGATTTTCCTAATATCTTTTAGTGGCTTTATTATAACTTGTTCCATATCGTAATTGGCTCGAACGTTCTTCTGTAACCATTCTTTCAATAATACCAAACTTCCTTTATCTTTTTCATCGTCGTCCTTGCGTTCAACTGCTTTTATAACATCGCAATCTACTAAGAAAGTTTTGATATTAATATTATGAACCAACAATTTTTCCAAAACCAATACAAAATCATAATAATTTCGTTGTGTGGGGAGAAGTAGCGTAGAATAACCTTCAGGTCTATCAGTATAATGAGAACCGTAGGTGTGTCGAAATAAATTTGGCAAACCAATTGCTGTACACAATTCGTTTATAACGCACATCTCATCTAAGATAGCATCCATAATCCAATACTTGTCAACAAATTCGCCCAATATCTCATTCTTATAAAAACCAGCTTCGACAACATATTCGTTTTGATTAGGCAATTCATAACTTTTCCATCGCATTTGAGTGTTGGACGATAATCTTGACAAATCCCTCACGAAGACCGCAACAGCACGATTGATTTTAGGGTTATCGCGCTCATACGCCATTCCGTAACGTTTTATATATTCCGCATATAAACTTTCGTCTTGACAATACTCGGGTTTTAAATCTATATACCCAGAATAACCAAAATCAGCAAAACAATATTTCGGATTGTTGATATAAATTTGCAAAATTTCAATATTAAAAAAGATGAGTTGAAACTGATGCGTCCCCTTTTCCAATAATGCTCTATAGGGCTTTTGGTAATCAGGAAGAACATCCACTAAGGCATTTTTCGTTGGATAAAAACAAGTATGGTTACCTTTCTCCAGCACCCTTTGTATTTGAGTTTCCTTAGGTAATTTTGATAAATCAAATCCTTTAATATGGGGATTCAAAATTTCTTGTTCAGACAGGACTTCTATCATTCCATCATTTATCAACTCAATAAGTTGATCGGGGTAATATTCGTCCATTTCATAGATTGGTAAACCATTAAAATCGTTAGAATTGAGATAATAATCTATTATTTGTTTTAATATAAGTTCTTTATTCAATTCAGTTCACCCGCCTTTATGTAACTTTACCAATTGATTATACCATAAATCTATTGTATTCTCCAGTGTTTTCGATAAAACTGAACATAAAAGTGCCCCGCCTTTGCGATTTGCAGAGGCGGGGTTGAAGTCATATAGACGGACTCTTTTGTCCGAAATAGTGGCATTAGTGCTAATTGTAAGTTCTATTTTGCAATTAAACTGTTTTCAATTCTTTTGTTACGTTTTTTTAGAAAATCTAATTGCTTGTTTATCCATAAAATATAATCATCCACACTTTTGGGTAAGGGATTTTCCATAAAATTATCATTATCAATCCACTTGATGACTGCATTATAATCGGATGTCACACAATCTTGCAAAAAGAAAAAATCTACATATCCTTTAAAATCAACAAACAAGTCAAAGAAATCCTTGTTTTTTAACAAAACATCATATAGCGGACTTTTTTCGTTGTTGTAATATCTTCTAATACACTCAAGTGTTAAATCCCATCTATCTTTAATTAATGGATTGCAACCTCTGGCTCTGTTTATACTATCCCCTTTTGGAAAAATAATTGACCCACCGATTGTATAACTACTTCTGAGAAAATTTTCAATAAGGATTTTATAATTGGGGATAGCTTTTCTTACTTCATCGAGCATACGACGATATTTTACATATCTAAAACTTGCCAAAATTGAATCGCTTCCGAAACGAAATCTATCCCACGTTAAATAGTTGTATCCATTTCCTTTGGACAATTTCATATACTGACCATTTGGAAGTTGCTTGCTCCACAATAAGCTATGATATGATTGCAGGGTTTTGCTTGAAGCATCTGGATCGTTAGCTCCGCCGCCAATTCCACATTCGTCTTTCCAAAAATTTTCCCAATATCCGGGCGTATCAGTTGTAAAATCAAAATTAACATCAATCATCATATTCTTCCTTTGGTGCATATTTTGTCATAGTTTCTATTTCCTTTTCCTTCAGTTTCAATTCTATTGCCCTTTTTGCAAAATATCTACTGCCGACTAACGCAAACCATATATCGCTAAGTAGGATTTGCAGTTTGAAATTAAACTCGGAGATTGTTCCGTCGTAGAAAGTGTTTTTCATCTCATCAAATTCTGCGAGATAAATATCTTTGTCATCTTTCGATAATGTCGAAAGCAAATCTCCAAACTCTTTTTCTTCAAAACTGTAGTCCATATCGTGAGCATAAGAATTTCTTACGGAATTTACTTTACCTAATACACCATACAAATCATCAATTATCCCAATTGAATGGGCCAAGTCAAGTTTCTGCTTAAAAGTTGTACCTCCAAGAATCTTATTATCAATAATCGTTTCTGTTAAGGCAAGTATGAGCTGACGCTCTATGTATAAATGTGCTTTAAGTATAATTATTAACGTTTCATTAGACTTTGTATCGTTCATAAACGCTTTGAACGTTTCCCTTGTTTCAACCTTTCTAGCTTCTTCTATCATTTCTTTTAAACTCATTTGTAAAACCCCAATCTGATAACTATTTTAACTTAACCATTTTTTAGCAAAATATCTCTGTGTCCGGTTTTAGTGTTATATTCCAACCGTTCTTTTCTATATAGCGCAATTTTCTGTTGTAATCCTCTTCGCTATGAAAAAAGCATACTGTTTTTTTAGCTTTAATGGCATTCAGAACACCCCAGTCAGCTTGACCCAAGGAATGTCCAATAATATACACCTCGTCAAAAGTTTCTTTTGACAAATCTTCAATGATAGACTTGCGAAGTTCAAGAAAATCTTTACTTTTCATTTTAAGCCATTTATATAACTCTTCTTCATTGTTTTGCGTCCTTCTAACAACATCATCAAAAAACCTTTTAATAGCAGCCTTCTCAACTAAATTGTTCTCCATATCATATTCGTAATATTTCTGTCTTTCAATAAGCACATCTTTGGGTCTTCCCGTTGCATTGCTGGAAGGATAGTCTGTGTGAACTGCTGTAGTATCTAACCGTTCAAAAGTATCACACCCAATCACGATTTCATCGTTAATACTTCCATGAATATGCTCTACACGATGAAAGTTATAAAGCAACTCTATAACATTTGTATAATTGAAGTTTACAACTCTAGAAGCCGAATCGAAAATTTTCATCAACGCTTTCATTGGACGAAATCTGCCAACAATTTTATCATCAGAATATAAGTCGCGAAGATACTGTAAAAAATCAGCCTCAAAACTAACTAACAATAAAACGATTTTTGAAACCACTTCTATTTCTTCTTTAAATGCCTCGGATCTATAATCGTAATAAGATACCTCACCGTGCTCATCTAAACCGTGCGTTTCAATTATATCTTCCACAATTTCATCTACTTGTATTTCCGTTCCAATTTCACTAAGTTTCTCTAATACCAACTCTTTGAACCGATCCTCCACACTGTACCAACAATTACTTGTATTCTTAAAATCTGAATATTTTTCAGCATAGTTAGTGGAGTATTTAATAAAATCATCAAAAGTCGTGCGAAGTCCGTGAGCTTTATCAAATCCATTGCCGACAATAACTAACTTTTTCATACTTTCACCCCTATTCGACAGTATTATACCATAAAACAAAACAAATGGAAATCCCCGCCTTTGCGATTTGCAGAGGCGGGGTTAAAGTCATATAGCCGGTCTTTAATTGTTAAAAATGGGTAAATCGTGGGTAAATTCAGCTAAGCATACCACGAAAACCCTTGTAAATAGCGGCTTTTCTTAGTCGAGGGGCTTCATCGTGGGGATAGACATAGGGTAAAGCATAATACCTCATATCCTCTCACAAGTTCTCATAACATATCCCGAAAACAGTGATTTTTAGGAGGTTCTCATAACTTCTCATATTGTGTCTTTAAATCTCACGCATTCTCGGATATTATGGGTAAATCGTGGGTAATTTATGGGTAAATTTTACTTTTAATCAACACGATATTAACTAACGATTTGCCACACACATAATACCATAGAACAGTATAAAAATCAAGGATTTTATGTGTTATGATTTTTCGCTTAAAAACCTTTTGAGCATAAAAGTAAGGAAATAAGGAATGGTATAAAACTTCCCATTAAAACCGATGTTTTTGTTTGCAAGTTTAATACCGTACTTAACATCTTCATAGGTATCTTTTTCAATCAGCGAGTTAAGAGACGGTGTTGATGCATCGTTTGCCTTTACCTCAACAGGAATAAGACTATCACTGTCACGGACAAAGAAGTCCATTTCAAGAGTACCTTTTTCGTTGCGGTAGAAGTACAGATTATAACCCTGCTTTACGAGCATATCTGCCACCACATTTTCGTAAATAGCACCTTTGTATGTGTTAAAATTCTTATTACTGCGAAGGTCTTGCTGCACTTCTTCGTCAAGAGAACCTACAAGTAGTCCTGTATCGGCAAAATAGATTTTGTAATTATCGGGGTTGTAATTACCTTTAAGAGGCAGTTCGGGTGAAGACATACAATAACACACATTTATAATACCTGCATTATTGAGCCATTCTACCGTGCCAACATAGTCTCGGTTTCTTGCCCCCGACTTAACCTTGGATATTTGGAACTTCTTATTATCCTTGCCAAGAAATACGGGGATTTTTCTATATATATCAAGTATCTTGCCTTTGTCAAGTCCGTGAGCATATTTGGTTATGTCTTCTTCATAGTCAAGAAGCAGTTGCTTTTGCAGTTTAAGAGTACCGCTGTAATTCTTTTGAGTAACAAATGTGAATACAACGGCAGGCATACCACCGAGCACCATATATTCTCTGAAATTTTCAAGCATAACATCATACTCAATATTTGAAAGAGGAGTAGTTGTCAGTAGTTTTTGATAAAGTTCTTCTATCTGCTCTGCCTTATATCCCTTTGCCCAAAGGAATTCTTCAAAATCAAGAGAATACATTTCATAGTCTTCTTTATATCCCACACTGTTGGACTCAATCTCATTATAATTGATGCCCATAAGTGAGCCAGAACATATAACATCATACCGTCCGTCCATCTTAAACGATTTAAGACTGGTAGCACAGTTGATGCAGTCTTGAATTTCATCAAAGAAGATAAGAGTATCGCCTTCTATAAATTCAAAGTCTGGGTTTAGCAGAGAAATATTTTTAAGGATGGTGTCAACCTCAAACCCATCATCAAAAATACCTTTGTATTGCTTTTGAAGAACAAAGTTTATTTCCACAACCGATTTATAATTGTTTTCTGCGAAGTGCTTTATTGCTTCGGTTTTGCCTATCTGACGAGCACCTTTTACAATAAGCGGAAATCTATCCTTCGTATTTTTCCAATTGGTAAGATATGTGTCTATTTTACGGGTAAGTCTTTCCATACTAATACCTGCCTTTTTTACTTTGAATATAGTATATCACAAAATTCCATTCATTTCAATAGGTTGTTTTCACATTTTTCCGACAGTATTTGATATGTTACTCCACATTTTTCCGTTAAACCCCTATTCATCATTCAATAAATAGAAAAATACCCCCACTACATAAACAAACCGTAATAAATCTGCAAATATGCAATTATTTCTTTTGAAGCATTTCGGCAAGAGGACGGTTGGAAAGTTTTTATGGTTGTAATCGCAAAACTTTCATTTTTAATATACTTTTGCGGTTATAACCCGAAAAACTTTTAAAACTTTCCATCTAAAGCTTGGCTTTAAATAAAAAATATGGTATAATTAGTGTGTCAAATAAATAGTGTTTAACATATATTTTGTAGAATTTTAAGACTTACATATCAGCACTCGGCGGGAGTGCCTTGATATGTAGGTCTTTTTTCATTTTGACCTTTCTCCATTCAGTGCTCTGTTCTGGCAGCGGAGCAAGTTGTGTGTGTAATTCCTTTTCATTTCTCCAACCTAATTCCTCCTTCATTTATCTTTGTTGATGCACGGTGCCGAGCCAGCGACACCACTTACATAACATCAGAAAGGAGAATGTTTATGAAGATTTTAGTTTTACAGTATGAAACAAACGGCAATGGTGTGGTGATGCCGTCTCATTTGGGCAGGGATATTGAAATTATCCTACCCGAAGGGGTTGACCATATCGTCATTGAAAAAGAAGAAATTGCACCAAAGACCGTATATCGTGTTTACGGTGTGGATGAGAGCGAACTTGGAAAGAGGTGACCTTATGACTGACCAGACTATTAAAGATTTGTTTTACGGCAATCTTAATCTCTTTGATAGACCTATGCACCGTAGCGACGAATACAACACTGCCCTACACGAAGCAGGGGTCGCAAGAGAAGCACTTGAAGAAACAATGACCGATAATCAGAAAGACCTTTTAAATGCCTATGTGGACAAGTGCGGCACTATGTCCTGCCATTTGGAATATTCTGCATTCTTGGTCGGTTTCAAAACTGCCTGCCGTTTGATTTGCGAAGCAATCTACGATAGAGGTAACGAATAATAGCAAAAATCGTGTTCCATTAGGGTATAGTCCAACGGAACGGAAGAAAAGCAACCCAATAGAGTTAATTTTGTGTTTTTGGAATATACCAAAAGAAACTAATACTCTATTGGGTTAGAAAGGAAAAATTTATGAAAATCGGTTATATCAGAGTGAGTACCGAAGAACAAAATGAAGCACGACAGGAAGTGCTTATGAGTGAACTCGGTGTTGAACAAATATTCATTGACAAACAAACTGGCACAAACACTGCCCGTCCTGCCCTCAAAGAAATGATGTCCTTTGTCCGTGCGGGAGATACCGTGGTTGTCGAAAGCATTTCAAGGTTTGCAAGGTCTGCCAAAGATTTGCTTGTGCTTGTAGATGAACTCACCAAGAAAAATGTGGATTTTGTATCGCAAAAGGAAACAATCGACACTACTACCCCGATGGGCAGGTGTATTCTTGGCATTTTCGGTTCTATCTACGAACTTGAAGTTGCTAACCTACATCAAAGACAATCCGAAGGCATAGCAATTGCAAAAGCCAATGGAAAATATCTCGGCAGAAAACCGATTAAGCACCCTGATTTTGAAAAAGTCATTAAAGTGTGGCGAAACGGTGACATCACTGCCGTAGAAGCAATGAAAAGATTGGGTGGTATGAAACCTACTACTTTTTATAGAAAGGTAAAGGAATATGAAAACAGTTAAGATGATACTGAGTATTGTGCTCTGTGTGGCCGTTCTGGCGACCACAGGGGTTGCTTTTTATAATAACTACACCCAAAACCGAGGCGGTCGTTACACGGCAGCAACAACCATCTCTAACACCGAACGAGAATGGATACTCACTCGGTTCGGTCGGGAGTATAGCACTATTGAAGAATATATCTCTACCGTTCAGTCGTATGCCAGAGCAAACTTCAAATACCACCACGATAAAATGGTTGTTTTCCAACATTTTGACTTTGACGATATTGAGCAAGGCGATAGAATTTACGGCATTTGCTTTGATTTTGCCGTTCTATTTAAGCACATCACCCTTGTACTTGACGAGGCAGGGTTTCTGCCGATGAAGGACTTTAAGGTCTATGTGGTAGATATCGCTTATGAGGATATTTTGAAACCGCACCACTCATACAATGTCATATCACTGTCCAATGGAACGAGTTATTACCTTGACCTTACAATGTCGGTATCACGAGTAGAGAAGAAAATGGAACCCAATGCCGACTATGAGATTTTCACCTGCAGTATCAAGGAATACTGTTCTCGGTATAAAGAGCGACTGCTCAATTATCATTAAGGAGGAGTATTATGACCACACTGGTTTTATTTCTATGTTCAATGGGTGCTGCCTGTCTGCAACTACTCTCTCGGAACCTATTTTATATGCTGGTTGCTGCGATGGGCATTATTACCGTTCTCGTAATGGAATACTGCAAAGAAAACGAATTGCACTGGGGTTGGCAAGTGCCGTCGCTCATTGGAAACTTCTTTCTGCTCGGCAATGCTATCAGTATGCACTGTGAGTTCGGACAAATAATTAATGACTATCTAATTATATCGGTAATGTTGGCATTATTCATCGTGTTGACGGTGGTGGAAATGCTACCACAAAAGAGAAAACCTTCCCGCAAAGGAAGGTTTTCTTCTTTTAAAGGCACAACTGACATCTTAAACCAGCATTTACCTTTTCCATATGTTCGTCGCTTAAACTCGTAACGAATTCAAGCAAATCGCTCTTTGCGATGCTCATCGGTTGCTCACAAAGACAAATCGAGTCGTATTTCATTCCTGTTTCGGATGCAGGAAGCGAAATATGTGTCGGCAAGGGGTGCTTGGTTCGGGATGTGGTGCAGGTCAAAATTGTGATAATCGAACTGTGACGGTTACATTGTGGGTTGGAAATCACGATTATGGGCCTGATACCACTTTGGCGACTTGTGCCATCAGATTTGAGGTTTGCATAAAAGACATCTCCACGATTGATAGTGTTTTTCATAAAAATTTCTCCTTTGTAATATAAAAATTGATTACAAAGAAAAATTAACTTTTAAAAATTTTTAAATCAAAAAATAATTCAAGTTTTGAAAAATCGCCGCAGCTTCAGTTCTCAAAGACGAAATGATGATAATATCAAAAACTTTTTTGCAGTTTTAATATTGAAACCATATATAAAAAAGATGCACTCCATAGCGGAATGCACCTTTTTGATGTTATACCATAAAATTTTTAGAATGTTTATGATGTAATACGAAAGATTTCGCAGCAAAAAGTTTTCTAAAATATGCTGGGCTCGTCTCTCAAAAAGCAACAGCGGCTAATTTTGAAAACTTTATAAAATTGCCTCTATGTATTTCTTTTTGCACAGTAAGTTTTGTTGTGCCTATTAAGTATAGTGCCTTACCTATCATTCGGAGGTATCATCTTTCTTTACAAAATTATAAGACTTGGCACTATAAACGAAGTCGCTTTCTTCAATATCGTACTTTTCAAGCAATGCACGAATGATGTAGATGATATGCGATGCGGAGAAACCTGTACTCTCATAGATGTCGGTGTTCTCGATTTTATAATCGCCAGAGATTTGCTCAACATCATAAGAGAACATTATATTCTGCGACCACGGAACAAGTCTTTCATTGTTTCGTGCCATTTCCTTGATGATTTCCTTATCCTGCTCATACAAGCGACCTACAACCGAGCGAAGCATTTCTGCAAAGTTGGTTGTATTAACTCGTTCTCCCTGCAATACATAATAGTTCGGAGACTTGTATGTAGCATCATCAGGGTTAGCACAGGTGTATTCTTGATAACGGGGGTCTGCAAAAGAAATCTTTTCTGTCGGTTGCTCAATAGGATAGAGTTCCAAAATAATATTGGCCAATCTGTTCGCACGGGTTGTAATGCTTTCTTCATTCCAAGTCTCGCAGGACTTGACATCAGAGTACAACACAATAACCTTGGAATCAACACTCTCAATTTCCTTCTTTTTATCAGCAAATGGTTTGTCACCCAGTTCGCTATTATAACCAGTTAGGGTCAAGTTGCCGAGGGTATGCAAGTACTTTTCCTGAATAGCCTGCCAGTTGCTTTCACCGAGCATTTTTTGCCAAGCGGTAGAAAGGTTCTTGTTCTGCGGCATAATATGCTCAATGGTTAGATTGTCTGCAATGACCTTTTCTTTGCCCTTGTTTTCGATAGCAGTAAGAAGGAACTTGCAAAGAGCATTCTTTCTATACAGATTATTCTCTTTAAGTGCCTGTGTATAGGTCTTATCGTCGGGCAAAGCATCTCTCGATGTCAATTGCATAAAGAAGGATACAATGGCATCGTAATAGTGCTTTTTGTTCTCTTCACGGGCAAACACACGAGCATACAGGGTCTTGTACAAACCACGAAGAGAGTTAGAACCGATTTCACAGATGAGACGGCGAATGCTGTAATGAAGTAGGAACCGCAACACTTTTTCCAGTTCAGCTTCGTCAATCACCTTGTTTTCGAAATCATCGAACACACGGAACAAGAACAGGAACACGGTTGTCTGCTTCAATTTCTGCAGGTTCTTCAACAAGGCATTAACTTCTTCTCCGTATTTGTCATTGCCATACAGGAATGTGTGGTAGAAATCGGCATAATGCAGTATTTCTTCCAACATTGTTTCGTTGGTGTACTCACCATCGTGGTAAACCGTCTTAAACACTTCATAGGCATCGCTCTCTTTGGCGAAACCATCTATCTTGATATTGAGGTAGTCCAAGAAGAAAGCGGTCATATTTGCTCTTCTAACGAGCAATTCTGCCTTCAACCAATACTCTTCATAAAGATGTTCTTGGTCTGCATCGGTCATCAACACAAAGTTTCTAATTTTATCTGCCAAACTCAACGGCACACCAGTAGAGTTAATTCGCTCAAACATTTCTTGTGCATTATCTTCATCTTCAAGGAGAATACTCGCACAAATGAGCTTTTCTACACCCTTGTAGATGTCTTTGACATACATACCTGCATCTAATTCTTTCTGAACAAGAGTACGGAACAATTCATAGTTGGACCAGATACCACTGTTTTTGTCCATTTCGTCGAGTTTATCTTCCATAAGCAATCTTAACTGCTTATCATCGCTCTTGATGGGCTTCAGTTTTAGTTTACTTGCTACATCAATACCAAACTTATCGAATTTATCACGGTTAAAAATTACTTCTTCCAAGGTCTCACGGGTTGCCGTGTTCTCGGAAAGGTCAATAAGTGCTTTGAGCAGAAGATAAATAGTGGTCAATCTCTGCTGTCCGTCAATAATGATATAGTAGTGTATATTATGCTCTTCTTTGAGAGGAGCATATACCACAGAACCGCAGAAGTGGGTTCTGTCGTGTTTGAAGGCAAGAACGATATCCTCAAACAGTTTTACACACTGCTCCTTGGACCATTCGTAGTTTCGCTGATATACTGGTATCGCATACTGCCTTTTATTTGGTTCAATAAAATCGTTAATTATACGACCTTTATCAATTTTCATTATCTCACTCCCAATCTTGCTAATTCTTTATACAAACCATCGAGCTTGAACTTCTTTTCGTCATACTCGGTAAATACTTCTACAATCTCTTCATCATCTTCAAAACGAGGACGAGAAATATATTTTTTGTTGATGAAATAGGTCTTGTTGCCAGTTTCATACTGCACAGTTACTTTGTTAATCTCTTGTGCAATTATTGTACCGATAGCACCTGTCATTTTATCGCTAACTTGAACACCGATAAGTACAATGTCCTTGCAGGGCTCTATATCAAGTTCCAGCTGCTTAATTTCATCAAGCAGAGCATTTCTCTTTGCTTCGAGTTCTGCTCGTTCTTTTTCTCTCAATTGGGCGAGAGTGTACTCCTTAATGCTTTCCTTCTTTGAGATATGAGTCATACCTTTGTAGAAATTATAGGTGTTGGAGCACCAAATAAGATTGAAAGCAAGAAGATGCAACGAAGGGTCGCTATAATATTCGTCGGTGGCGATGAGTTTGTTTTGCTTTTCCAATAGAGATGTACTCTCACGGAGAACGGCAATCACTTCACCACACATCTTGTAATAGGCTTCCAACTTAAAATTCTCACCAGAACCGATGTCAATACCATATTCAATGTGCTGGGCAAATTCCTCAACCTCGGTATAGTGATAGATAAAGTTGTCATCGGGAGCAAAGAAACACATATAGCAAGATGCTGCATGGCGGTCTTGCTTATATTTCCAACACTGCGGATAGTGCTTCGCTCGTAATGCTTCCATACCTTCAAGGAATGCTTCCATATGGTTTTGACGAACGGCAATATCACCGCCATCGTCGGCAAGAAGCACATTAAAGAACAGGTCTTCTACTTCCTGCTCGGCAACTTCCGCAATCTTTACAACACCATTTGAAGGAGATACACGACTGTTATCGATAAGTACTGAACTTTCCTTTTTAGCCTTATTAAACCTCTGTGCAAAGTTTAATCCTTCGTTTTCGGGAGCATACCAGACATCTCTAAAATGCTTAACTGCTCTCCACTTAAACAACTCGTCGTGTTCTGAATTATAAATCAAGTCCAGATTATCTTCATAACTCTGGATAAGGGTTTTCAGGTTGTCAATATTCATAATAATCTCCTGTGCAATAATTTTTTACCTATCAGTTCTTTTTTTATATTCTACATTCTTAAATGTCCCAAAAGACGGACTTATTCCTCGGTTATTTCAACAATCTGGGAAATATCATCAATTTGCAAAGAGGTTGCAATACGGGTGATGATTTTAGTGGAGACTTCCATATTCTTATTGAGTTTTGAAAGTGTTCCGCTTGATATATTGGCAATCTTAATCAAATCTGTTTTATTCTTGATGCCCTTATCAATCAGGGTCTTCCACAAAGGGTTGTAGGATATTTTTTTCATAAAAAATACCGCCTTTCCGTTGTTATACGTCTCTATTATACACCAAGAGCAACTATTTTACAAGCGAATAGAAAAAATATTTATAAATATAGAAATAATCTTCTCAAAACACCCCTTAACACTGGTTAGCAAAAGTTTTTAATTTTTCTTACATTTTCATTTTTGAGAGATTGGAATACGGTATTTTAAGAAACTTTTTAACGATGAGATTCTTTTACTGCAGCTTGAGCTGTTTATTCTTGCTCAAAGTTTTTTAATATTAAGTTGTTTTGAGTTTTGAGAGATGAAAACGGGTAGAATTCATAAACCTATATTACCAGAATAAAAGTTTTGTAAAATATGCTCTTTTGGTCTCTCAAAGGCGAATTACTTATGATTTTGAAAACTTCTTACCGTACCGATAGAATTCTTGATTTAAAAAGCATTAGACCGTATTATTAAATCGTCATTTAGAACTTCCTTTATTATGTAAAATTTTAGGTAAAGGGAACGGCAACGAGAACTCTCTCGCTGCCGTTTTCTTTGTTTCTTGATTTTTTATTACTAATGCTTTACTATTTATGCGGAACTCAACGAAGTTCTTTCATCCTTTAATATGAAATAAATGGGATATTGTATTTTGAAAAGGCAAAATACAGGAATAGCGGCCGCTTGTTTTGCGACCGCTATTTTTTCGTAGATTTTTATATGGTTTTTAAAAGTTTTTGCCACCATCCTGATGACGATAGTCAAAAAAGTTTTTAATTTTACAGATATCTGAACTTTGAGAGATGAAAAGCAGTATATTTTTCAAAACTCGTTTTTTGCAAAATTACAAATATTAAAAATCAATCCGCCGAGCATACGACCTGACATAAATCCACCTTAATTCTTGAAGCAAACATAAAGACGGCGACGAGCATGGTTATCATATCCTGCAATCTGCCGTTATCGGCAATTTCAACCCCGTAATTATGATAGGTAAGATAGGTCGTTTCCGATATCGTTAATTCTCGGCTATTTTTAATATCTGTGCGAACTGCCTCGTCAGAGAGCAGTTTATCCAACCAACCGTCCGACCACAAATCATAATTCTCAAAAAAGTCGCACACAAGGACATTCCTTTTCTCAAAGTCCTTCTCGCTATCGCAAAGTGCTCTTATCATAACCCCGCAATCAAAAACAGAGGCAAGTAACCTTTTGGGTTCTTTTTTGGATTGGTCGGGACATTGATAATAGGACATAAGTGCCGATATACAGCAGTCCATCGAATAATAACCGTATTCACGGGTTTCGGTCTTTGGATGAGCAGGAACGGTGTCTAAAACAGTATTTAGATTATTCGTGATGCTCTCAAAAAGTTGATGATTAATATTCATAAAAACACTCCTTTATTTTGGTCGTTTAAAGTATAGCGCGTAGCGCTATTTTTTTCAGCCTATTTTAAAGAAATAAACGATTTTAAAATCGTCTTTCATAATGCATTAAAATAGTTGGAGGGTGGGTGGCAAAAGTATTTTTCTACCCCACTATAAAATTTCGTCAGACGATTAAAAATTTTCACAGACGATTAAAGGGCATTTTACCCTATATAAGATACTGTTTTGTTATTATTAAGCAAAACTCTTATGTTTGATGTTTAAAATGGATGGCTTTTAAAAACAGTCAATTGTATTTTTTAAAAAATACAATTGAGAATTTTATCAAAAAAATCTCTCTCTTTCTGACTTATGGAGGGAGGACGGATGGAAATATAATTATGGTCAATTTTATATGTTAAAATATGGTCCTTAATAACCATATTTTTAACTATACTTCAACACACAAAAAACTCCGACGGAATTTACGTCGGAGTTTTGCTGCTTTATGAAAAAGTTTTCAAAAATCTCTAGGTTTTGAACTTTGAAAATTTTCTCAAAATTTATTTTTGCGAAAAAGTTTTTTAAAAGTATATGGTTCTCGCCTCTCAAAAATCAAATTACAGGGTTTGTTAAAAACTTTTCGAGAATCACCGATTTTGCTGCACTTGAAATTTTTGAAAAAATGTTGTAATCGTTTCACCACTACATAGACAAGGAGGTGAAACAGGTATGTTGGACACTATTCACACCAATCAAAAACACATTATAAGTGACAAAATAAAGCATAAAAACGGTTGGAAGAAAAGCAAAAAGAATTGCTATAAGGTATATAAAAAGGTCAAACTTGAAAACGGTTCAAGCATTTATATGGCATACTACCTTGGTCAATGCAATCTTGAATTGCAGTTCTCGGTGCCGAAATTACTGACAGGTACAAATGTAACTGCCTATAATTTTAATCAGTCCGATGCCGTTGAGCACATTATTGTATCAACCGTTGAAAAAGAACTCGGCATAAAGGTCAGCACAAAAGATATGAATATCTGCCGTGTTGACATTAACCGTGATTTTGTGTTTAAGGAAGAAGACACTGCCGAGGCAGTTATGGAATTCGCCAGAAAAATATTACCCCTTGCTTACGAGAAGCGAGAGGACTACCCCACAGGGTTTACTTCTTTAACAGCCAAGGGCAACGGTTTAAGGGTTTATCGTAAGGATTTGGATAAACATATTCCGAAGAAACTTCGTGAGCAGTTAGACCCTACCATCAGATTTGAGTTTCAAATGAATAAGAAATCGGCAACTGCTCTTTGGGGTTATCGCCCGAACTTACATCAGGTGCTCACCAATCAGGTGTCGGTTGAACTGGTTTGGAATAAGCAACTGGGTAAATATGGTCTTGATAAGAAAATTGTTACAAGACAAGAACTCCATCAAATCGCTTTGGAGCATATAACCCAACTGTCGCTGCGACAGGCACTGAAACAAATTAACGATGAGCCATCGTTTGATAATAAAAAAGAACGACCAAAACAACTTGCTGTAACCCGCAGGTTCAAAGAACTCGGAATATGCCCGTATTCTTGCGAAGTGCCGTTCACATTAAAAATTAAAGTTTGCAACACGATAATGACTATACAAAGAAAGAAGAAACGGATATGGAACAATGCAGCAAACAATTACCGCACCAACAAATCTATTGTAAGAGATACCGCCAGAAAAACAAAATGGTATCTCGACAGTTCATAGCCTACCTTATAACATACATTCACTTTACATATTGGGTTACGGTGTTAGGGTGGATAATATTGCGATACACAAGACTATTTTTCCTTATATTTTTGATTTTTTCAAGTTTCTTTCAAAGATATAAGATGTAATAGTCTGCTTTGCTATGCTTAAATACTTGAAATAAAAACAAAACCCACATATCATTTACTTAACGATGTGCATTATAATTTTCACTTCTCCTAACACTTAATATTTATAATTGGCAATTAGGAGTGTATAGAAATAATTTCTCCAAATATGTAATATATAGACATCTGTTTTATTATCCTAAAAAATTATATGTAGTAAGCGATTGCTGTATCATCGACCTCTGCACATCGGGGTCGTGTACAGCAATTTTTTATGTTTAAAATTGCTGTTTGTTAAAAAAGTTTATGAAATATCGGCACTCACCGTCTCTCAAAAACGAAATCAATATAATTTTAGAAAACTTATTTTTAGAAGCAAAAATCCGAAGAAAAATGCCTCGAAAAAATTTTTAAAAAAGTACTAATTATTTTTGAGAGACGAAAAACCTATGTTTTTTAAAAACTTAATTTTAAAAAGTTTTTCGAAATATCCCGTAGCGGTTTTTGAGAGACAAAATGAGTATTTTTTTCGAAAACTTTTTCTTTAAGAACCCAAAAAAGTTTTAAAAATTGGCACTTTGACAGGGGTTTTCCGATGCAGTATACTATCGTCACCGCAGCAGTGAAATGTGTCGTGTGGTGCTTCACTGCAAAATAGCGGGATTTAAAATCAAATCAAAAATTGAAAGGAGATTTTATTATGAAGAACGATTGTCTATCTATGGCAGTTCCTGCCGTTGCACCTCAATACAAGGTGATGCTTACTATCGAAGAAACCTGTGGGGTTTTTGGTATTGGTGAACATACCATCAGAAAATTGGTGAAGAGCCAACCAAATGCTAATTACTTATTCCGCATTGGCACTAAAACTCTTATCAAGCGAAACTTGTTTGAGAACTACATCAACGGCGAAACCGAATTACACTATTAAGGAGGCAAATGTATGAAATTTAATCTTGAAAGTATGAAGTTTAATCACTTGACTGTGGTTGCTCCCGCTGGTACTGACGGGCGACAACATCGCCTATGGGAATGCAAGTGCGATTGTGGTAACACCACTCTCGCAACTACCAGCGACCTGCGACACGGTCATAAGAAGTCTTGTGGGTGCTTGAAACGGGCACCCCATGCAAATGACCTGAAAGGGCAACGATTTGGTATGCTAACTGTTATCAAGCGAGTTGGCACAAACAATCATCGCAAGGCACTCTGGCGATGTAAATGTGATTGTGGAAGAACCACAGAAGTTTCTTCCACCGATTTAACCAGTGGCAACACAAAATCTTGTGGGTGCCTTGGGAATAACTATGCTAAACGAAATCTAATGCAAGGGGGTTACTGGTATGGCAAGAAAGATTTTTAAGACACAAGATGGTCGTGGTTTTCGAGAAGGAGAACGGCAAAAAGATGATGGCAGATATGAATACCGCTATCGTGACATCTACGGTGTTATGCGAAGTGTTTACAGTTGGAGACTAACCAAAGCAGACCCGCAACCAAGTGGGAAGAAACCTTGTAAATGTCTTCGTGAACTTGAAGCAGAAATTCAAAAAGATATACACGATGGTATTGATACCTTTTTATCTAAAAAGGTCACTCTCAACGAGCGATTCGATTTGTATATGAAAAACAAATTTAATATCAAAGAGAGTACCTCTATGAACTATCGCTATATGTATGACCGATATGTTCGTAATACTCTTGGCAGATTAAATCTTGCTGATATTAACACATCAAAGATGAAAGCATTTTATATCAGTCTTATTACCGAGAAGGGTTTTAAGCCAATTACAGTAGATAATATTCATACCGTATTGAACCCCATCTTTTCAAATGCAGTTGATGATGATATTATCCGTAAAAATCCTTGTACCAAGGCGATGAAGGAAGTTAGAGCATTACCAAGTTGGAACGACCCGCACAAAATTAAGGGTTTGACTTGCTCCGAGCAAAGAATATTCGTTGACTATATGCTATCAAACGAATGCTTGGCAAGATGGGTCAATGTCGTAACAATTTTGCTCGGAACAGGTTTGAGAATTTCAGAACTTCGTGGACTTACTTGGGATGATTTATCATTTGAAGGCGATGGTTGTATCCATATAACCAAACAATTGGTTTATCGAAGGTGGTCAGATGGAAAATGCTATAACAAAGTCAAATCCGTTAAATATACTGCAAGTGAACGAGTTATTCCTATGGAGCCAAAGGTACGAGAAGCCTTTTTAGCAGAAAGAGAACGGCAAAAAACACTTCCCGACAGAAACATCGTTATTGATGGTTATAGCGGTTGGGTTTTCCTTAATCGCTACGGTTTAGTATTGAGCCCCAAAAGTGTGAATGATTCTATTGATAGCATTATCAGTAAATACAATGCTATTGAAAAAGAAACTGCTTCATTGGAAGAAAGAGAACCTGTATATCTGCCACATCAGACCAACCATATGCTACGACACTCATATTGCACCCGTATGATTGAAAAGTGCTGCGAGCCCAATAGCGGCATTGATGTTAAGATTGTACAATACCTGATGGGGCACAATGATGCAAAAACCACTTTGGACATCTATACGGATGTCCACGAGGAATTTGTTAAGCAGACAATGTCTCGTTTTGCTGGGCAAATCTATTTGGGTTAATCTTTTGGTGGACGATTTCCCGTCCACCCTTCCTTTTCTTTAACCTTTAAAATAGAATATTATATTGGGCAACAAGAATTACCTCAAAATATTCTCGGAAATCTCTATTATTTTTTCTATGAATTATGATAAAAGGACGGGTGGGTGGAAAGAAAAAAGCAGGTATCAAAATTGCTTTGATACCTGCCTAAAACCTTATTAAGTTCTCATAACTTTTCAGGAAACCTTCGGGTTCTGTGGGTAATTCGTGGGTAAAATGCCTATTTTAGCACTTGTAACACCCCGAAAACCCGCATAAATAAAGGGTTTTATTAGTCTAACGGTTTCATCGTGGGGAAATGAAACCATTGAAATTTTCACGACCTTTAATTTTTCCTTGTAAAATCTGCATTTATCCCCTTAAACCCTTGTAAATAAGGCATTTTTCCGTTTTCGGTCTTCTTCCATTATCGTTAATTATCTTACCTTATTGTGTTTTATCTTTTAGTCCAAACGGTCTAAAAAGTGGTCTAAAATGGGTAAAATGGTCTAAATGTGGTCTAAAATTCAAGGTTCATTTAACTTTTGTGCTTGTTGCTGCACATATTCAAAGGGTGGATGCACATATCTTTCTGTTACATCATCTTTTTCGGGCGAGTGTCCTAACAAAGATTTCTTTGCTCTGTCGCTCACATCTTTAACTTCACACTTTGTCGCAAAAGTATGCCTAAACTTATGGCAAGTAAATCCACGGATTTTCAGTTCCTTGTTTTTAACACTTTTATTATAATACGATAATATTCTTCTTAATCCGTCATTACAGTTATTTTCGGTCATAGGTTTATCGCCATACCGATTTCTAAACACCCAACCTGAAACCCCGTCAATTTCCATACCGTCATTATCATATTTACTAATTTCGTCTTTAAGTGCTTTGTTTAATTCTTCACAGTAGATTGGAAACTTTCTTGTTCCTGCAAGGGTCTTTGTTGATGTAACAAATAACTGACAAATCCCGTCTATCTTACGATACAACACATTTCTTCGTATATGTATAATACCTTTTTTGAAATCTATATCTTTTCTTGTCAATCCACACAACTCTGAAATTCGTGCCCCCGTTCGTAGTGCAACAATAAACAAATTCTTCCATTTCGCACATCGTTCATCGTTATAAAGAAATTCTAAAAAGGCAATTTCTTGTTCGGCAGATAAACATTCGGTCAATTTAATTTCTTTTATTTGCCCACTTGCTACTTGTTTTTGATATTCTTCTTGCTTTTTATGTTCCTTTTCCCGTATTGTTTTTATAGCACCTGTCGAGTAATTTCTAACGATTAAATCATCATCTACACAATCATCTAAAACCGGACTAACTAAATGATGAATACTTAAAACCGATGACTCGGACAACCCTTTAACATCGTAAAGTTGCAAATAATGATTGGTAACTTGTGTCTTATTCAATTCGCATAATTTCAAGCGACCTAAACTATTTCTAATATGTGTGTCCCATAAATATTCATAATTGCTTTTAGTAGATGCTTTTAGTGTCTTTTTTGCGAGATAAAATTCCCACCGTTCATTTAATGTTGTCTTCCTTGAAGAAAAAGAATCAATCCCTTTGACTTGGGTTGCATTGATTTCTTCTTCCAATTCTCGCAAAGATTTTTTATCTTTCTTGCCAACGGGAAGATAATCACTCGGTTCGAGTTTCCAAGAATATACTTTTCTTCGCACACCATAAGAATCGGTATAACGATACATAAATCTACCGTCAGGCAACTGACTTTCTCCCTGATATAATTTTCTTTTTCTGCCTTTTGTAGTCCATCTTTGAGTTGCCATTATATACCCCCTTTTTAATCTTCCCAATCGTATTTTAGAAGATGTTTCATTTTTGCATAGTTTTTGTGAAGACACCCACACGATTTTGTGTTTCCCGACTTCAAATCAACGGCACGAACAACAACCATTTTCCCACAATCGCATTTGCATTTCCAAGTTGCTTTACGGTCTTTTTCAAGTGTGCCAACTCTCTTTTTGACAGTTAGTAGTCCAAATCTTTGCCCCGTCAAATCTTCGGCATTTGATTTATTTTTCAAACACCCACACGATTTTTTATGCCCATTTTGTAATTCACTTGTTGTTGCATAGGTAGTTTTCCCACATTCGCACAAACATTCCCAAGTGATATTATCTGCTTTTTTAGTAAAATCTGCTCTACCAACAACGGTCAAAAGATTGAATTTTTGACCTATTAAGTTATGCTCTGGTCTATGTCTTAAACACCCACACGATTTTGTTTTATTGGTTATCAATTCGTGGGTAGTTGCATAAGTGATTTTCCCACAATCGCATTTGCATTCCCAAGTTGTATTACCTTTGTATTTTTCAAAATCTGCTTTTTTAACAACCGACAATCTATTGAACTTTTTACCCGTTAAATCTATTCTCACTATGAATTTCGCCCCAATATATATTCAATAAACTTTTCTCGTTTTAGATATGCTCTGCTTTTTTCCCAATAAACAAAATCTGCTTTTGGATTTTCTCTAACAATTTCTCGTATTGAATTATGCCCAATACCTATTATTTTTGCCATATCATTTATGGTAACGAGCACTCGTTGTTCAGGTGGCAAACTTACCATAACAGACATCGTTGCTCCACCGTTCCATTTAATTCCACTTGATTCTAATTCTTCAATTTTCTGCATAAGTTCGTCTTCTTCACGATATTCTTCATTGGGTGCATAATTTTTTTCAATATACTCCCGTATTTTAATTAAATCTTCATTACTAATAATATTTTGTTCGCTCATAGTTTAACCCCCAATAAGTGATGTGCTTTATTGTATTATACCACTACCAAGGAAAAAAGCCAATAGTAAATTTCAAAAAATAAAGCGAACATACAAAATGTATGCTCGCTCTTTTATATTTCCTTTATTTTCAAAGGTTTGTGGAATTGTCTTGCATAATCTATCATTATCTTTGTGCCTTTGCTTTTACCGTCCCAAAAGCAAATGACAAAGTCGCAAATCTCTGCCATTTTCTTGTTTCTTCTCGCACCTGCACTTTTACCGTAGGTGTCCCAATCTGCAAGGTATCGTTCAATCTCAAAACCGTTCTGTTTAGCATATTGTTCTCCAAGGGTGTCTGCACCTTTCGCCCCACCTGAAACAATAATAATCTCGTTTTCCTGCCTTATGTTAGATATACAAAAATCAATATATTCTTTTGCCATTTTGTAGTCCGTAAAATCTCTGCACCCTGCAACAACAACTCTTTTTATCGGCAAGTCCTTTTTGAACATTCTAAATCTCCTTGTATTGAGTTTTACGGGGGTATCACAATCAACGGGTTCTTTCTTTATAAATTGGCAACCATTACGGCATTTCCAATTATTTTCTTCATCACGACAAATACCTAAAATCTCACAATGACGACAACCCCGTGGGACACATTCCAACATCTTTTTTGTTCTCTTATCTGCAAATAACCACTCAAAAAACTCGTCAATCGCTCTTTGATAAGGTTTCCAATAATATCCCATAAAAAACCACCCCGTAAATAAAAAAGCACACCCCGAAGAGTGTGCCGAAAAAGTGTTTCTCTCGGTTAGACTACCACATCACACCGACCTTACCCATATAGGAATAAGAGAGAACACCTTTTACCAAGGTAGTTTCTCCCTATATGAGTAATTTAGTCAGTTATTCAAATGTGATGTGGTGTTATTATGATACCATAAACAACGAAGAAATGCAACCGTTATAAAAAAAGTAGCAAAAAAAGGTTTCCGTTCTTTTTCATCAACGAAAAAGAACCAAAAAGTTGCAAGAACAAAGTTCTTGCTATCCTGCACCATATAAAAAGAAGACACACACTTATTAAGTAATGGCGATATGCTTTATTCTTTTATGTGGTTCTTTACCCTTAATCTCTGCAAGAGATATAATATACTTATACTATGAACCATTTTTGAAAAAATCATATAAATTAAATGCACCCTTGCGAGTGCATTATTTTTTTCGTTTCTTTGACTTTGGGATTTGTGCAGATAGTTTTGATACGGTTGATATTGATAGTCCCGTTCGCTCTGCAACATCTTTTAGTGTCATTCCTGATTTGATGAATTTCTCTGCCATATCCTTTTTCATTTGTCGCTCTGCTTTTCGTTGTCCCCTTGCTAAATCTCTTGTTACATTTGGTCTGCTCATTTCATATTTACCCATTTTTTTGAGTTCGTCCTGCGACACACCCAACTTTTCAAAAAAGGTGGTATTTTTGAAATTATAAACTGTTTCTTGCTTAAAGATATATTCTATATCGGGTAATGGTTCCGAGAACGAACGATTGATTTTTCTGCATATCTTTTTTGCCGTTTCAAATGGGTAAATTTGTCTTGCAGAATTGAAAGCAAGGAAAACAAAATCGTTTCTATGTCCCACGGGATTCTCCATTTCTCTTGCTAATTCTTCAATAATTTTTAATCGCTTATAGTGTAATGCAGAAAAACTCCCTTTTCGTTCTTCGGGTTCGTAATCTTCGTTAAGTTCTTGTTTCTCATATCTCTTTTTAATTCGTTCTTTTCGTTGGAGATATTCTTTTACGGGTTCGTTTTTTTCTAACTGATTAACAAGGTCATTAAGATTTATCGCCTTATCGTGTAGAACATCGGCAACGGTCATTGTCTTTGCTTTTGTGTTGTATGTGTTGAACATACGGAAAAGTCCAACGGCATTTTTTGAACTTGATATATCGGGTTCAATATGTCTTTGCAAGGTTGGATATTCTTTTAACCATTCTCTAATTATAATTGCGATATAGTCAATCGCTTTATGATATAAAAAAAGCAATTTTGCAGATGTGCTTTCAATACTGAACCACAACTGCACCCCACGTCCCGTGTAATGAACAATGTTCGGGGTTGGTAGTTCTCCCGTGGTAAATAAATCACGGTTCAATCGCCATACAAATTCGTCAATCAACTGTTCTCTTTCATATTGGGAAATATTGCTATGTATGTCATAATCTAAAACAATGTTATTGAATGAAAAGAGATTATCGCTTGTTCGGGTGGTGTATCGTTTGACCGTATTTGCCATTATGTAATAATCTTGTGATTTTTTTATTTTAAGGGTTTCTGCCTTTTCTTCAATATGTTCAAAATCGGTGTAACCAAGCGACAGTAATTTTTTGTCTTTGGTAAGTGTCGCAAACTGCACCCACCCAACATATTCCGTTTCGGGTGGAAACAAGATGTTGTAAATATTCAAGTGCCGTTCTCCTTTCATTCTTTTGATTTAAGAATGAAAGGAGGGACACCTTAAACGAAAAATAGGAACTCCGGCATAAAAAAAAGATATGCAGAAAAATTCTCTGCATATCTTTTTATTTTGAATAATTCATTTACTCAACACAAGTAATTGTGATTTCGTCCTTTTCTCGCATTTCCAATTCTTCGGGTGTAATGCCGATTGTAATTTTAATTTGCAAACTGCCTGGGTCAGACACGGTTCTGTTGAACTGTCCTGCAAAAACGGCAGTTTCAATAACTGCTACTAACTGTTCAATTACATCGGGTTCATCGCCAATAAGTTCTCCGTCTTCATCGTATGCTTCCCAAAAATCTTTTGCCTTAACTTTAATCAACGGCAGATATGCAAAGGGGTGGTTGAAAATTTGACATCTTTTGAAAACACCGTTTTCTGCTTGTTTTTCAACTGCCTCTTCAATTTCAGTTTGAAACATCGTTGCTTGTGAAATGGTATCAAAATCCCTTTTTAAGACAACATAGGATTCGCCATTATCACTTTCTGTAACATAAAAATCAGTTAAATCAATAATTTTGCTCATAGAGAACTCTCCTTAATTTTTTAGTTACTTACATTTTACCACATTATTATTCTATTTTCAATTATTTATCAAAACAAAAAAGATATGAGAGATTTTAATTTTCTCTCATATCTTTTTTTAATTGCTCTCGTTCTGCTTTTAGTTGTTCTCGTTCTTCCTTTGTCATACTCGCCCCGAACTTTGCAAGGGTAGTTGAAATTTCATCAATGCGACTTTTCGCATTTGTGGGGGTATCGCTTTGTGGTGGGAATTTGTCATACAAACATTCAAGCACTAATTTTGTTAGCGATATTCCGTTTTGTGCAGCACAAACTTTTAACTGCCTTTTGTAATCTTCGGGGAGTTCAAATTTGATTGATGTCATAAAAAATCTCCTTTCAATTTATTGTGAAATAAGTATGAAAGAGAAAAAGCGAATTTGAACTATGCTCTGTTTGACCGTAGGGAGTTTTTCTGCAAGAAACCCAATTTTTGTGAATTAGTGAAAACGGGAGTTTTCGCAAGTCATAAAATACATTGGGTTGTGTTTTTTGACATCAAAAAATCACAAAAAAATCATACTCAAATTAGTAAAGAAAGGAGTGGTAATATGACTCAAGCAACATTATCTTTTAATATGACAAACCGTGAAATTTGTCTTGAACATAACAACCGTGAAATACCCGTCCCACATAGCGATAGTTCGTTAATGGCAGATAACTACTTTTGGTCGGAAAATAAATCTCTTACCGAGATTTATACCAAAATGTTCTCTGCCGATGTGGAAGAATATAATGCAAGGCAAAAGAGAAAAGACCGAAGAATCGAAAACTATCTTGAAAAAGTAATAGACGGTTCCGAACGAGAAAAAGCAAAAATTGACAAATTGAGAAAACAATCTGCAACAAGGCATACGATAAGACAGAACCAAAAGGCAGTTAAACCGTGCTATGAGTTTGTTATCGGGATTGGGTCAAAAAGAATGACACCACAATTCTGTTGCAAAGACGGAGAACAACGATTATTGGCAAAAGAGATTTTGCAACAATATATTGAAGATTTCGCAAGACGATATAACGGAAAAGAATTTGGAGTTGAAATGTTCAATGCAGTAATCCATTTAGACGAATCCGAAAACAACGGAATCGTTCATGGGCATATCAATATAGTGTTCCATAGCAACGATAACACAAGGGGTATGCGACATCAGGTATCAATGAACCGTGCATTAAATCAACTTGGGTTTTATGGCGATGAACACACATTACCCATTACCCAATGGGAAGAAAGCGAAAGAAAAATTTTAAGGAGTTTATGTGCAGAATACGGTATAGAGATAATCACGGGGAACGGTGGCGAACACAAGCACAAAGACCAATATATTTTAGAGCAGGAACAAAAAGACCTTGAACAAGAAAAGGAAGATTTCACAAACCTTTTGTATGAAACTGAAACGGGCAATACATTTTTAGTTATGAGAGAAAATGACGATTTAAGGGAAGAACTCACAATCTTGCAGGATAAAAGCAATACGGAAAATACCCGTTTATCGCAACTGTGGGAAGAATACAAAAGGGATAATACGGAATATTGGCAAAGATACAACGAACATAAAACCCAACTGAAAAATGAAATCGCCCTTTTAGTGTCGCAAAGAAAAAGCGACCAAGAGCGATTAAGGGATATCTTTAATTCCATATTTGATAGCAACGGTTTTATTCTGTTTCGCTTATTTCGTTTAATATCTGCATTGTTAGTGAAATTTAGGATTGACCGACAAGAACAACAATTAAGGGAATTACAACAATTACACAAACAATTAAAAAGAAATGCTAAAACGGTTTGCGATATGTCTAAAAGCACGGCACAAGCACTTAAAAGCGAAGATTTTGAACAGATATATAAAACCTTTGCATTATGGGAAAACACTCTTAAAACGGTTGCTATGGGCATTGAGAACCATTTAGAAAACACTATACCCGATAGAACAACAATAGAAAGATAAAAAAGATATGCAGAGAATTTTTCTGCATATCTTTTTTTACCGGACTAAAAGTTTTAAGTAAATCTTTTTTTCTAAATCACTAAATATAAATTCTGTCGGTTCTTCATATTTAATTTCAAGTTCTGTATAAAATCTTAAAAACTCCCGATATTCTTCGGGTGTGGTTTCGCTATCGTTATACAACCTATGTTCCACAAGGTAATTTTCCGTAACAAGTTTTATTTCTTGCCATTCTGTTTTTTCTTCTAACTCGGTATGACGATAAATGTGTTTGTAGAATTGTTTTGCTAAATGATAGATGTCTAATTTTTTCAAAAAGTTTTTAGCATATATTGTTTCCATATTTTAACCCCCCTTTAATAATAACGATTAAAAAACGATTTTGTGACATATTTTTTTATCGCTCATATATACAACAAATTAAAACAGAGATTAGATGACAAATTAAACAAAAGGTATGCAGAGATTTTTCTGCATACCTTTTTCCGTATCTTCACTTATTGTATGTAGACTCATTGTGTGATTTGTGCTAGGCTATATAGGAATATTTATTGTATTTGGGGAGAAAGAAGAATTGGATATTATAAAGGTTTTTGGAACAAATGTAAGAAAATACAGATTAGAAAAAGGTGTGTCGCAAGAAAAGTTCGCTGAAATGTGCAACCTGCACAGAACTTATATTAGCGACATCGAAAGATTCCAACGAAGCATATCTTTGGATAACATACAAAAAATTGCAGATGCTTTGGAAATTGATACTTATAAACTATTTATTCAGGAGTAACAGTTATGACATTTACATACGAACATTTTATTGACAAACTTAATTCAAAGATTAAATCCGACGAGTCATTTATTTACGAACTATTGGTTACGGTTGTAAAAAACCCAAATAGATATACGGGTATTTTTAGATTGAGTAATGCAAAAACCAAACTGATTCAAAATGTTACCCAAAGCAGAGAAATTAAATTTGGCGACTTTATGGAAGAAATCGTTACTGAATATATTTCTGCTATGGGTTATCGTAATCTTAATAAAAGCATTGGCACAGACGAAGAAGGTAATGCTTTGAGTGCCGACCAAGTTTTTATGAAAGATAATACGGTTTATTTGGTTGAGCAGAAAATTAGAGATGACCACGATAGCACTAAAAAAAGGGGACAATTTCAAAATTTCAGGAAAAAATATCTTCTCCTGAAATCCTTATATCCCAAATATAACATCGATGCAACAATGTGGTTTATAGATGATAGTTTGGTAAAAAACAGAAACTATTATATTGCCGAAGCAATTAACGATGCTAATAATGGTGTTGAAATCCATATTCTTTATGGTGGTTTGTTATTCGATGAAATCTTTTCGAGAACGGATATATGGGAAGAAATTTGTGCCTACTTGCTTAAAAACAAACAAGAGCGAAGCAACGAAATTCTTAACATTCCCGATTTTGATACAAGCGAAGAAATTTTAATTGCTTTGAAAAAATTAAAAAGGTGCGAACCTACTCTATATCGCAAACTTATTTCAAACACCCCTGCTTATGTTCAACTCCGGAATGAGTTGTTCCCCACTAAATATAATTTGAATAGAGTTTAAGAGTAGAGTGATTTAATTGGAAAACAATTACAGATTTGATTGTTCGTCTTGCAAAACAAGATGTGACGGAATTAGCAAAATGGTTTATAATTTCAAAAACGATGTTGCTTTCTCCGAGCATTACGAACAATTACTTATTGAAAGAATTATCGAAAAGGGATATTTTGCAACAAAAACAAACAAAGACAAATATCCTGATGTAGAAATATACGATAGAGAAAACGGGAATCTGTTATGCTATGTTGAAGTCAAAGTTCAAAGACGGTCTTTTATGAGTGTCAAAAAAATTCTACCTTATGGAGATTTGGAACCGTCCGAAACATTAGCATTAAACTTGTCAGATTTAGAACATTATATAGAACAGAGCAAGGTTGTAGATGTTCCAATTTATATAATGTGGGTATTAGCAGAAAGACCTTGTATTTTAGGCAACAAAAAGGTTATGTGTTTTTATAACAATATCCACGAATTTGAACGAATATTGTCCTATTATGGCGACAAGCGAAGATTTCGCCGTGCAAGTGGCAAAGGCGATGTTGTCAATGGGCAACATAAAGGAGTGGTAGTTAATTATCATTTCAGTATTGCCGAATTAAAACCATTTGAACTTGATAAAATATTAAAATAAAAGAAAGTCCATTCTTACCGAATGGACTTTCTTTTTTATTGTTGTTTTGTTTTTCTATATTCTTCTCTTATATCTGCTATCGCAACGGGTTTGTTTTCTCTAATTACATACCAATAATCGAAACCGTTTAATCTATTTGCCTTTACTTGTCTTGCAACGGCACAACAAGTGTGCATATCAAGAATTTCTCCGTTATACTCTAATTTTCCGTCTGCACATAACTTTGCAACGGGTTCTCCATTTTTGAAACAGAAATCTTCCCCAACCACAAACACTCCTGCCGTAATCATTTCTTCCATTGATACTTTCAAAGGTTTTTCATCATATACGGCATTGGCAATAGGGGTATCTATATAAACCGTTTCGTTTAATCGCTGTTCTCCAAATTTGCAATATTTGGGTTCTCGTTCAAGCATAATATAATTTCTGCCAAGTTTTTTCGCTGCGACACCCGTTGTCATTGTGCCCCCGAACGGGTCTAACACTAAATCGCCTTTTTTTGAAGAAATCGCAATTATTCTTTCCAACATTTCCAAAGGTTTTTGTGTGCTATGTAATTTTTCTCCGTTCTCGTCTTTTAATCTTTCTAACCCCGAACAAACGGGAAATCTCCAAACAGAACCCATTTGTTTGCGAACACCTTTACTGTATTCGTCTTCGGTAACAGAATCTACATTGAGTTCTTTTGCAGTTTTGTAATTAAAAGTATATTTGGATTTTTTGCTTTTTGTCGCCCAAATCAAAGTTTCGTGACTGTTATTTAATCGTGTTCCCATAAAGTTAGGGGTGGGATTCTTTTTGTGCCAAATAACATCATTAACTAACCAAAAACCCAAGTCCTGCATTGTTGAACCAATAGTGTATATACATTGCATACCACCGATAACCCAAATTGAACCATTGGGTTTCAATATGCGATGACAAGCAGATAACCACTTTTTTGTGAAATCCTCGTAATCTTCAAGAGAATCAAATTTATCCCAAGTATCATCGCACCCGTCAAAGTCAGTGCCTTCAACTCGTTTCAAAACACCTTCGGTTCGCATCCAATACGGTGGGTCTGCAAAAATCAAATCCACACTATTGGGTTGCATTTTATTCATTTCTTCAATGGAATCGCCACAAATTACCTTATTTATCATAATCAATATTTATTCCTTTCAATCCATTGTATTCTATTATACTACAAACACCCAAAAAATACAATCTAGTATTTGTAAAAAACAAGTCCCAATTTTTTCGTTTTTCTATTAAACTTTTCATACTTAATATGAAAGGAGTTGATATTTTGAAAAAGGTGCTTATTAAAATTTATGTATCGCCTGAAACCAAAACAAAAATAAAAGTGATTGCAGAAAAGAAAAAGAAATCGCAATCGAAAATTGTGCGACATTGGGTTGAAGATTATTTAGATACATTAGTGTTCCCCGAAGACGAAGAAAGGGGGTCTTAAAAATGGGTAAATTAACCGATTTTGTAATGGCGAAGAAAATAAAAGAATTGAGTGGCGAAGAACGAATAAAAATTATTCGTAAAGAAAACGAACGAAAAATGGCAGAGATTAGGGAGAAAGTTAGAAAACGAGAACAAGACAAAGAAATAGAACAAATCAAGCAAGAAATTTTTGCAGACAATGGTTCCGAAGAACCCACGGGCAAAATAACTTGTTATCTTGCAGGAGATATATTAGACGATTAAATTGATGTTCGCTTTTTATAGGCGAACATTTTTTATTCAAAAAATTTATATGCAGGAAAAATTTTTTAGTCCCATTTCTATCATTCTTAATTTGGAACTTAAAATTTTTATCAATTCAAAAAATTTGTATGCAGAAAAAATTTTTTAGTCCCACTTTCTTTCATACTGAATATGGAAATAAAAAATTAGCAATTCAAAAAATTTGTATGCAGAAAAAATTTTTTATAGTCCCACTCTTACATACTTAAATTGAAACTTACGAAAGGAGAATAATTTTATGATTAAAAGGTATGCAACAAAGGTTAATAAAAACGGTTTGAACTATCAATTAGAAATTGATACAGATACAAAAGAGTTCAAATACGGAACATTCTTGTTTGTTTCTGCCGATAGCAAGAAGACAAAAAAAGAATTAGATGAATTAGTATCATTTTTAATTACTGACGGTTATAAAAAAACGAATTAAGAAGAAAGGAGATTACATAATATGCCGTTCAAGTATATAGGTAAAAACAAATTACTACGAACCCTGAAAATGCAAATGAACAACCCTGACATTTGGTATGCAGATATTTTATATTACCGTGAAGAATGGGGTAATACATATCGTCAAGAAAAGATTGTCTATATTGATAAAGATGATATTCAATACCAAATACGAAATTGTTATTCAAAAGACGAAAGAAAAACCACACTCTATTACGAAATTTTCGAGCGAGTAAATGCCGGACATTATCGTATAAATCAAAAGAAAATATTAAAAGAAAGTGAGAATAGTTAAAATGAAAGTTATTATGGTTGAACCTGGGCGAAATGCTCAAATTATAGAACTCGGCAAAGGGTTAAAATCAATGCAAAATGCAGTTGGTGGAAACATTGAAGCGATATATCCATTTGATGATACTGTTGCATTAGTTTGCAACGATGAAGGAAAATTCAATGGTTCTGTTCCAAACAGAATTCTTTGGTATAAAGATTTACACCCTGAACTCTTTAACCCTGACAAAGCAGATATATTTGATATAATCCACGGCAGTTTTTTTATTTGTAGTGCCCCCACAGATAGCGATGAATTTCAAAGTTTATCAGAAGAACAAATTACAACTTATTATAAGTTATTTGAAAAACCCGATTTTGAATACACAGAAGACAAAAAAATTATATTTAATGAAAGTGAGAAAAAAGAAATGAAGAAATTTGTAGTTAATTGTGATTATGCAGAAAATAGTGAATTGGCAATCTCTACGGCAAAAGATATTGTAGAGTATCTTAACAACGGTGAATATACCGATTTAGATACGGCAATAGCAGATGAATTAGACAGAATACTTATATATTATGACGACCAATGGGAGTTAATAAAAACATATCAAACTCCCCAAGAAGCGAATTACGATGCAGCAGTAGAAATGTTTATGAATGAATTATACAGTATCATAGACGAAGAAGAAATTGAAGAAGAATTAAACGAACAAGGAGAAGAAAGATAGTATGTTTAATGAAAAAGAAAATGATAATATTAACATTATTGAAAACTATATAGAAAAACAGATAGAGATAGGAGAAAACTCATACTTAATATTGTCTATATTAAGTGGTGGATTTTTGCTTTACTTAAATATCAATAACACAATTCAAACTATTTATTCGGGAAAAGATTTAATTCTTCGTCATCATAAAACTATATATGGAGAAAGAGAAGAATTTTATGTATTACACATTAAGGACGGTTATAGAGAAACAGACCATTCTATACACATTGATAAAAACATTTATCAAACCCTTCGTGATTGTCTTAACGAAAACAAACTCAAATACAGTTGGTATAATGATTATGAATGTGAAGAATATATATGTAAAATACAAGAAGAAACAAAAAAGGAAGACCAATAAAATGGTCTTCCTTTTTTATTTCTTTTTACAAAATGGACTAATTGTGGTCTAAAACAGTGTTTCCAAGTGCCACAAACCCTTGATTTTACTTGGTTTTCATTAGTCTAACGGTTTCATTGTGGGGAATAAGATTACCTCACGGATGGTGTCGGAGTTGGTTAAAAGCATAACTGCTCTGTCTACGCCTATACCCATACCGCCTGTTGGTGGCATACCGTATTCGAGGGCGGTTAAGAAATCCTCATCAAGCATCTCGGCTTCATCGTCGCCTCTATCTCTTAGTTCGAGCTGTTTTTCAAATCTTTCCCTCTGAACACCGGGGTCGTTAAGCTCGGAATAGGCATTTGCAAGTTCTGAGTGGCAAACAAAGAGTTCAAAACGCTCGGTGAGTCTTGGGTCTTCGGGACTCGCTTTAGTTAAGGGAGAAACCTCAACGGGATACATTGTAATAAATGTAGGTTGAATAAGTTTTTCCTCTACGCGCTGGTCGAAGCAGGCGTAAAGTGCATTACCCCAGGTTTTATCGGCTGTGTCGGCTAATTCTACGCCTACAGCCTCAGCAGCAGCTACAGCCTCGGCATCGTCGGTAATAGCGCCGAAGTCAATACCAACATATTCCTTAACGGCATCAACCATTGTAAGTCTGCGCCAACCGGGAGTCAGGTCGATTTTCTCACCCATCCACTCTATCTCGTAGGTGCCAAGAATTTCTTTTGCGGCACCCGAGATAATGCCCTCAGCAATATCCATCATATCGTGGAAATCGGCATATGCCTGATAAAGCTCAACCGATGTAAATTCGGGATTGTGTTTTGGGTCCATACCCTCGTTTCTGAAAATTCTGCCTATTTCATAAACCCTGTCCATTCCACCAACAATAAGGCGTTTTAAGGGAAGCTCTGTGGCGATACGCATATACATATCAAGGTTAAGGGTATTATGGTGCGTAATAAACGGACGTGCCGAAGCGCCGCCTGCAATGGTGTTAAGTACGGGTGTTTCAACCTCAATATAGTTCATATCGTCAAGATACTTACGCATAAATTTGATGAACTGTGAACGGATAATAAAATTGCGCTTTACTTCTGGGTTCACAATCAAATCAACATAGCGCTGACGGAAGCGGGTGTCGGTATCCTTTAAGCCGTGGAACTTTTCGGGAAGCGGTAAAAGGGACTTTGAAAGCAGCTCAATAGACTGAGCGTGAACCGAAATTTCACCTGTTTTAGTGGTAAATACAAAGCCTGTAAGACCAACTATATCTCCAATATCCCATTTCTTAAAGGCTGCATAAACATCCTCGCCGACATCGTCTCGACGGATATAAAACTGGATTCTGCCCGTAGTATCCTGAAGTCCTGCAAAGCTTGCTTTACCCATAATTCTGCGGCTCATAATTCTGCCTGCGATTTTAACAGTTTTGCCTTCATACTCGGCAAAATTATCCTTAATGTCAGCAGCGTAAGCATCAAAATCAAACTTGGTTTTTATAAAGGGGTCCTTACCGTCTGCCTTTAAGGCTGCCAGTTTATCGTGGCGCACCTTTATAATCTCATTAAGCTGTTCCTGGGTCTCTAAAACCTGCTCTACATTTTCTGACATTTTATCACATCCTTTAAAAGTTTAAAAGGGCAGTTTTACTGCCCCGAAAAATTATTTTGAAATTGAAAGAATTTTAAACTCTATTTCACCTGCGGGGGCTTCGGCAAAAACGGTATCACCTTTTTTGTGGCCGAGAAGCGCTCTTCCAACGGGCGACTCATCCGAAATCTTGCCTTTCTCAGGGTCTGCCTCTGCGCGACCTACAATATGATACTCTAATTCCTCTTCAAACTCAACATCGAGAATTTTAACCTTAGAGCCGATAACTACGGTTTTAACCGCGCCCTTAACATTCTCAATTATTTCGACATTCTTAAGCATTGCCTCAATCTCAACAATTCTTGCTTCGATTTTCGCCTGCTCGTTTTTTGCCTCATCATATTCGCTGTTTTCCGAGAGATCACCATAGCCGCGAGCTACCTTAATTTTCTCGGCAATATCGCGTCTGCCCTCGGTTTTAAGGGTTTCAAGTTCCTCTTTTAAATTTTTTAGTCCTTCGTCGGTAAGTCTGATTTTCTTATTCATTTTAAGAAGACTTCCTTTCTAATATTTATCTACCTTATTATATACATAAGGTAGATACAAAATGTATTATATAATAAACAAATCTTTCTGTCAAGCAGAATAATTTTTATAAAAAATATTTATTTTTGCAAAACACAGGGCACCGCTTGGTGCCCTGCGCCCTTATTTACCACAAAATCTCGTTTTACTTTCTTTCAGATGCTAAGTAGATTACCTTTATTTCCTCATCCTCAGCCAGTTTCAGTATTTCCGCTTTAGTTAACTCGGCATTGAAGCCTGCAGATATATGGTATAAACTTTCGGTAGTTACAAGTTTATCTAAATTTGTTTCATCCGTTTGGATCAGTGCAGATCCAATTTCCGGATGGTCTGTTGTTTTATAAAAACTCGATTGAATAGAAGCTAATGACTCATTCTCTTTGATATTTTGTCTAACCTTTATATTATCAATATGTTGTTCAATTAAAGTTAAACACTCACCTAAAGATAACCCTATTCCCGATGCAAACAAATTAAAACGTTGAGAATTATAAGAAGTGTTGGTAGTCAATCCCTGTTTTACGGCATAAATGTTGGAGTGGTCATATACCGTAACTGCTACTATTTCAGCCTTGTCAGTCTCATTCATTTTATCTAATCTGACACATAGCCCATCACTAATAACATTGTTATATTTGGGATTCCTTGAATATTGTGCCAACATTAATCTGCAATTCCCTAAATTTAATATTATATCAATCATTTCGTGCGTAAGATAAGCAACATACGCATTTTGAATTTGATATTCGGAAAAAGTCTCTTTTTCGATAGGTACAATAGCACCCAGTGATTCTGTAAAACTTAATGTATCCGAAAGCGTGTAACCCTGATCTTGCCCTTGATACAGCACTCGTACAATTACTTTAAACCATACCTCTTGCCCTTTATATTCCTCCATTTTGCTTTTGAGCAAATCTGACGCACCTACTAAAGACATCCAGGAATCGCGTTGATTTGGGTCTCTGCTTGGATAGATACCGCTATCAAATGTTTCCCCCGCAATATACTTCCCTTTATAACGAGGTTTAACGTAATTTTCCGGAACTTTGAAATTTAAAACAGGCAGTGTATCACCTAACGCCTCGCTATATACCAACTCTACGCTATCATTATTTTCACTGCTTTTATCCGAATTATCTTTACATGCTGAAAAAGATATGATTAATATTACCGCCAAAAGCAAGGATATTATTCTTTTGAACATATAAATCGTCCTTTCACATAAAATAGCGCACTTAAAGTGTAAAGATGTTTATTTACCACAAAATATCATTTTTTGCTCTTTCAGGTGCTAAATAGAGTACCTTAATTTCCTCATCCTCAGCCAGTTTCAGTATTTCAGCTTTTGTAAGCTCGGCATTGAAGCCGATAGGGCGTCCCCATGAACCATCACCCGTATAAGTATTATTCATTCGGAACTCGGTGGGATATTGGATCGTTTGTTTAACTCGAGGCAACTCGTCGGATACAATAATTTTTTCTGTTATATTATTTTTCTCAATAATATACGAAAGATATTTATCAATTATTTTATTGTACTGCGCGTATGTAATGTTATTCAATCCTTCAAAAGGCCTAAAACGGTCAAAATTATATAGCAGGTTTACAGTAACATTTTGATATTCAGCATACGTATTGTACTCATCCGCAGCAGATACAGCAATTACCTCCACACAATCGGTATCGCTCATTCTATCTAACATTATTGAAAGCGAATCGCTTATAACCTTGCTGTGCTGAAGGTTTCTGGGATATTGTGCAAGCATTAATTGGCAATTATTTAATTTGCACAGTAAATTTATCATTTCAGCATTCAATTCGGTTACATAACTGGTTTTTGAATTGACGCACTCTGAAAATTTGATTTGTTCAATTTCTGTACTTCCCAACTCTTTTAAGAAATTTAAAAAGGTTTTTACCTCTTGGCTGTAAGGTGCGGAATATATGCGTATAACTACACGAAACCAAACATCCTCATCAGAATATTTTTCCATGGTTTCTTTAAGTAATGGTGAAATATGTGAATTGTATGATGAATAATAAGGATTAGCATTGTTAATTGGGATCGCTTTTGGCGGCATCATAGCTTCATCAGGAAGAATGGTTGCTACAACCTTGCCGTTAAATTGCGGTTTAATATAATCCTCCGGAATATTTTTTGATATATCATAATAAACTGCATTTTCCATTACAACAATTTCATTTTTTTGCATGCGGAAAGTGATACAAAAAAGTAAAACACCTATTAGCAATACGCATAAAAAGCATTTTAA
>JAZRKE010000008.1:0-38654 GCA_045646145.1 Acutalibacteraceae bacterium | reverse complement strand
GTGTGCTATACTACTTTTGTCGATTTTCATAATTGACCTCCTATGTTTTAACGCTTGTGGTTGGCAGACCTCTTGCATTATACCATAGGAGCTTTTTTACTCATCGGCAAAAGCCTCTTTGGAACCACACGCTTAGCGTGTGGTTTTCGTTATACAAAAAGATACCCGAAGGTTTCCCTTCGGGTATCTCTTATTTTGTTTTGAATGGATTACAAACCCATTTTTTCACTTATCTGCGCTTCTTAGCAATGATAATTACAACAACTACTGCTGCAATTAAGAGAGCGAGGAGGCCAAGTGAAATTGCAACAACCATACCTACTGAGATGGGAGAACTCTTAACAATTGTTGTAGTCTTATTGCCGTCATCATCAGTTTTGTTGGAAGAACCACCGGTCTGAGTGTTACCGCCGGTTGTGTTGTTAGTATCACCAGATGTGCTATTGTTAGTACCACCAGATGTGCTATTGTTAGTATCACCAGGTGTGCTATTGTTTGTGTCACTAGGTGTAGTAGTGCTAGAACCGCCGGTTGTACCTTCGTTCTTATTGTCGGTATCTTCCTGCTTATTGTCATCCTTATTGTCTTCTTCTTCCTTCGGAAGCTCTAAAGCAACGAACTTAATGTTGTTATTGCTTGCATAAGTTTCAGCAGTTGATCCTGGATAACCGTACATAGTAATAGTATTATCGAATACGCCGGCAGCAATCTTAGCCTCAGAGTTGTAAATTACAACCTCGGTTAAGTTAGTAACTTTGAATGCAGCCTGACCGATTTCGGTTACGCTCTCCGGAATTTCGAGCTTACCGGCAATACCAGACTTGTTAAATGCCTTAGCTTCAATTGTTGTTAAGGTTGACGGGAGCTTAACAGACTTCATATAAACTGTATTTGCAAGAGCTTCCTCTTCAATAACCTTAATTCCTTCGCCGATTTCAAGGTTAATAACTCTATCCATACCATTTGCAGGTTGCCCTGAGTAACTCTTCTTAACTGAGTAGATTTCTACAGTCTTACCTAAATGAGTTGCAGTTCCCGGGAATACAACACTACCGCCAACGCCAACCCAGCCTTTAATTGCATAATAAGGTTTGTCGTAGAGGACATGTTTATTATCTTTATCCATATAATAAACTTCATTGGTAACTACCGGCTTACCGGTTTCGTCTAACTTACCTTCATAGGTAGCATAGAACTCATCCTTTAATTCGATGAATTCGTAGCCTTGGTAAAGTTCGGCAAGTGAAGGATCAGCATTGTCCTTATAGCTCTTATCCTGCTCAACAATTTTCTCAGCAGTTGAACCCTTATAACCATAAATCTTTGTACCCTTCGCAAACCAGGGGTTATCAGGCATAGTATCCTTGAATTCAATGTCTTTATTATAGAAATAAATTTCATTTACTGTAAGAACACTTCTTGTGAAGGCTTTAGTGATTTCGTCCATTGTTACGGGGAGAACAAGCTTCTTAACTTTAGTATTAAGGAATACGCGCTCTACCTCATCATTAGGATTATTACCACCAAGCTGCTGGAGGTTGGAGTTTGGAGAAATGTTAACTTCTTCAAGACTAGTACAACCAGCAAAAGAATCTAATCCAATTGTATGCACAGAATCCGGAATATCAATGGATTTGAGTGATGTACAGTTCTTGAACTGCTGCTGATAAATATGAGTCAAAGTGTTCGGAAGCTTTACTGACTGGAGGTTGGTCCAATCTCTAAAGTTCCAGAAGCCCATTTTTTCATGACCCTCAGCAAGCTCTACACCGTAAATAGCACGCTTATCTACAGCATCAGTAAGACTGCCGTTTCCAAGCCAAACAGTAACAGTTGTCTTCTCACCTGTTGCCGGATCAATATATTTTGCTTTGGTAGGAACTATAATCTTACCGCAAGTACGGTCGTTAATCTTAACACCGCTAATATAGTAATCCCAATATGTATCGTAATGTACGGTAAGACCAACCGAGAACTCAGCTGTTGTGTCTACCTTGTTAGGACGCTCTGTAACGAACTTGATATACTCAGCGCATGAATCTTCAGCTGCTTTCTTGTCATCACCATCAAGTGCTACGAAGGTTAAACCATTAGCTGTAGCGTATGCCTGAGCGGTTGAACCTGCGATACCGTAAAGTGTTGTTCCTGCCGGGAATGCACCCTCACCAATTGCAGCTTCAGGATTGTAAATAGTTACAGAAAGGTCAACGCAATCCTTGAATGCGTTATTTCCAATACTGGAAACACTACCAGGTAATACAACGTCTTTAAGTGAAACGTCACCTAAGAATGCACCGTCACCAATTGTGGTAATTGTGTTCGGGATTGTAATGTTCTTGAGGTTAACAGCAGCGGCAAATGCACTTCCTCTGATTACCTCAATAAACTTTCCGATTTCAATATCGGTAATATAAGAAGTGTTAGCATTATCACGAGAAATCGGACCGATTTCATACATATTAACGCCATCCACTTCATCCGGGATAACTAATTTCTGGCTGAATGCCTTAGTGTCATCAGCTCTTGTGTAGGATGTAATTACACCGTTGCTCTGTGAGAACTGGTAGTTACCGTTGTCAAATACTTCGCCCTTGTCAGTAACTGCAACTGCAACAGGAATTTCAAAGAGTTCACCCATTTTACCAACAAGTGTGTATGAACCCTTAGCAGCTGCTGTAATGCAACCATTCTCGAGAGTAAGACCCTCAGGAATATCTGAGAATACAAACTGTGCACCGTTGTAATACTCTTCATTATAAATGAAGTTTACACTAGCAAGGTTAAATACATCGCCTGTATTTAAATACAGAACATTTGCATCAAGATTTTCAGATTTAACGGCGCTGAAAAGAGCACCAAGCTCTTCATCGGTAAAGGTAATAGCAACCTCAAAGTCCTTTATATAACCTGCAGGACACATAACAAAGCCAACGCTACCCTTGTTAGGGCTATTAGCTGCATATGCATTAGTTCCCTCATATGTGCCGGCAACACCTTCACCGGTAACATCTAATTTAAGATTATCACCATTTATAGCAAGTGATAAATCATATTTCTTACCAACTTCAACGGGATCAAGAGTAACATCTTTATATCTACCATAAGTAACGTAACCAACTGGAACATCAAAATAATGGAAAACAAACTGATTTACAGTGGAGAAGAAACGACCGGCTGAAATAAACGCTCCGGTTGAATTCATGGTGTTTTCGAATGTATAGTTACTGTTAAGGCTAACATTATAAGCCAAAGCAAATGAATTAGACCAAGAAGCAAGAGAGTCCGGTGTAAAATCAGAAGTTATAGTTAATTGGCCAAACTTCTTAATTAGCTCAACAGTATCAGGATTCTTAAGATATACTAGATGGAAATCATTGTTGTTGAAATGTACTCCCTTTTCAGCATCAAAAGTAGGATTCTTATACGAAGTCTGAGTAGCCTTGCCGTTATCATAAACGTTGGCTGCGCCCCAAGTCTGTTCGAATTGTTCCTTAGTTGATGTAGAGAAATCGTAATCGAAGATTTTTACAGAGTTTAATGAACCCATCTTTGCAAATACATAGATTTCTCTAGTCTCGGTATCTGATTTTTTAGCTGTAACTGTGTATGTACCTTCTGCGGTAGCAGTAAAGGTATTATCTTCAGCATTGAAAACTAATTCCTGATTTTCATTTACCCAAGTGAGTTCAGAGCCCTTAACGGTTGTACCGTCAGCAAACTCTACCTTCACCTTCTCGAGCGGAACTGCTGCATTAACTTTAGCAGGAATAGCAGGTCTGTTTTGAGAAACAACAAAGTATGTAGCCGGTACAAGTAATTCAAGCTCTTCATCGGTAAAGGTAATAGCAACCTCAAAATCCTTTACATAGCCTGCAGGACACATAACAAAGCCAACGCTACCCTTGTTAGGACTATTAGCTATAAATGCATTAGCTCCTTCATAGGTGCCGGCAACACCTTCTCCGGTAACATCTAATTTAAGATTATCACCATTTACAGCGAGTGATAAATCATATTTCTTACCAACTTCAACGGGATCAAGAGTAACATCTTTATATCTACCGTAAGCAACCCAACCGTTGGGAACATCATAATAATGGAAAACAAACTGATTTACAGTGGAGAAGAAACGACCGGCTGAAATAAACGCTCCGGTTGAATTTGCAGTGTTTTCGAATGCATAGTTACTGTTAAGGCTAACATTATAGGCAATACAGAACGAATTAGACCAAGAAGCAAGAGAGTCCGGTGTAAAATCTGTAGTTACAGTATATTGGCCGAAATCCTTAATCAAGTCAACAGTAGCCGGATTCTTAAGATATACTAGATGGAAATCATTACTTGTAAAATGCGCTCCCTGTTCAGAAATCGCAGGTGTTTTATAGCCGTTAGTAGCAGCCTTACCGTTATCATAAACGTTGGCAACGCCCCATGTCTGATCATATTGTTCCTGAGTTGATGTAGCGAAATCGTAATCGAAGATTTTGATTGAGTTCAATGAACCCATCTTTACAAATACATAAACTTCTTTAATCTCGGTATCCGATTTCTTGGCTTGGATTTTGAATGTACCCTCAGCATTAGCTTTAAGAGTATTTGCTTCAGAATCATAAACCAATTCCTCATTCTCGTTTATCCAGGTAATATCAGCTCCCGGGATAAACTCGTCTGCAGCGAACTCAACCTTTACGTTATTGAGCGAAATTGTTGAGTCGAGCGCCATCGGGATGGCCGGTTTTACTGAAGTTACAGCGAATAACTCAGCTGTAGGTTCAGCAGCGCCAGCAAGTGCTGAAAATGCTACTGATACTGCTGATAACAGCACCATGAGTGCAAGAACTACACTCAGCACTTTCTTTGACATGCGTTTGACAATAAAATGCATAAAATGCACCTCCAAAAAATATTTGCGAGTATCGCGCAAGATAAGTTTAACATATCTTTTTAATAATTTCAATATAAAATTCACAAAAATTTTATTTTTTTCGTAAAAATCAACCTAATTAACATAAAAAAAGTACTTTTTTTGTTGAATTTAATGAATATATAAACTATCCTACGATACCAACTCTATCTATACTCTTAATGAATTGCTTTTGAAGAATACAATACATAATGAGAACGGGTAAAATTACTAACAAGCAAGCTGCCATTACAGGACCTACAGAACCTGTCGAATCTGGACTACCGCCGTAGTTGGCAAGAACATTGTATATCTTACTGAGGTTTACAGAAAGCATCTCACTGTTGGCAAAATACATACCGCACAGATAAGTATCGTTCCAATGCCAAATAATGCTAAAGATAGTAACCGTTAAGAATACAACACCTGAGGATGGCACAACTACTGATAAGAATGTTTTTAAAGGACCTGCGCCATCGATGGAAGCTGCCTCTTCAAGTTCTTTAGGCATACCCTTATAGAACTGAACGAAAATAAAGATGAACAAACCCGCTTTAAGTCCCACTGCAAAAATGCTAGGCAAGAAGAAGGACCAAACAGTATTCAGCAAATTGGGGCGAAGCTCAGTTCCGATAAGGTCACCAACAAATTTCAAGATTCCGAGAAAATCAAAATAACGCATATCCAGCATTAACGGGATCATAATCATTTGCGTTGGAATAAGAATGGTAACAATAAGAATGAACATTAAGAACTTCTTTTCTTTAAACTCAAATCTTGCCAAGCCATATGCTACAACAGAGCAGGAAACCACCTCAATTAAAGCTGAGAAAATTTCAGTCTTTACCGTATTAAAAAATCCTTCAGGATACTTAAGCGATTTCCAGGCAATTTCGAAGTTATTCACTGTAAAGTTTTTAGAAATCCAAACTACTGTAGGGTCATCAAACTCCGCTATAGGACGGAACGATGCCGAAATCATATAAATGAGTGGATAAAGTATTATGTATCCCACTGATATAAGGAATATCCAACGGATGATCGGCACAACAATTGAAATTGCTGCATTTTTTGCCTTTAAGGGAGAAATTTCTTTTTTGAATAATGTCATTTCCTTTTCCTCCTTTAAGACCATCTCTTAAGACACAGCTTATTGTATATTAACAACACAATCGCCATAACTGAACCGGCAATTATAAAATATAGCCACAACATTGCTGATGACTTATCATAAATTGTTTCCCCGCTCATCATGTTATAAGCTGCTGACATAACATACTTTTTAGCTGTGATTAAATCTATCATCGTATATATCATAACAAGCAATATCTGCTGTCCAAGCATTGGGAAGGTAATATACCAAAATTCTTCCCATTTAGTACAGCCTTCAACACGGGCAACCTCATAAAGTTGATCAGGAATCGTCTGGAGTCCGGAAATAAAAAGAATAATCTGAACGCCACAACTCCAAAGCAGATTAAATACACTGCCTATATAGCCTGAAATGAGGTCATTAATTTCTTTAGGTAATCCCAAGTTTCCTAAAATCATATCAAAATTTATGATACTACTATAGGCATTAGCAGCTTCTCCCGAAGTGTCACCCAAAACCATACCGGCTTTGGTTAAGTACCCAATAATAACACCTGTTGCTATTATTACAGGCAGGAAGAAAATTGCTCTGGCAATCATTCTGCCTCTAAAGTTCTGATTGAGTATTATTGCAAGAATTAAACTCAATGCTATTATAATAGGAACCTGAATTAAAAAACTTGAAATGGAATTCTTTAAAAGTGTCATATATTCGGGGTGCTCGTTAACAGCCCAATTATAATTTTGTAAACCTACAAATTCAGTTTCAACTCCACCGGGAACAATGTTCACTTTTGAGAAAGAATAAATTATTGATGTAATAAGCGGTATTAAGAAAAATAATACTAAACCTATCTCCCACGGAAGAACGAACAGTCTGCCGTAACTACTCCTGAGAGCCTCAACACCTTTTCTTTTGCGTTTAATTTTTACACCCATACTGTTCACCTCCCTATTTAATAATTAAATAATCAGAAGCCTTAACCACACCATCTTCGGTAGTAAAGTCATCTTCCGAATAGTTAACATAAACTTTAACGCCGTTTTCATAGGTAGTAAGTCTTACATCATTGGTAAGCAACTTATGGTCTTTAATGACCTGACCACTTATGGAATTATAATAATCAGATAATTCCTCCGCTGCTGAAATCATTACAGCCTTGTTGCCTTCAAACTGAGCAGAGTAAATATCCTTATGATATGAAAGCGCTGCGGTTGAATTATAGTTGGCTGATAATGTAAAGAGCATTGATGCGCCGCCTTCAAGAGCCATAAGTTTTTTAGTTTGATAATTTAACCCTGCATTTACAGGCTCAGTTGTAATTTCGGTTTTACCCTTGAACACCAACTGATAGAAAGGAACATCGGTTGTGAAAATATCTTGTTTTGAAGAATTGAGTGGTGTATTGAAAATAACATCTGCCAAAACAGTGGAATAGGCATTGGCGCCACTTGCCGCTAATTTGTATCCGTTATTTTTAAAGTCCTCGTTAATCCCTGCAACCTGCTTTGCAGTATTCGACTTTACAAAATATTCAGAATAACCGAAATCCGAATATGCCATAGATGAGAGACTTTCAAATGAAACGCCTTCAATATTATATTTTTTGATTTTCTTTGAAAGCTTTTGGGCTATGCCGTCAAGTTCACTACGCGAAATTAAACGGTGCCTGTCATAATTTTTTTTGTCCAGAATTTGCGCACCTTTGCTTATTTTATAAACATATGCTGCCATTCGGCTTGCCGACTTAGCGGAATCGGACGTTGTGTATCCTGCCCCCGAAGAAGCAAACTCAGCAAGGTTGAAATCAATAAAGCTTGAAATTCCGTTCTGCTTACAATATTCTGTAAAGGCGGATAATTCTGCTTTTGAACCGAAAGCTGAGCCTAACTTAAAGCCACCTGCAATCTTATCAATATCAAGTCCGCTTTGTCCGTAACCGTAAAGCATAACATTTGGCTTTACTCCAGTAGAAGAAAGCTCGGTTAAAATATTCTGAGCCTCAGTATAGGAGGTAAGAGATATCAAGGTGCTATAAGGAAAGCCTAAGAAGTTGCGTCTCTGCAACAGTCCACCTAAAAATTTGATGGAATAAACAGGGTCTGAAACGTTGCTATCGGCTGTATTATTACCATATAAATATTCCTGATATGTCTTTGCCATTCCTACATAGTTAGCATTTTCACCTGATAGCGGAATGAACTCGACCTGAAAAACAGTATCTTGTATAGGCTCTTCAGAATAAATTGTAGTATCGGGAGTACCCGTGCCTTCAACATAGTTGTAATCGGCAGCATGAAGAGCAAAGTTTGTATATACGGTTGTATGGGAAGTAGGTGTATCGGCAACTATTGTAGAAATTGTTGCTTGTTCTGCCCCGGAAGTAATTATTGCACAAACCGCATTGTCTCCCTTTTTAATGCCGTAAACCGGAAGATAGATATTTTTATTATTAGTAAGGTCGTTTTTAATTTTAAGTGCAGCGTCCTTACCATAAACCTCAGCAGAATAGGTAGAAGCCTCTACAACTTGATCCGAAGTGTCGATAATTGCTCCACTGCCCGAGGGATAGAAAATGTATGAGTTCTCGCTGCCGTGAAGTGTTGAGCAAAAATATGGAGCTAAATCAATACTGTAAACAGCGTTTGCGCCCTCTACAATATTTTTGGTGTTTATAGAAATGCTCATACCTTTTTCGGTAAGTTTATACTCCACAGGAACAATACAGTCAGCATCCTTAAACATATAGCTAACAGTGACTATGCCGTTGTTACTTGATGCTGCAAAGTTGTTTTTGTTAATACTGTGTGTGTAAGCTCGTGCCGTTGCAACAGCTTCTTCGTTAGGTAACTTATAGTTCACAAAAATCGGGGATTCGATAAAACCGCGTGTTCTGGTCTGTTTCTCTTCATTTGGTGTATCCATATACTCAGAGGGGGTTGTTGACCAACGCACACCTGTGATTTTATCGGTGAGAACTACACATTTTTCATCATCATTCCACGAAAGCGTAAATTTTTCATTTTCGGTAATTACGCCCTCTTTTAGTGTTCCACTAGGCATAAATTCGGTAATGTCAACAGTAACCTGTTCGGTGCAACCTGCAAAAGATATTATCATCGCCACGCAGATGATGAATGATAAAAATTTAATAATTGACTTTTTCATTATATTTCCTCCCTGCGTGTTATCTAAAGAATGCTTCAAGGTAAACTGTTTCAATAAAGTTTCCAGTCTGCTGCAAAAGAATTGCAACCATAAATACCAAGAAAACAATAAGTATCATTGCAAGCACTGTAATTAACGTTGTCCAGAAGAATCTACCAAAAGAGAATTCGTGAATATTAATTAGTCCCATAACAATTATTATTAATGTAAATACAATACATACATAATTAACAATCGAAAGGATGTTTGCTTCACTTAATATCAGTACGTGAGAAAGAATATCGTAAAGTGCCGACTGTATAATCATAGGAATCAAGCTGTAGCAAACCACAACATAAATATCCTTAAGTTTACCCTTACCCTCCATAAGAGTACACACTGCCCAGTTGGCAAGTGTAAACAATATTACCAATCCGAATGTCTGAGCTAAAGCATACCAAGCATTGGCATCACCTATATCGGTAGTGTTGAAAATAAATCCGCCTGAGAAGCCCAAAATTTTGAATACATACCAAACAGCGAGGAAAATCGTTGCTATGATAACCGAGCCACCATTATTCCGCTTGATTTCATAGAAGGTGTCTGCCGGATGGAAAAGTGTTCCGAGGGCTATCTTCCATTTGCGGTTCTTTATAATAATTATGTTGTTTTTTCGCTTGAAGCGAACCAGTATTGCAATAATTATTATTAAAACAACAATCCCTGCAACTATCCATATGAAATTCTCAGCCATGAAGTCTTTACGAACAAATTCGTATGCGCGGCTATAGGTGCCGCGATCCTCGCCAAGCCTTGCGTAATATAATGCCGATTCGTAATCCTCTTGAATTATTTTCGATTTTGCGATACCTCTGTAGGCTATAATACTATTGGCATCAAGCTTCAATACCTCGTTCCAGAGCTGCTCAGCATCAACATAGTCGCCCTTAATGGTCATGGTCTGTGCCTTGCTCACCAATTCGCCATAAGTGTTTTTTCTAAAAACAGTAATTGTGTTCTTTATCGAGTCTACAATATATATTTTTCCGTTCATGTTGGTGATTGCTTTAGAAGCCTTGAAGGTACCCTCCTGCGTTCCTGTGTTAACACCGCCGCCAAAAGTTGTAATAAGGTTACATTCAAGGTCGAAAACATAAACTCTGCCATAGGTAGTATCAAGTGCATATATGAAGTTGTTTTCATCTATTGTTATAGAGGAAACATCATGAGTTAGATCTCTGATACCTGATTTCACAGATTCTGTTGTTGTGAAAAGTACGCTCTCAGAAGATGCAACCGATTCTGTAGTTTTATCCGAAAGGATGTTTAGGCCCGTCGGGTTAAGGCGCTTAACAGAACCCACAGCTTGAGATGAAGTCGAGGTGGCACCTGTACAGGTATATATATAACCATCAGCACCGAGTTCCATATCTACATAAGAGTAAGGCAACTTTTTTTCACTCTTGGAAATCTTTATATTATTTGTGAAAAGCATATCCCAAAGATTGTTTATAGCTTGAAGAATGCTCGTTGAAACAACATTAGCACCGAAGAAGTTCTTGAACTCAAAATCGGGCGAATACATAATAGCACCGTAGAAACATCCCTCTGAAAGAAGATAAAAATACCCCATTTTATCCTTAACAATTTTTAATGGAGAGAAGTAAAGTCCTTCAGGCCACATTTCAGTTTCGGGCTGAACAATCACTTTGCTGATATTGCCGCTTGTATCACCTACTAAAAGGCGCTTATTTGCAGTATCGCATATATAAAGCTCATCCCCGTCAATCAAAATACCTCGAGCTCCAACAAAGGAGGTGGCAACTCCATCAACATAAACCTCCTTAAGCTCATTAATGAGATTAAAATCCTCATCGGTAATGATGATTTTTCCATTTGTGGTATCAAGAATATAAATTTTTCCATTGTTCGCACAAATATCATAAAGCGAACCAAAATTTTCTACGCCTATATCAAAAGAGCTTATTGTTTTATAGTGCTCAAACATGGGTCTTGAATAAACAAGATCCTTATCACCTATTTTCCCAGCCCAGTTTGAAGTGGCATCATTTGGTGAATCGGTAAAATCAGCAGCAGATGCAGTTATACCGCAAGAAAAGAGGCAGATAATACAAAGCAAAACTGCTAAAATTTTTCTAAAATTACGCATAAATCGTACCCCTTTCCTAATCCTTCATACCAGAGTTACTCATGGTTTCCATAATGTTACTCTGTGAAATAAGATAAACAATGATAGGTGGCAGCATCATAATAACCTGAACTGCCATTGAGTTACCAGTTCTGGCAATGCCGCCCGCAGTAATCTGGCTCATTGCAGCTGGAAGAGTCTTTAATGACTCAGTGAATATTGTTGTACCTGAACCTGTCGACCACATATCACGGAAAGCGAAAAGTAACAAAGTTAACCAACAAGGCTTAACCATCGGCATTACTATTCGCCAAAAAATCAGCGGATAACCTGCGCCGTCGATACGGGCGGCTTCAAGTAATGAATCGGGAACCGAACCATCCATATACTGTTTCATAAGGAATACACCCATTGCCGACGGAATGTGTGGCAGTATATATACCCAATATGTATCGATAATACCCATCGATGAATAAATAATGTAAAGCGGAACACCAAGTGTAGTTCCGTTATAGAGGAGAGCAAACTGTACAAGCATAAACACAATTCCCCTCCACTTATATTTGCTCTTTGAGAAGAAGAACGCCGCAGCAGCCGCACACAAAATGTGACAAACTGTACCAACAATACTGATGAACACACTGTTAAATACATATCTTGAGAGCGGAACCTGAAGCTTTGACATTAATGATGGTAATAGCGCGTAGTTTGAAAGGGTAGGTCTTCTAACAAAGAATTTCGGCGGGAAAGCAAGAATTTCATCAAGAGGCTTAAGTGAGGTTACTACCGAATATATAAGCGGAAGTACACAAACAGCTCCGAAAACCAAAAGACAAACTACAAAGAAACCTGTTACAAATTTCGAACGGGTATAACGTTTGTACTGCAACTCACTTGTGTCGAAAAATTTAAAACGGCGCAAACTGTTGCGAAATTTTTTATAAGCCTTTCTCATTTTGCAGCACCCCCCTATTTACCCATTTTATTAAGCAATTTAGCAACAAAGTGACGGAATAAAGCCATCATCGCGAACAGGAATATTGAAATTGCAGCCGCATATCCCATTTCCATTCGCGTATTCGCTATATCGCTTAAGTACATTACTATTGTATCCGCGCAGTTATTAACGGTCGGATATCCACAAAGCGTTGTAATAACACCACCAATAGAGAAAGCTCCCGCTATCTGCATAACTGCACCGAAAAGAAGAATTTCTTTCATACAAGGAAGTGTTATATACCAAAGCTCCTGCCAACGGTTTCTTATACCGTCGATAGCTCCTGCCTCAAAAAGAGATACATTAAGTCCCTGAAGACCTGCTATATCAGCAAGGAAGGAAACACCCATACTCGACCAAATTGTAATCGCAATAATAATCGGAACAATGTAATCGGGTGTTTGAAGCCAAAGTATAGGCTCATTGATAAGTCCAACACTGAGTAAAAGGCTGTTTACATAACCGAAAGAGTCGGAACTGAAAGCTATCTGCCAAATAAAGTAGGCGTTACCAACAAGGGCAGGTGCATAAAAAAGGAATGACATAAATGCACGAACCTTAGGATTGAACTCGTTTATAAACCAAGCAAGCACATATGATAACAAGAAACCTGCAGGTGCTGTTGCAACAGCTAAAACGAGGGTGTTTATGGTAATGGTCATAAACATATCATCGGTAACAAACATTCTCAAAAAGTTATCAAGTCCTACAAATTTAGGTGAAGACAACATATCATAGGAGCAGAAACTCAGAACGAGAGATGATAAAACCGGTAATACCGTAAAAAGAAAGAATAAAATAAGGAAAGGAAGTGAGAGAGTAAACAGCGAGATTTCACTACCACCAAATGAAGATTTGGCTGTTTTCTTTTTCAAAGTGTTATTACTCAAGGCCATATTCTCCTCTCTTTCTATCAATTTCAGCGTCCGCAATTCTTGCCCATTTAAATATCATATCCTTGGGGTTTTCGTCCATATTGACAACATTTCTAAATGCCTGCATTATAGAACGGTCTACATAATAACCACCGGGAATCTCTACAAGAGGTATAACTTGATCCCATGCATCAAGCAGAACATCAAGGTGGTCAGACTCCCAAGAAAGCATCTTAAATGCCTCCACATTGGCAGTCGCTCTTCTACCTGTCTCGCCTAAAATAGCCTCAAGCATTACAGAATATCTATATTGAGTATTGGCACTGGTCCACCATTTTAAGAACTCCCATGCTTCTTCTTTGTGTTCGCTGATATTTGGAATTACACAAGAAGTACCTGTATCTGACTGAGCATAGTTTATGCTTCCATCTTCTGCCTTAGTTCCTGGCATATTGGCAATTCCCCATTTTCCTATAATTTCAGGTGCTGCCTGAGATAATAGTGTGTATTGTGTATAACTTGCAACTGCAATCGGAATGGTACCTGCGCGGAAACGGTTATAAAAGTCATACGCTTTTAAGAAACCAAGTTCTGTATAATACTCTGTCCAGTCAACAAAAGTTTCAACTGCTTCACCAGATAAGAAATTCGTTCTGTGATTTTCGGTATATACTGGAATATTTCTCTGTAAGAGACGAGTTCCAAGTGTATTTTCTGATCCTTCACCTGTTGGAAGACCTACCTGAAGATTTTGGCGTTGGAATAGAGCTGCAACATTCTTAAATTCATCCCAGCTCCTTGGTACGTCTACACCCATTTCCTCTAAAATATCGGTTCTGTAGAACATAATATTAAAGCTCTGAGTATCCGGAATACCGTAAATTGCATCTCCCAATTTATAAGGTGTATCGGCGCCCTTCTGGAAACGGCTTATAACCTCGTTATAATCAGGGAATTGAGATAAATCATACAGTGCACCACGCATACCGTAGTTAACCGGCTCTGTGCGTGACTGACCAATCAGTAGGTCCGGACCACTACCAGCCAAGATAGCCTGAATAAGAGTCGCACCTACAATCTGAATATTAACTCGAATATTTGGATGTTCAGCCTCAAAGGTATCTCGAACGAGGGAGGTTAAAATCTGTGTTTGATCACGTCCCCAGGTTACCCAAAGGGTTAAGGTAGTCTTATCCTCAGATTCTATTCTATCGTACTGATACTGGTCCATAAATGAAACGATAAAACGTTTTACAGCGTAAACGGTCTTATCCCACCAGCCTGCCATTTCAAAGTCGAAGCCTTCCTTTTCGGGAGACGATAAAACTATTTGATCAAGATCAAGCGGGAGTTTTGCAATATCGGTAACCAAAGCGCAAAGAGACGTGTAATTGTCATAATAAGAAGTAACATAATTCTGTGCTGTGTAAGGGTTATCATACATCTGACGCATTACACGAATCATATTATCAATTGTGGCCACATAGGTACCGCTGCTTTCATCGGTAATTTCTATAATTTCCTGACGAATTTTCTGGAGCCTCTCAATACTTGAAAGTAATGTATCATTGAAGTTTGGAATGTTTCTGAAAAATTCGTAGCTTCGACCTGTATCTATCTGCTCACCTGTAAACATACGTATTTTTAAATAAAGATTACCTACATCATATGTAACTTCACCAATTTCGCGACTAACTTGACCGAAATCGGCAAGCGTAACAGTAAGAGCTAATTCACGCCAACCTTTTTCAAGGTATATGTATGCAGCCTCTCCGTTATCCTGTGACAAGGTAGAAAACTGCCAGTTGCCGTCATAATAAAACGGAATTCTCTCAGCCTCTTTAAATGGCGATTTGCCATCCACCGTAAGACTGCGATAAGAGTTACCGCTTATAACAATGTTTTGACGGAATCGGAAGCCTACTTTATAAAGTCCATCCTCCGGAACATAAACATTCCAAGTTAAGGTCTCATTTGGCTTCTGCCAACCTGTGCCGCCTATGTAATTAACAATACTTCTAAACGCTTCTGCTTTACTTCCGTCTATACCTGTAAGACTTGGGTCACTGTTATCGATAAGAGGGTTTGTCGATGCAGTGCTTTTGTATATTGCGTTTTCGCCTTCAATGGTTATATCTGCGCCTGTATAATTTTTATAACCTTTGGCCTCATAATCCTTCTTTACCTCAGAGTAATCCTTTACAACTGCAGGAGCGGTTAAAGTAATACCCTTTAAGTATATCTCTCCGGAAAGTACGGTAAGAGAAATGGTATGCTCGCCTTCAGAAAGGTTGATTTTCAGAGGATCAACATACTGGCCGCTATTATCCATCGCCTTAACGTCCTTGAAAATAAACTTCTCCGTCTGCTCGGACGCATATATATTTCCGTTTCCGTCGGCTATACCTTCAGGCTTATCGTCAACGAATGTTCTCTCGAAATTTACAGCCCTTAGGGACGCATATGGAATCTTGCCATCAACAGCAAATTCAAAACGAAGCGGCAATCCGCGCCCTGCAATTGGGCAATAGGAAAGTCCTATTTCATACATTCCTGCTTTTTCTACAGTGAATGTATAATTAACCGTTCCCTTCTCTCCCGTCCATTTAATTACATTTTGGGCTGTAACACCGTTTTCATCGGTGTGCTGGAGCACATCTATTACAGCACCATCCACCGAAGAGTACATACTACCTGCAACAAAAATGTCCGATTTTGCATCGACTGCATTCTTATTGTCCTCAAGATATTCGGCATAGGTGTACTCTTCTTTTTCAACAGTTACCTCCTCTGTCGCTTGGTTTTCAGGCAGTGTAGATTCATCTGCAAATGACACTACCTGAAACATTGAAACCGCGAACGCCAATACTAATATAATGGCAATACACTTTTTCATGCACCGTTCCCTCCAATAAAACTAATTTAGCTCATATAATGCTCTATGGGCACTACCCCATTTCACACTATCGTCTATGATATACAATAATACCAAAATGAAAGCCCTATGTCAAGTTATTTTGCACTAAAAATTTTAGCATTTTGACCTATTTGTCATAATATTAACTTGTTTTTTTATAACCTTTAAATAAACAATTTTACAAAAACATCTATATATTCAATATTTTGTCGTTTTTTTGCTATATTTTGTAGATTTTGTGCATTCGTTGACATTCTGGTGTTTTTATGATACAATTAAAATACAAAAATATTTATAAAGGAATATGTCTTATGATCGTGTTTAAAAAAATGGTCTGCACCTCTTTGATTGCTGTTTTATCCCTACTAATGTTTTTCATGCCTGCATCTGCTGCAGAAGCAAATTTTAGTTGGGAAAAATATAATAAAGGTTATGTGTCATTCGTAATAGATGATGCCTACCCCTCTACAGGACGGTATATAAAATTATTCCAGAAATATAATATGCCTTTGTGTGTTGCAATTCCCGCTTATAAAATTGTTGAAGGCGAAGGTGAAAATCCCATTCAGGTAAAAATGTGGCTAACAGATATACAGAACCACGGTGGTGAAATATTGGCACATAACTATAGGCATAAGCATTTTACCCCGCAAACTACTCCCGAAGAGGTTGAAGAACAATTTTCAAAAGCACGCGCCGTTTGGGATGCCTCAGAATATAATGTTAACGGTATAATCGCCTGTAATGAAGCAGCAGACGGCAATCCCGTTAAGGATTATACTATTATTGGGGAACTTGCCAGTAAGTATGGTTTCAAATATTCTAATTGTTACGGTATTGGTGAACAATATAGCGGCATTAAACGAATCTGGCTTAATGAAACCTCCTTTGCCGCAGTCAAGCGTACTATCAAAGATGCTGTTGACAATAAAAAATGGGTTGTTTTCGCAGGACACGGTGACCAAGACATTAAAATTGAATTACTTGAAGAAATTTTGAAATTTATCGATTCAACGGAAGGTGCCGAATGTGTAACACTTAAATATATGTTCGAAACCTACGGTAATTACTCTCCGTCTCAGACTTTTGGCCCCACCTACTACACCGTTAATTTCACCGATATTTCAGGCAAAGTTATTAATTCACAGGTAGTAGTTAAAGGCACCGCCGCTAAAGCACCGTCAGGTTATAACTGGGATACCGATGTATCCAACGTTACCAACAACCTTACCGTAAAACCTGTTATAGAATCAACCGAGCCGGATAATTCACAGTACAGCAATTCCGAACCGGATAATTCACAGTCCGGCAATTCACAACCCGGTAATTCACAACCCGGTAATTCTCAGACCAACAATTCCACACCAAACAATTCCGAACCAACCAACACAGACCCCAATAACAATAACACTGCCGGCATCGATAAAACCGATAATAACGATTCCACTGCAGTAATTCAGCCCAGCAAGGATTACACCGCATTTATCATCATCGGCGTTGTAGCCGTCGTACTAATAATCGCCGCTGTAATAGTTTTAATTTTTGTTTTAAATAAGAAGAAAGCATAGCGGCAAAGCTGCTCAACCAAATTCACCTGTGGGCTAAATTGAGCTTTGCTCAGATAAAACGAATTTAATTTAGCTTTTAATTAAATTTAATCTTCTCACACAACCCAAGAGCCTATTCGCCACGGCGAACAGGCTCTTGTTTTATTCTATATTAAATTCAAGTGTTTACAAAATCTTGTTATTGTGATATAATATCGATGCTACACATCCGAATATGCACATTGTCAGGGAATACTATTTGGTAAAAATGTATTCTCTCTCCCTGACTTTGTGCAGATGTGTAGCAACATTGAGAGATGCGTTTTTCGGTGCGTCTCTTAATGGGATGCACTTTTTTATTTTGGAGAAAAACTATGCAAAATCTTTTGTGTAAAAATTTACGTCATTTAAGAAAACTAAATAAACTCACACAAGCGGATTTTGCCCAAAAGCTTGGTATTAAACGCTCGACATATGCTTATTGGGAAAAATCCGGCGTTCCAAATTTTCAAATAAAGCAACTTTCAGATACTGTTTTTAAAGAATTCGGGGTTACTCTGGGCAGTTTAATAGATAACGATTTGCAAACCCACGATGGCGCACCTCTGAAAATAGACAAGAAATTTGAAATTATAAATGAGATTGACCTTTTAGAGCAAAAGCTTAAAGAAATTAGAGAAAAACTTTTATCTGAATAAGAAAAAGTTTGCACCAAATTTACACCAAGACGAAAAATAAGGCATAAAGGAATATTCCGACTTTATCGGAGTGATATTTTTGCACCCGCAAAAGTGATATTGAAACCTATGGTTTCAGTGATATTCAATAAGGTGCATAGCACCGTCATTCTTCGTAGCAAGATTTATCTTGCGGAGAAATATTCGCCTACAAAACTCGCGAAGCAAATACCACTATGCGAAGCATAATAAAACTGCGAAGCAATAGAACTCGCCGAAAGGCGAATATAACTGTTCTCAAAGAGATAAACAAAAAATGCTCTGCATAAAAGCAGAGCATTTTGTTTTTGACCTTGGTCGAAATTATTTCTTGGAGTTTTCGGTGTACCGTTTATATCGTGTAATATCGTTGAAAATCGTGTGTATTGTGCAGTTTTGTTTTGCCGAAATTGAATATCGTTGCAGAAAGTTTATGTAGTTTCATAAAGTTTTGCACCAAATTTGCACCAAGATTTTTGCACCAACACAGAGCAAAAAGGCAATAAAAAATAGCAGTGTGATTTTTCTGTTTCACACTGCTATCTTCGTATTTAAGAAATGAGGTCATCTTCAAGACATTTTGCTATTCTCGCCTTGTATTCCTCAAAGATATGGGAATAAATATCTCCCGTGATTGCAATATTACAATGGCCTAAATGCTGGGAAACCGCTTTAACATCAATGCCGTTATTTATCATAAGACTTGCATTGCTATGTCGGAGCCCGTGTGCACTTATAATGGGCATATCATTGCTTGCAAGGATTTTTTTGAGTTCCTTGTTCACATATGACCTGTCGTAGTAATTACCTATTACAGAAGTAAATACAATATCAGGGTGTGCCCAATTATTGCCTACAATCTTTTTTAACTTGTCTTGCTCTCGTTTATGCCTTAACAACAATTCCTTTGTGTATGTGCCGAGTTTAAGTGTTCTGTAACTTGTTGCGGTTTTGGGTGCTGCCAAAAACCATTTGTCATCGGCAAAGCAGAGAGTGTTTTCAATTTTGATTGTATCATTTACAAAATCAATATTTGACCACCTCAAAGCCAAGCACTCGCCGATTCTTAACCCCGTAAACAACAAAAACTGTATAACGGTGTTAAGGGTACTGTATTCGCTTGTCAGTTGCATAAGTTTTTGGCATTGTTCCTTGTTTAGATACTTAATCTTTCTTTTATTTGTAGTATCTTTCTTATGCAATGCACCGACACACGGATTCTCTTTTATGTACCCTTGCTTGACAGCATATGCAAATACACTTGACATAACAGTCTTTAATTTACGGGTAGTCTCTGGGGCTTTGTCAAGCCCCAGAAAGAACTTTGTTAATGATTGTGTGGTAATATCCTTAATCTTTTTATTCGCAAACACAGGCAACATATGAACTTCTAAATCCCTTTTGTAATTGTATGTGGTTACGGGTTTTAATTCATTTGCTGCATATTGATTAAGATATATTTCCACCAATTCCTTAAATCGCATATGTTCATTAAGGCCTTGGGAGTTTTTGCACTTGCGAGAGAAGTCTGTATATGCTTCCATAACAAGTTTTTCTGCCTTTGTAGGCGGTGTACCCTCTGGCACCTTGAAAGTCATTGTATGACGGACATTCTTTCCGTTTCCGTCAAAACCACTTGAAACTGTAAAACGATAGGTATTCGGACCCCGTTGTACTACACCTTTTATATCCATATTTTACTTCCTTTCTCAACTAACATTTCCTAAATTGGATAGTTGCTGACACATTAAATCAAAGTTTATAAATGCTTTCTTGCCCGAATACACGGCGGGAAGTTTATTTTCCCGTAGCATATTCCGTATTGCACTTTCGGGTAAGATTCCTGTTGCTGCTACTTGTCGAACTGTCATCATTCGTGGTAAGTGAGGAGTATTATTTTTATTTGCCATATTACTCATCCTTTCCCACTTCATCGTTGACAAAATCAAATGCAAGTTGCTCATACCCGTTTAAATCGGGCTGAACCTCGGCATCGTCAACGGGATGTGTTTCTTCCTTAAATTCTTTCGGTGCAAGGGAAATTCCAATCGCTTTATAACTCTTTTTACCGCCAAAAATTCGCTCTTCGGCAAAAATGGTAACAAAGCGACCTTTGGTGTGGTCAGTCAGTTTTTTGAAATTGATACCTATATCATTCTCAAAACACATAACCGAAACAAGTGGAGCCTTTGGTCCACGGTTGTTTGAGTTTGCAAGGAACGAAACGGAATTATAAGTCCCTCTATCCGTTACCGAGCGAACATAATCTTGAAACATAACATAATCTTTTTCTGTATCTGTGTACAGATGAATGGGGTTGTACATATACAACACACTCCTTTGGTAGAATTATTTTCGTAGGAAAACAAACAGATAAAGAAAAAGGCAGAATACACCGAGGGTATTCCTCGGTGCATTCCGCCTTCATATATTAAATTCCACCAAATAAATTAAATAAAAACCTTAAAAATCTTTGTGTAGTCACCCTACATTTAAGAATCTAACCAATTAATTTTTATTTGTCAAGAATTTTACAGAAAAATTTTTTTATGATTTTGCACCGAGATAAATTTGTATGATATCCGACCTCTTTTCTGAGTTGTGCGAAAGACGAACACAACAGTCGCTCTTTGCTGTTTTATCGGCTTCGGATGGCAAATAGCCCAACTCAATATAATGTTGATATTGCTTGTTGTAGTAGGCAATTATGGAACTTTTACGCACACTGTGATTACCGCATTTTAAAACACTCTTTAGACCGACCGTTTTTGCTTGTGGGGTTGTAATTGAGAGAGCGGCAAGTTTCCTGTTTAACCAACGATTTGCAGAATTAGGTTTGATATTGCCGAATAAGGAATCATTATCCCCTTTGTCAGATGTGAGCAATCGGCAGAAAGAATAAAAATCCTTGTCGGTGACCTCAATTAAATTTTTGCGGCCGCCCTTATCCTTTTCAAGTAACACACTAACTGTTTGCCCGTCATCGCCAAAGGTGATGTGTTTTTTCTGCAAGACGGAAACTTGATTGACTCTGCAGCAGGTGTAAGACGAGAAAATGAAGAAGTTGCTTGAATGACAAGGTTTGCCAATAGAGTCTTTGACCCTTTGCACCTCATCATGTGTCAAGGCAAATTCTCTTGGACTTGTCCTGTCGGGGATAAGTTCTGCATTGACCTTTGTTTCAAAGTTGGTATGCACTCCAAAGTGATGATTGATAACCCGTGACAATTTCATTAAATTGCTTTTGTAGGTTTCAATAGTACTATACGAGCATCCGTCTTTTGCTTTGCTATCAAGCCACTCTTGACAGTGTGACGGGCGAATCTGTCGCACCTTGTCAATGTCAGGGTAATGCTCTTTGATGTATTCGCAGAGGTTGTGTGCCGTGTCAAGTAGGTTTGACTTGGCAGAGAAGCTACACACTCTCCAACCTTGCTCTGCTTGACCGTTTTGATGTTTTGCAGAATGTTTATCATACCGATATGAATAGCATCCCTCAATGGCGGTCATGCTCTGAATAAATAGTGACCGTTGCTTTTTTGACATTCCCTGTCACTCCTTTCTTAAATGTTGTCTGTCGGCATTGTCGGTTTGTTGTCACAAACCGTTAATGCCAACAGAGATACTGCTATTTATTGTTCAGATGAAGACAAGGGACACCCCCTTGCCAAATGTATAGTGGTGCAATTTCCACCATACCAAAGGTCACCGCATCGGTGACAAGTCAACCAACCCTACATAGCACTCAGATTAAGATTGACGGTACCGCCGCTTTTTGTTTGGACATTTCCATTATTTCAAAAACGGTGATACGGGTTTGACCTTATCAGGTCAAATGTTTCTTTTTAATTCCACCTTCATATAATTTTCCTATGTGTGTATTAGATTTTAATTCCTCCTTCTTAAATTAAAAGCATTGTAATTAAAATCTATTTTGTTTATTTTTTTATTTCAAGTAATCTTCTTATAATGCTAAAACAATCAAAAGGATTCTTTACTCTTTTAATAATCTTCATAACCCTAATTACTCTATGTTTAAGACAAAGAGTCATAATGCTTATATAATCATAATGATTAATAAAGAGTCTTATATAAATAAAAAAAAGTCATAATGATTCTATTAAGAATCGTTATGACTCATAAAGATTGTATAATTTTCAAAAATCGTTGTTTTTTGAATTGTTATGTGGTATAATATTTTATGCCAAACAAATTACATATTTTAAAGGAGGATTTTATATTTTTTTCAAAAAGGGGGTATTATACCCTTTTTTATGCATACAACAGTTTTATGAATTTGGTAAAAATGCAAATTCCAGCAGGCTGTTGTATGAAAATCCTCAACTTGTAATTTGTTTGGCGACAATTGGAGTTTCGCATTTTTCGGTGCGGTGACTTCGGTTGCCGCACTTTTTTATTTTATGGAGGAAAGAAAAATGAAGAAAATTTTAGCACTACTGTTAGCATCAATTCTTGTTTTTGTTCTCGTTGCTTGCAATAACGAAAAAGACACCACCTCGGAGCCTGACACAAGCACACCTACAACACAAACGGAAAGCACCGACCAAACAGAAACAACCGATAGCAACATCGCAGACGAAAGTTCAAGCGATACCGAAACACCGAGCAATAGCACACCGACCACAAGCATAGAAACAAGCAAGCCGACCACAAGCGACAAAGACAATACAACAAGCAGTAAACCCACCGACACCACAAGCACTCCTACAACGAGCAAACCGACTACAAGCACACCCTCATCAACACCAAGCACACCGTCACACACTCATAGTTGGGGCAGTTGGAAAACCGAAACAAAGGCTTTAATCGGTAAAGACGGCACCGAAAAGAGAACTTGTTCTTCTTGCAAAGAAACAGAGAGCAGAGCACTTACAAAAGATGCGGCATATAATTCGTTTTATGACCTTGAACTTCATTGGTTTATGCTTGACACTATTGGAATTAGCGGTGGAATTAATAGTAGCAATTTGATAACCTATTTCTCGCAAAAATACGATGGCAGAGATGATGCTACAATCAACCCATCTTCATCAACTGTCTTTAATTGGTTATCTTCTCGTTTTGTACTTACAGATTCATTAAAGGAAGAAATGAAGCAAGATGCACGATACAATAAGTCCTCCGACACATTCGCATTAAGTTTTGAGGGAAATTGTGGCGATGCCAACCCATTAGGATATATTCATAATGGTGGTAGCAAATATACAGTTTATTATTCGTTTGAAGCATTCGGTGGTGGCAAAACCAACTATAAGGTAGAATTAGAATATAATCTGCTAAATGGCAACCCAAATAGATATATCTCTATTGAATTTGTCAATGCTATTCCAAATGACATTATAAAATAGAACACCAAACCACCCTATGATTTTTGGATAATCATAGGGTGGTAAAATAATTTGCACCAAGTTTGCACCAAATCAAAAATGAAGGCATAAAGAAAACCCCGAAAACCGTGATGGTTTCGGGGTTTTTGAATACTCTGTAAGATAAGTGATTATCTCTTGGAGAACTGAGGTGATTACCCACAGTGTGGGGAAATGTCGCAAAGCGACAAAGAGGACGGGTGCCGTCAGCGCCACGACGAGCGCGAGTCGTGCAAAAAAACAGCACCCATAAAAATGAGTGCTGTAATTTTTGAAATACCAGTAATTAACGTTTGCTGAACTGGGGTGCACGACGAGCGCCTTTGAGACCGTATTTCTTTCTTTCCTTCATTCTCGGGTCGCGAGTGAGGAAGCCGGCCTTTTTAAGCTCAGCACGGAGTTCTTCATTGTACTGAAGAAGTGCACGGGCAACGCCGTGGCGGATAGCGCCTGCCTGACCGGTAACACCACCGCCGTTTACACGGCAAACGATGTCGAACTTATCTGTTGTGCCTGTAAGTGCGAGAGGCTGGCGAACGATAAGCTTTAAGGTTTCAAGACCGAAATAATCATCAATATCGCGGTCGTTAATGGTAACTTTACCTGTACCGTTGTATACTCGTACACGGGCAACAGAACTTTTTCTTCTGCCGGTACCGTAAAAATAAGGCTTTCCTTCAAACATTATTCTGTCTCCCTTTCATTAAAATTCATACTTTTCAGGTTTCTGAGCTACCTGAGCGTACTCTGCATTTTTGTAAACGTGAAGTCTGGTTAAAGCTTTTCTGCCGATGGTTGTATCGGGAACCATACCCTTAACTGCAAGTTCCATTGCAAGTTCAGGACGGGTAGCCATAAGGGTTGAATACTGAACCTCTTTAAGACCACCGATATAACCTGTGTGGCGACGATAATATTTCTTTTCAAGCTTTTTACCGGTTAAAATTGCATCTGCTGCGTTAATAACAACAACATGGTCGCCGCAGTCAACATGCGGTGTAAATTCAGGCTTACCCTTACCTCTTAAAAGGTCGGCAACCTTAGCAGCAGTACGGCCAAGCGGACGGCCTGCAGCATCTACAATGTACCATTTACGCTGAACTTCAGCAGGTTTTGCCATAAATGTAGACATAAATTTTACCTCCATAATTTTTTCGAGCCTTTGTATAATACCACACACGAATACTTATGTCAATACTTTTTTTTGAAAAATTTTGATTTAAAAACCTCTTGCTCGTTTTTCCTTCGTTTTTCTCCGTTTTCCTCCCAAATGCTCACTTGCAATTTTTAAAATTTTGGCGTGCTTTCATCCGTTTCCAGCTAAAAAACGCATAAATATCATTAATTAAAAACATTGTAAAACAGGCTACCATGGGTAAAAAACTGACATCTTTAATACTTGCCAATACCCACAGAACTATTAACACGACATCATTAAATGTATAAGCCAAAGCATAGTATTCACTGCGACAGGCGGCGAAGTAGGACGCAATAAAGCTTGTGGCTATGGAAAGGGTGCTGACATATAAACTTGCGTTGCCTAGGGCTTTCAGTATAAAGTAAAATGCCACTGTAACAACTAAAGCAATGGGTAGCATAATTAAAATCTGTTTTTTAGAAACAGACGCCACCTCAACCTCTTCGCTTTTCTTATAAGGGTGCTTAAGCCATTCTATAAGCGCTATCGCCGCCGATGGCGCCGTCATACACAGGTAGGTTACAGCCTCGCCATAATACCTGCATTTAATCGACACTATTCCGTAAAGTATTGCAAAGGCAATGCTGAGAATCTGCCCCAAATAATGTCCGCGCGCCAAGAAAATTAGTGCAGTAACGCCTATTAACGATGCCGCAACCGACATAATATCAGCGCCGCCCGAAGCGAGTGAAGACACCGTTATGACCGTAACCGATACTGCCCACAAGATTTTTTCAAACAGTGTTAAATTGTTAATTATCTTAAATATTCTCATCTCTACCTCACAAAAAAGCATCCGCCCCACACCTTCTAGGACCTAATGGTGCGGTACGGATGCCTGTTTCTAAACTTTCAGCATCTTTGCTACCCGGTGGCAGCTTTTTTAATAGTTTAACATAGATTTTTCCCAATTGCAACCCCTATTTAAAGTACCTTTCAAGACTAAATTTGTTTTGGAAAAGAAAAAATCTTTCAAGTAGCTTTGTAAAAAGTCCGATTAAAAATCCGTTAAGCACAGAGCATACAACCGTTCCCCATTTTACACCCTCAAAAACTCCAAAACCGAAAAATGCAAACGAAAGCGCAATCCCAAGAACCGTGCTCAAACAGTCATACACCGTTTTCACCCTGCTTATACTCCAATTAAACTTTAAGGATAACTCTTTAACTATAAGCTCATACGCCTCGGGCGCTAAATATGTATGGAAGAAAAGCGATACCGCAAACGAGCAGAAAACTGTACCAAATACATACCACAAGAGGCGGATTAAAAAGGTGCTATCGGGCAAAACGGCTATAATATCCATAGCAAAATCAAGCAGTGTTCCGTAAAATAGCGCCGTAACGAAGGAAAAAATATAAAACGGCTTGAATTTGCGCATTATAATTGCAGTAAGCACCACAAGTGCGCCTTGGAAAAAGTATTCCGCTACACCGAAACTAAACCAAGGTAGAAACTCCGACACCTTTAGATGTATTAAATAGGCTGGCGCCACAACCATCGACATACCGAAATCCGCCTTTTCGGTGAAGGCGGCGGCAAATGCCATAATTATGAGTGCTAATACATAGGAAAGCTCGGTATAAAAGACTTTTTTCTTCATAAAACCCAAAAATCCCCTTAAAAAGTAAGATAATAAGCATATTTTACCACAACTCCAATGGGAAATAAAGAATTTTATAAGATTTTGAGGTGCAGATACAATAAATATCCACCCGCAAAATTTCGGGCGGATAATTTTGCTTTATAATGTTACAGGACAAACCTCTTTATCGTCAAAGGGACAATTTTTTTATCCTCATTCCATCCAATTTTTCCTCGTTTTTGACCCGCCCTTTTTCTTCCTCTTTTTCTCCAATTTTCTCTCCGACCACCTCATCATCGGGTCAACTTTTATGAGACTTGCGGAGTGTAATTTGGAAATTAAGAGGGTCCTTTTTTCTCCCTTTATTTCGACTTCGAAGGGAACTAACAGGAAAGAATGGGTTAACTAAGATAAAATGTGAAAGAAATGGATTTACGCTGATGTTAGCGTAGCTTTCTCAGCGCAAAAATCCCCATTTATGCGGTTATATTGAGGTTTGCCAGTGCATTAGCAAAGGTAAATGAAACACAAGGAAAAGAAGGATAAAGAAGGAAAGAAAGAGATTTCTTATGGATTTCCAGTGCATTTAGAGTTGCCAGTGCACCCATGGTTAATGCTATTTTGTAAATCAATGTTTTAATGTGCTGCTAGTGCAATGAGTCCTGTCAGTGCATAAAAAACGACCCTGCACACCAAAAGGTGTACAAGGTCATTTTTTACGTTATTCTCTTGTTATTTCTTTTTTCTTCCACGCTAAAAAAGTTTGTCCTTTTTTGGCGGGTTGAGATTAAAAAGGGTTATACAAGAACAGTATAAACCTAATTACTTAGATTCTTTTATAGCAGCCTGTGCAGCAGCGAGTCTTGCTATCGGCACACGGAAAGGTGAGCATGATACATAATCAAGACCAATGTTGTGGCAGAACTCAACAGATACGGGGTCGCCGCCATGCTCACCGCAGATACCGCAGTGTATGGTCGGGCGAGCCTCTTTACCGAGGGCTACAGCCATCTTCATAAGTTTACCAACGCCGTTTTGGTCGAGCTTAGCAAACGGGTCATTCTCGTAAATCTTGCTATCATAGTAAGCACTTAAGAACTTACCGGCATCATCACGGCTAAATCCAAAGGTCATCTGGGTTAAGTCGTTAGTACCAAAGCAGAAGAACTCCGCCTCTTTAGCGATTTCATCAGCAGTAAGGCAAGCACGCGGAATTTCCATCATGGTACCAACCTCGTACTTAAGCTCAATGCCTGCAGCAGCGATTTCTGCATCAGCAGTTGCAACAACAACATTCTTTACATACTTCATTTCCTTAACTTCACCGGTTAAAGGAATCATAATCTCGGGAACGATATTCCAATCGGGATGAGCCTTTTTAACATTGATTGCGGCACGGATAACAGCAGATGTCTGCATCTTGGCAATTTCAGGATAGGTAACTGCAAGACGGCAGCCACGGTGACCCATCATGGGGTTGAACTCGTGGAGGGATGTGATGATGTTCTTGATATCAGCAACCGTCTTACCCTGAGCCTTAGCGAGAGCCTCAATGTCGGCCTCCTCAGTGGGAACAAACTCATGAAGCGGCGGGTCTAAGAAACGGATGCAAACGGGGTTGCCCTCGAGAGCCTCATAAAGCTTTTCAAAGTCGCCCTGCTGATAGGGAAGAATCTTCTCAAGTGCTGCCTCACGCTCTTCAACTGTATCAGAGCAAATCATCTCACGGAATGCAGCAATTCTGTCAGCCTCGAAGAACATATGCTCTGTACGGCAAAGACCAATACCCTCTGCGCCGAGCTCACGAGCCTTCTTAGCGTCAGCCGGAGTATCTGCATTGGTACGAACCTTCAATGTACTGAACTCATCAGCCCAAGCCATAATTCTGCCGAACTCACCAGCGATTTCAGCATCAACGGTCGGGATAATGCCATCGTAAATGTTACCTGTAGAACCATCGATAGAGATAAAGTCGCCCTCGTTATAGGTTTTACCTGCGAGTGTGAACTTCTTATTTTCTTCGTCCATAATGATTTCGCCGCAGCCGGATACACAGCAGGTACCCATACCACGAGCAACAACGGCAGCGTGAGAGGTCATACCACCACGAACTGTTAAAATACCCTGAGAAGCCTTCATACCTGTAATATCTTCAGGTGAGGTTTCAAGACGAACAAGGATAACCTTTTCGCCGCGGTTGTTCCACTCTTCAGCATCTTCAGCAGTGAATACAACCTTACCGCAAGCAGCTCCGGGAGAAGCGCCGAGGCCCTTACCTGCAGGTGTAGCAGCCTTTAAAGCCTTCTGGTCGAACTGCGGATGGAGTAATGTATCAAGGTTACGGGGATCGATCATAGCAACAGCCTGTTTCTTATCAATCATACCCTCGTCAACTAAATCGCACGCGATTTTGAGAGCTGCCTTAGCAGTTCTCTTACCGTTACGGGTCTGGAGCATATAGAGTTTGCCATCCTCAACGGTGAATTCCATATCCTGCATATCGCGGTAATGGTCTTCAAGAATAGCACAAACCTTATTGAACTCTTCGAAAGCAGCCGGGAATTTCTCAGCCATTTCAGCAATAGGCATAGGGGTACGAACGCCTGCAACAACGTCCTCACCCTGAGCGTTGGTTAAGAACTCACCCATAAGACCGGGCTCACCTGTAGCAGGGTCACGGGTAAAGGCAACACCTGTACCGCAGTTGTCCCCCATATTACCGAATGCCATCATCTGAACGTTAACGGCAGTACCCCAGCTATACGGAATATCGTTGTCTCTGCGGTAAACGTTTGCACGGGGGTTATCCCATGAACGGAATACAGCCTCAACAGCGCCCATTAACTGCTCTTTCGGGTCGGTCGGGAAATCCTTACCAATTTTAGACTTATACTCAGCCTTGAACTGTGTAGCTAATTCCTTAAGGTCTTCGGCTGTAAGCTCAACGTCCTGAGTAACGCCCTTTTCTTCTTTCATTTTGTCGATAAGCTCTTCAAAGTACTTCTTACCAACTTCCATAACAACATCAGAATACATCTGAATGAAACGACGGTAGCAGTCGTAAGCCCAACGGGCGTTACCGCTCTTTGCAGCCATTGTTTCAACAACCTCTTCGTTAAGACCGAGGTTCAAGATTGTGTCCATCATACCGGGCATTGATGCACGTGCACCCGAACGAACAGACACTAAGAGAGGATTCTCTTTATCGCCGAACTTCTTTCCGGTAATTCCTTCCATTTTGTCGATGTGTTCCATAATCTGTGCCTGGATTTCATCGTTGATTTTTCTGCCGTCTTCATAGTACTGTGTACAAGCCTCTGTGGAAACGGTGAAGCCCTGCGGAACAGGAAGACCAATTTTGGTCATTTCTGCAAGGTTAGCACCCTTACCGCCGAGAAGCTCACGCATGCTTGCATCGCCTTCTGAGAACAGATAAACATACTTGTGGCTCATTGTTTTACCTCCTGATTTTTCAGCAAACCTTAGGTTTGCATTTTTAATTTTGTTTCCCTTAAAATATAGGGTAGCAATTAATTATAACATATTTTTCAAAAATTAAAAGGGGTATTTTAGAAAAAATTTTGTATATTTATAAGTTTTTTTGATTTTTTCAACAAATTCGGCTGTTTTTTCTGCATTTTCTGAGATTTTTTTAATTTCTTCAGCACTTGCAGTTTTAAGCTTCACTTTTTTGGGCGCACCCCAAATGCCGAAAACCTTTGGACCGAGCCAGCTATACGGCTCGGTGCCCTCAAACACACCCGCAAGTATGCTAAGCGCGGCAATTTTCGGCTTCATAAACACTATTTTCATAAGCGGTTTAATTATAATGTAAAGCCATTTGGGGTAGTGCTCCGTAATGCCTGTAAGCGTAATACCCGGGTGGGTTACGGCAAGGTGTATCTCGGGGTGTTTTTTGCATAGTTCAAAATGCGAATACATTAAATACCGCTTGGCGTTACCATAAACAAGGCTTGATGCAGTCCTTTTGCGAAAATCTATATCATTTTCATCGGTTTTCGAGTAGTTGTGCGCTATACTGCCCACAACCACTATCCGATCTACAGTACTAATAAGTTGCCTCGTTAAAATATAAGGGGAAATAAAATTTATGGTAAAGACATTATCGTAGCCGCAAGTGGAAATTTCACGTGGGATTTTATATGCGCCTGCGTTGTGTATAAGAATGTCGGGTTTTTCTGCCTTTATTTCTTCGGTTGCTGCTAAAACAGAGGCTGTATTTTGCATATCTGCAGTAATTCTTTTGATTTTTGAATTAGGAAATTGGACACTTAATTCTTTTTTGAGAGAAAGCGCCTTTTGGGGATTTCGGTCAACCATTAAAAGATTTCCACCAAGCACTAAAATATATCGGCACAGTTCTTTACCAATTCCGCCCGTACATCCCGTAATGGCCACCGTTTTGCCATTCAGTGCGCCCTCGTGATTTTTAAGAAATTTATTTGCATTCATTTAGATAAACCTGAAAAGCTCTTCGGCAGACTTTCTTCTTTTAGTTCTCAGCTTATCGCCCCCTTTAGCATAGCCAACCGTTATTACCAACCTTACTGGGCGCTCAAGCGAACATATTTCTCGGATTTTCTTATCATCAAACCAACCGATAATACAGGTGGAAAGACCTTGTTCGTGCGCCTCGGCGGTGATATACGCCGCTAAAATCCCGATATCCATTGAGCGATAGTCGTTATCCTTAAATTTAGCGCCAAGACCTGCGGTTTTGGTGTAAGGTTCTTCGGAGATTACCATTAAAACGGGAGCATCGGGTGCAAATCTGTTAAGCCCCATACTAACCGTTGCGTTTGCTACCTCTTTCGCTTTTTCGCCCTCGCAAACAGTTACCAAATAAGGCTGACCGTTACAGGCTGAGGGGGCAAGCCTTGCTGCCTCAATAATAGTGTCGAGTTTCTCTTTTTCAACCGTTCTGTCTGGGTCATAATTTCGGCATGACTGCCTATTTTTTGCAATTTCTAAAAAGCCCATAAAAACACTCCTTTATTAGATTTTAACACACTCACCGCCGTTTTACCACTAAAATTTATTTTTGCTTATTGCATTACTTTTTTCTTAGTGCTATAATTTATTCAGTAACATATAATTATATATTTCAACTAAAGAAGATGACTAAAAATGAAATTTGAAACTGCTAAATGCGCCGCCCAAAGATTGGGCGTTAACGTGCGAACGGTTCAGAAGTGGGCGTCGGCAGGCAAACTCAAGGGTGCCTATAAGTCAGGGCGTGATTGGTTAATCCCGTCTAACGCTCAGGCCCCCGAACTGAACGCTCAGAAATACGGTACATTTTTGCCCTTTGCCTCTGCATACTGCGGTATGGGTAATGCTCTGGATTATATAAACGAAATTGGAAATGAGGACGAACGCAATATTGCTCTCGGAGAATACTATTACCACAGGGGAGAAAACGAAAAAGCGGTTGAAATATTAGAAGTGTATCTTGATAGCGATGTTGCCAACTACCGTTTTGCTGCAACTCTTGTGTGTATTTTTGCTTATATGGCGTGTAACCACAAGCATAAAGCTCAGTTTGCAATTCACAGCATTGATTCACAGTTAAGAAATATATACAATAAGGAATCAGGCGGTTCTATCGGCGCAAAAGGGGTATTTGTCAGTTCAATGCTCTCAACCCTTTTGCATTTCTCAGACGACCGCATTCCACCTGTTGAAAATTACATAGAGCATTTAAGTTCTGGTACAAGAGTTATCGCACTTTATGCGGCGGCTTATCAGGCTTATCTGAAAAAGGACTATTCGAGGGCTTACGGTATAGCCGAAGCCACCTTGCTTATCTGCTACAAGCAATATACCATTGCCTTTATATACCTGCACATTATAGCAGCGGTTAGTCTTATTAATCTATCTCAGACAGAAGCGGCTAAAGAGCATATTAAAAAGGCATGGGAATATGCCGAAAAGGACCGCTTTTATGAGCCCTTTGCAGAACACCACGCCGTTTTACAGGGATTGCTTGAAAACTATATTAAAAAGCACCACCCGGAAGAATTTAAGGAAATTATCGAAATTGCAAAAACCTACGGCAAGGGTTGGCGCGCAGTTCATAACGCCCTAGCACAGAGAACCGTTGCCGATAATCTCACCACCACCGAGTTTGTTGTGGCAATGCTCTTCCACCGCAATTGGCGAATTAAAGAAATCGCCGTGCATATGGGTCTTTCCGAACGCACGATTAAAAATTATCTGCAGATAATCTACCAGAAACTCGGCATTAACGGAAAAAAAGGTCTCCAAAAATTTATGATAGAATAGATAAGCCTTCGTTCGCCATGGCGAACGAAGGCTTATCTTATTTTCGTTCTATTTTCGAAAAAATGAATAAAATAACCTAAATTTACTTATAATCAACCGTAATTCAAATTTGAAATTTGCACTTTTTTTATTAAATAGTGCTCGTTACATTTTTTTATTTTTTCTGTATAATTAACCTATAAAATAAACGTTTGAGGAGAACGCTATGGCAGACATTAAAAAACGCGTCTACTGTTTAGACGATGATACCGTAGAGGTAGACTTCGTTTTCGATGCCGAAACACAGCTCTATTTCGGTGATTTCCCCGATTTTTCAGAGAATCCGAGGCACTCGCCTCGGGGGCGGGCTTGGGTAAATGTAACCAACGACGTTTGCCCCTTCGCAGAGGAGGAATACGGGGACTGCGGCTCCTGTAAATTTTTCCGCTGCGAACACCCGGGAGATTTAATCGGTATCTGCGAAAACGAACATTTAAGAAAGGATGACTCTGAATGAAAAAAATAAAACTTGCAACAAATAAAATACTATCGGTGTTTTTAGCCCTCACTATAGTGCTTTCCGTATTCTCGGGCATCGGCCTGACGGCCGCCGCCGCGACCACCAACAGCCCATACTTTAATAAAACTGCTGACCCATCTACAATGGACGGCTGGAAGGAGTTCTTCGGCTCTACCCACCCCTCAACCGAGAATGCAGGTGCGGTATGGACCGATAAATCGGTATTTGCCGACGCTTCGCAATTTACAGGTCTTACCAACGCTTACAATAACGCAATCACACCCTCGGTTACCGACCGCAGCTTTTTGGTTGCGCTCTCGGCTATTGCATCTAATAAGTCTATTGTAGGCTACTCCCATATTCCGACCGACACCGTTCTCGTGCTTGACGTTTCGGGGTCGATGGGGCCTGTGCAACGGGGACAGAATCCTAACCGTTATAACGATGCCGTAGCCGAGCTTGTTCTCGCCGCAAACGCCGCCGTTGACACCCTTTTAAACCTTAATCAGAACAACCGTATAGGCGTTGTGATTTATTCAAGCTCAGGCTCACAGTTCTTAAAGGTTGACCGCTACACCGCAACGGGCACAATCACCTATGATAACGAAACCCCGAATGACACCTCAGACGACCGAAAAATCGGCGAATACTTCGTTGCCAATAACAACCGAGACGAAATTTCGGTAGCAAGTGGCGTTAAAAACAGCAACAGCCAGACCGTAAGAGGAAATTCCGATGTTTCGGGAGCTACCTACATTCAGGATGGTCTTATGGAAGCAGTAAATGTCTTCAAAGGTATCTCTGACGCAAACGACACCGTAATCGGTGGCGACGGCTTCCAGAGTGGCACACAACGCAAGCCCGTTGTTGTATTAATGAGCGACGGTGCACCGACCTACGCCTCTACCCATTACAAAACCCTCTCAAGCCGTAACCTTGGCTCAGGCTCTTCCACCAGCCAGCACTATGCTTTTGTAACACAGCTTACCGCCGCTTATGCCAAGCAGAAAATTACTGATTATTATAACGGCAGCGAGGCTCTGTTCTATACACTCGGCCTCGGCGTTGGTAACGATGCCGTTGCCAAGAGCACCCTTGACCCCGCAAACTCCACACCTACTATTGCAGGCTATTGGGAAGACTATCAGGACGCCACCAACGGCGCAAACCTTAATTTAGTAAACAACGTAAATATTACTGTTGATTCATCCATCACCGATATTAACTACTCCGACGGTTATTATGCCGCAGACACAAAGGCAGGGCTTTTCGGCGCGTTCCAAAAGATAGTTAACCAGATTATCATTCAGTCGCTCTACCGCCCGACACTTGTCGAAGAAAACAACGCTAATATGGAAGGTTATATTGAATTCATAGACGATATAGGCGACTATATGCACGTTCATTCGGTTGAAGGCATTATGATTGGCAATAAGCTTTACACAGGTGAAAAACTCGCCGAAAACTTCCGCGAGGGTGGTGGAGAGCTTGGCACCGTAGCTTCCCCTAACGACCTTGGCAACCATCTTATCTGGTCTGTTCAGCAACGCTTAGGGATTAGCGATGTTGAGGTTGCGCGCAATCTTGTGAAACTCGCCTATGAGGATGGGCAGTTAAGCTATAATCAGGACGGTACCTATTCCAACTACATTGGCTGGTACGCCGATGAAGACGGTAAATTTATGGGCTTCTGGGATAAGGACGACACCTATAAGAATATTCCTACAAATAACGGCAAGACAGCAAAATACGTCAATAAGTCCTACGGTATGCTGGGTGAAATCAAATCGGGCCTTAACACAAGCGACCTTATGTATGTTTCCATTCAGGTTCACACCGAAATTGCCGATAAAACTACCTCTAAAGCACTTGATACCGACCTTGTTAAATTAGGTCATTCACAGCTTATCTTCCGTGTTCCCGCATCGCTGATACCTGTTACTACCTACAGCATTGAGCTTGAGGGAACAAGCTATGAAAATGCACGAAATATTGAGATGACCGTTACCGACGCAGAACCAATTCGTCTGCTTTTTGAGGTGGGGCTGCGCCACGATGTTAACGAATACAATATTGAAGAGGCTTTAGCTAATTCCGGCGCAAACCACAAGGGTGATGACGGAAAATACCGCTTCTATACCAACGAATACAGCGTTGACCAATTCAACAAGGAAATAGACGAGGATACACCGCAGTATATCGCCCCGACAGATTCCATTAATACCCTTTCCTACTTTGAGCCGAATCTCGAAAACGAGCGTTACTACTACACCGAGCCCACACCAATTTATGTAAAGAACCCGAACGGCAGCTACTCAAAATATTCATCTGCCGATAAACCCGTGTATGCGGATGACACATATTTCCGTAAGCTGAACGTATTTAAATATACCGATGCCACCAACGACGGCAACGCCGCCATTTTGATTGATGACGACGGCTCTTACGAAGAAATTTCCGAAGCCGCATTGAAAGAGGCATTTAAGAGCACCACTAACGGTGGATGGAATATTCCGAAGGATGTTATCCATCGGGTTTATGACCATGTTTCAACCAAAAAATCTACCAACGAAACAAAAACACTTGATTACTCATTCTATCTCGCAGTTGAACACCTTGATGGCGTTCACTACTACTCCGATGCAATCCTCGGTAATAACGGACTTTTAACCGTTACCCCCGCCACAGGCATCAGTATTACAAAAACAGTAGATACTTCGCTGCTTGGCACAACCGAAGAATTCGAATTTAAAATTTCTAAGCCCGATGCCGCAGGCAGTCGCTACGACTTAACCCTCCGCGACCCAAACGGCAACTTCACAACCGTTAGCGGCACCCATACCTTTGATACAAACGGCGACACAACCGTTAAGCTGCAGGCAGGCTACACAGCATACCTCACAGATCTTATGACGGGCGACTACGCCGTAACAGAGGTTATCCCACAGGACGCTAAATACGAGGCAGTGGAAAAGCCCACCGCTCCTATTACCGTTACTGCCGACAGCATCACTCCCGCCGCCTTTAAAAACGCACTCAAAGAAAGCGGACATCTTGTAATTGCAAAGGAGGTAACCCACCCATTCGGCACCGCACCTGATTCTCTATTGGAAAAAGAATTCACATTTGAAGTAACTCTTTCAAACGGTAATGAGGCTTATCCCGATAATGAAGCAGATTATTACTATACTTCTGAACCTTCCGAAATAAAGAAGGCGGCAGTACAGGATAAGAAATTACAAATCAAACTAAAGGCCGACGATTCTGCCGTTATTAAAATCAGAGACGGTTGGACAGTGGCAGTTGCCGAAAAGAATCTGCCCACCGGCTTCACACAGGCAAGTGTTACTGCATCTGACGATAAGACCGTAACAACCTCACACAATGTAGTTTACGATTTCGTTAACAATTATGCCCCCAGCCCCGCACAACTCGACATTACCTTAGAGGCTTCCAAGCAACTAACCGGCAAGCCCTGGGCAAATGATAGCTTCTCCTTTATAGTAAGCCGTTACGATGCAGCAATCGCATCCTTTGTAAAAATCGGTGAAGAAACCGTTCACGCGCCTGCAAACGGAGACACCGCAACCTTTGGGAATGCCCTTATGAATGCCATTAATCAACAAACCTTTACTGAGGTTGGCAGCTATCACTTCTCTATTTTCGAAGTAATCCCGACTGCCACAAAGGGTATTACCTATGATGCCCTTACGCGCGATTTCCATGTGGTTGTTACCGATGAAGACACCGACGGCGCGCTTGAAGTAAACACAATTGAAGCGGCTAACCGCATCACCGTAAATGGCAACCGCATTATCACCGATAAGTTTGTTAACTCCTATAAGTCGGATGGTATAGCCGAAGTAACCCTTGAAATCCAGAAGAATGTGGCTGTTCCCACAGGCGCCGATGCCTACAGCCCCGAGGGCTTTGAATTCGGACTTTATGATAACCTGGGCAATCTTATAGGAGAACTCCAGAACACTGATGAGAACGGTGAAACACAGTTTGTTCTAACCTTTAATGCCGATAATGTTTCCTATAACAACAATAAAGTTTACAACTACACCATTAAAGAAACCAAAACAGCTTTGGCAGGTATGACCTACGCCGATGATATGCCCGTTACTATAACGGTTAAGGATAATCTCGACGGAACAATAAGCGCTACCTCAAATGTAGGCACCCTTACAGACGGCGTATATATCATTCCTGTTACCAATACCTATAATCCCGATGATACAAAGGCTCAGGTTACAGTAAATATTAACAAAACCATTAATAATACCGGCTCCGAAAAAATCGGTCCTGAAGGCTTTAAGTTTGAAATTGCCGATGCACAGGATGTATTAGGCACCGTTACGACCGATACAGAAGGTAAGGCGCAGTTCACCATTGAAATTACACCCGACGACATAGGCACTGTTGTTTACACCGTTAAGGAGATAAACGAGGGTAAAGCAAATATAACCTACAGTGAAAAAGTTTACACCTTTATTGTTGCGGTGGCGCTTGATGCTAACAATAAGCTTATAGCAACCGTTACTTCGGAAGAAAATATCGTTAACGGCTCGGTGGTAACCACTGCATTTGAAAACACCTATTCAAACAATCTGCCCGAAGTAAAAATCGACTCTAAAAAGACACAGTCGGTAAACGGAAAGGAAACTACCGATAAGGCAGTTCAAGTAAACCCCGGCGATATAGTTACCTACTCTATCACCATTACAAACGGCGGCGAGATTAACGCCACAGATATAACCGTTACCGATAAAATCCCCGAGGGGCTGAAAATAGTAGACGGTAGCATCTCAGAAAACAGTACTCTCGAAAACGGCGTTATCACCTGGAATATCGATAGCCTGGACATTGGTAAATCCGTAACCGTAAGCTTTAAGGTTACAGTTCCCGAAGTAGAAGAAAACACAGTTTGGAAAAATATCGCATCGGTAGTCTACGATAAGGACCACGACGATACACCCGATGACCCCGATTCTTCAAACGAGGTTGAACTCATATTGGAGCTTCCCGAAGCTCCAAAAACCGCCGATATTACCAATCTTAATCTTTGGTTGGCGCTGCTTTTTATAAGTGGTAGCGGTTTAACACTAACCGTAATCAAGAAAAATAGAAAGCTTCAGGGAAATGAATAATTAAATCATAACCACCGGCCGTGCCGGTGGTATGCACTGCCCCCTTAGGGCATATTACCAGCAGAGCCTATAGGCTCATCGAATAAATTTCTTTTGCACTCGTCGCCCTACTACCACAAATGTGGCTGAAAATTGCCTCCCTTGTGTAAAGGGAGGTGGATTTTTGCGTAGCAAAAAGACG
>JAZRKE010000007.1:0-19377 GCA_045646145.1 Acutalibacteraceae bacterium | reverse complement strand
ACCCGAATATAAATCCCTACCGCCACAGTAGCCCATTATACAACCCTCAACCTCCATATTGTAAACAGCACCTAATTGACCTAAAAAATGAACTCCTGTATACATTAAGCAGAGGTTTTGTAATTTTACGTTCTCTAGTTTGCCACCGCTGCCTCTCATAAGGCAATAACCGTCGACAATTTCTATGTTATTGAAAATTGCACCAGGATTTCCGTTAGGGCTGTAAATGGTCAATCTACTACCTAAAAATACATTAAGGGCTTTCTTTTTTAAATCTGCTCTGCTTTGTACAGGACGACCGATAAATTCACCATTATTGAAGATTATATTTGAATAATCACCTGTAATTCCGGTATATTCATATATACCCTCCTCTTCGGTTTGTATCCATTCCTTTTCAAGTCCATCATAAGATCCATAAATACGCGGTTTTACTCCCTCTCCATAGGCGGCATATGTAACACCTGTTTTCATTTTTATCTGCCCACGGAAAATATCTCCTCTGCGGAAAAGTACAGCATCACCAGGTTGCAAATCCAAGATAATGGCATCATATGTTTTCTTTGCAGTTTCTGGGGTCAAACCATCAGCTTTATCATCACCCTCGTTGGATAGATAATATGTCTTACCGGTAACCGATACATTATCGGGATACTCCTCAATTTTTTTAAGCATTGCATCAGCTTTTGTGTCTATTTCTTCTATAGCAGGATCATCCGACTGAATCTTGGCCCCTATAACATTACGGTAGAAAAGCCCCATAACTGTTGGATTGTCAGGATTATTATCGGTTAAAAATGTATCTTTATAAACATATCCTGTTTCGTTATTTGAAGTTGCATTGTTTTGAGGCTTTTTTTCACCTGTGCAAGCTACAAAACTAAAAGAAATCAGCACTACTAAAATTAAACTTATAATTTTCTTCATTTGTTCACCTATTTAACACTCTTAAAAGTATTACCTGCGGCTGTGAAATATTTATTAATTTCACTCATATAATCATCCTTAAGCGTTTTGCCTTTAATAATATTTGCTCTATCTGTTTCTAGGAATAGATTATTCTTCAAAATCATATTTGCTTTGTTCCATTCAGGTGTTTTAATTCCAAGACATCCATTTCTAGAGCGATCAAATATATTATTTTCTATATAAAGAGGCTTTACATGAACGTTTATATCGTTTTCACCTTGAGCATCATATTTAAAATGAGCATAAACATTTTTATCAGGACGGTCAAGGCTTCCCCAACCCCAACCGGTATGGCGGCAGATATTTCCTATTACATATACATCGTTATAAGTAAAGGTTCCGTTAGGTGATTTTTGTGCCTCCGCAACGGTTCCACAAGAGAATGCCTCAATATCATAGGTGTTATATTCTAAAAGGTTATTTTCGTAATGAATATTTGTAAAATCATTTGAGTTTGTGCCCTTATTGGTTGCACTTACAACATTGGGTCCTTGATGAGTTAAAGCAGCATCATATGACTGGAATATGTAATTATCGTGAATGTTAATATTCTTACCCTTACTCCAGAACTCTATGGCATTACCGAGCGATACATAACCAGTACCTCTGTAAAGGTCTCTACCTCCGCAGTAGCCCATCACACAACCCTCTATCTCCAAGCCATCTACAATACCCAAAGCACCTAAGCAATGAACTCCTGTATACATCAAGCAAAGGTTCTGCAGTTTTACATTTTGGAAACCGCCTTTTCCGACAAATAAACAATATTCATCAACAATTTCTATTGAGTAGAAAATATCCTTAGGGTTACCGTCCGGACAATATAGAGTCACATGGGAACCGTTATAATACACACCATATTTTTTCTTGGTAATATCTGCCAATGACTGTACAGGTCTGCCTATAGCTTCACCATTATTGAAGATAATATTGGCATATTTAACAGGTGTATTATAGCGGTAAACACCTTTTGTTGACGTCTCTATCCAGTTACCCTTTCTTCCATCAACAGAACCATAAAAGCGCGGTTTAATACCCTGCCCGTAAGCTCCGTATGTAATACCGGTTACAAGCACTAATTGACCTCTAAAAATATCTCCGCGCTTAAAAAGTACAGCGTCTCCCGATTTTAAAGAGTCTTTTACAGCGTTATATGTTTTTTTAGGAGTATTAGGAGATAAACCGTTATTGGAATCCTTTCCACTGGTTTCCGAAATGTAATAGGTCTTACCCGATACCTTTACATTATCGGGGAAATCCTCAATCTTTTTAAGCATTGCATCGGCTTTTGTGTCTATTTCTTTTACAGTCGGGTCATCGGAAGATATCTTTGCTCCGGTTACGTTTCGATAAAAAGTACCCATAACTGTAGGATTATCGGCTGTTGCCTGAACGGTAGGTGTCTGTGTCGTGCCCTGGTTATTACTTGTTTCTCCGCTAGAGCCGGTTTGATTTTGCTGTCCTGAACCTGAAGAGGAACCTTGGTTCCCGCCCGTTCCTTGGTTCCCGCCCGTTCCTTGGTTTTGGCTAGTTCCTTGGTTTTGGCTAGTTCCTTGGTTTTGGTTTGTTCCCTGATTTTCGACCTGATTCTGTTCCTGTTGGTATTCGTATTCGGTGGTAGCGTCCTCAATTATCGACATTCGGGAACCGGTGCAAGCCGAGATTGTAAGTATTAACGTAAAACATAATAAAATACTGATAAACCTTTTCATAACTTTTCTCCTTTTTAATTTTGAGTACATTTTAACATAAAATCACTCTAAAATCAATACATTTAATAAAGTTTTAACAATTATTTTTAAGAGTATTTTCACAATTTTGCCCATTTAAAATTTCGGTAATATTCTGTACCGTGGTTTCGGCAATATTTTCAAGCGCTTCATTCGTTAAAAAAGCCTGATGGGAAGTTACAATTACATTAGGCATACTGATAAGACGTGCCAGGGTATCGTCATCCACTATATGTCCCGAAAAATCCTCAAAGAAGAAATCGGACTCCTCCTCGTACACATCCAGACACGCGCCGCCTACCTTTCGGCTCTTGATGCCTTCAACCAGGGCTTCGGCATCTATAAGTGCGCCGCGAGAGGTGTTGATTATCATCACCCCTTTTTTCATTTTTTCAATTGATTTTTTGTCGATTATATGGTGTGTCTCAGGTGTTAACGGACAATGAAGAGAAATAATATCGCTCTGTGTAAAGATAGTTTCAAGTTCTACATAATCTACATTAATTTCACTGTTCGGGTATTTATCATAAGCTATAACCTTCATTCCAAAGCCTTTACAAATATCAATAAAAACTCTACCTATTTTACCCGTACCGATAATACCAACCGTTTTACCGTGTAAATCGAAGCCTGTGAGTCCCGAAAGGCTGAAATTGAAATCCTTGGTTCTGATATATGCCTTGTGAACACGTCGCACTGAGGTGAGCAGCATTGCCATAGCGTGTTCGGCTACTGCATAAGGTGAATATGCTGGTACGTGAACAACCGGTATTCTGCCCGCAAGGGCTTTAAAATCAATATTATTATAACCTGCACAGCGAAGTGCTATCACCTTTATATCAAGTTTGCAAAGTTCCTCGATAACCTCGGCATTCAAGGTATCATTCACAAAAACGCAGACACCGTCAAACCCACTGGCAAGTTTTACAGTATCGATATTGAGTTTGGTTTCAAAGAATTTAAATTTAATATCGCTACCTACATTACTGAACCACTGAATATCATAATTCTTAGCATCATAAAACGCAATTTTCATAGTATCACTCTCTAAGCCAAATATTTTTATTAGTATATACGGAAAATGCCGAGTTTTTCAGCTCGGCATTTAAAAATTATTTAAAAAACAATGGAAGAGGCTCTAAAAAGATTATATCGGTACGCTCGGCTGCATCACCCTCGGCTAAAACTGCAGCGGCTCCTGCCTCTATTCCGCCTGCTTTTTCCACTAACTGCCTTACAGCTATAAGAGATTCACCCGTACTTATAACATCATCTACAATAAGCACACGCTTACCCTTTATTCTCTCAGCTTCATCTCTGCCTAAGTAAAGGGTCTGAACACGGTTGGTGGTAATAGAGCGCACTTGGACTGTTACAGGCTCACCCAAATACACCTTCATACCCTTTCGCGCTACCACATATGGTTTACCCGACTGCCTTGACATTTCATAAGCCAAAGGTATGCTCTTAGCCTCTGGGGTGAGAATTATATCAAATTCAGGCACCTTTTTAAGCAGCTCACTTGATGCGGCAACCGTAATTTCAGTATCGCCGAAGAGAATAAATGCCGCAATATCTAAGTTTTCATTTACAGGGAAACGCTTTAAATTACGTTCAAGCCCCGCAATTTTCATTGTGTAAAATTCAGACATAATGTTGCCCCTTTTCTTTAACCTGGAGGCCAGGCGAGATTTCGGCGGGCGAGCAGATGGAAATGGATATGCCCTACTGTCTGACCGCCCTCTTCACCGCAATTATTAACTATGCGAAAGCCCTTTTCCAGTTTTTCGTCTTTAGCTATTTTTGCAGCCGCCTCAAAAACCTTGGCAATTAAAACGCTGTTTTCTTCATTTATTTCCGCAGCAGAGGCAATATGCTCTTTCGGTATTATAATTGCGTGAAAAGGTGCCTGAGGTTCAATATCGAGGAAGGCGTAAACGAACTCGTCTTCATAAACCTTGGTGCTGGGTATTTCCCCTGCCGCTATTTTACAAAATAAACAGTCTGCCATTTTTAGCCTCCTATTTTCTCGGTAATCAGAGCCTTACCAACGTTTAGCGCCTCGTCTATCTTGGAAGCATCCTTACCGCCTGCCATAGCAATATCGGGTCTACCGCCGCCGTTACCGCCTGTTACTTTTGCTACCGCGCCGACAATTTCACCCGCCTTAATACCCTTTGCCACAGCCGCTTTTCCTGCCGCAGCACAGAAGGTAAGTTTTTGACTCGTATTTGCCGCTAAAATAATAACGGCTTTTTCGTTATCGTTCTTAACCTTTTCACAAATAGAACGGATTTCATCCGCCGAGGAATTATCAATTGCCGCACAAATTACTTTTAATTCACCTATAACCGTTTCATTCTTAAGGATTTCCTGGAGTTTTCCGAGAGCGAGCTCAGTTTCGAGTGCCTGAAGCTCTTTTTCCTTGGTCTTTAATTCTTCCATAACCGCTAAGGCTCGCTTGGCTATTTCTGCGGCATTTCCTACCTTAAGGGTTGCCGCAGTTGCATTAATGAGCGCCTGTTTATCATTTATGAGTTTTAATACATTAAAGCCCGTAACCGCTTCAATTCGACGGACACCTGCCGCAACGCTTGATTCTGAAACGATTTTAAACATACCTATTTTTCCTGTATTTGAAACGTGTGTGCCGCCACAGAACTCAACCGATTTATCGGCTACCTTAACAACACGCACAGTATCTCCGTACTTTTCGCCAAAAAGCGCCATAGCGCCGAGCTTTTTAGCCTCATCTATCGGCATTTCGCGATTTTCAACGGAAATAGCTTCTAAAATAACGCCGTTTACTATATTTTCAACCTTCTCTATTTCCTCGGGTGTGAGGGCTGAGAAATGGGTGAAGTCAAATCGTGTTACGGTATCGCTTACCATACTTCCTGCCTGTTCAACATGGGTGCCGAGAACCTGTCGGAGTGCCGCCTGCAGTAAATGTGCCGCTGTATGACTGCGACGAATAGCATCGCGGCGAACAGTATCAATTTCTGCCACTGCCTTATCTTTTATAAGAACACTGCCCTCTAAAACCTTACCGTAATGTATGAAAATACCGTCGGCAGTTTTCTTGGTATCAAAAACGCGTATCCTAAAGTTCTTACCTTTAATTTTACCTGTATCTCCAACCTGTCCGCCACTCTCGGCATAGAAAGGTGTTTTATCTAAAACTATAATTACGCTATCGTTTTCTTCCGCTGCAGCCTTATGCTCACCGTCAACCACAATATCTAAAACTGTAGCTTCAGCAGTGTCAGCCTCATAGCCCACAAACTCGGTTGCGGCAATATTATCGAATGCCATACCGTCACTCTTCCAGCTTTCACCGTCTGCCGATTTTCTCGCCTTTCTTGCCTTATCTCTCTGCTCCTGCATTAAGACATTAAAACGCTCCTCATCCAAGGTCATATCATTTTCGGCTAATATATCTTTAGTTAAATCAAGCGGGAAGCCGTAGGTATCGTAGAGTTTAAAGGCATCGTCACCCGAAAGCTTACCACCCTTAACGGTAAGAGAGGATAGAATAGCAAGACCTTGGTCAATAGTCTTAGCAAATGCCGCCTCTTCAAAGGAAATAACCTTTTTAATTAATTCCTGCTTTTCGTTAAGCTCGGGGTAGCCTGCCTCGTTCTGTTTGATAACGGTATCGGCAAGAAACTCTAAAAATGCGCCGTTAATACCGATTAGCTTACCGTGTCTTGCGGCTCTTCTTATAAGACGGCGAAGCACATAGCCTCTGCCCTCGTTTGACGGGATAATGCCGTCGCTAATCATAAAGGTAGCGGCACGGGCGTGGTCGGTAACAGCGCGGATGGAAACATCGGTGCTATTTTCCTTTCCATAGGTTTTACCCGACAACTCGCAAACCTTATCTAAAATATTTCGTACGGTATCAACCTCGAACATATTGTCAACACCCTGCATAATGCAGGCAAGACGCTCAAGTCCCATACCGGTATCAATATTTTTGTTCTCAAGCTCGGTATAGGTGCCGTCACCCATATTGTTGAACTGAGAAAATACATTGTTCCAGATTTCCATATATCTGTCGCAGTCGCAACCGGGTTTACAGTCGGGGCTGCCGCAGCCGTATTTCTCACCGCGGTCGAAATAAATCTCACTACACGGGCCGCAAGGACCTGTGCCGTGCTCCCAGAAGTTATCCGCCTTGCCGAGCTTTACTATGTGTTCTTCTTTTACACCAATTTTATCGCGCCAAATGGCATAAGCTTCGTCATCCTCCTCATAAACAGAAGGCCAGAGCAGGTCTGCAGGGATTTCGAGAGTTTCCGTTAAAAACTCCCAAGCCCACTGGATTGCCTGTTCTTTAAAATAATCTCCGAAAGAGAAGTTTCCAAGCATTTCAAAATAAGTACCGTGGCGGGCAGTGTGTCCTACACGCTCAAGGTCGGGTGTGCGGATACATTTCTGACAGGTTGTAACACGGTTACGGGGCGGCACTACCTCACCTGTGAAATATTTTTTCATAGGTGCCATGCCTGAGTTTATAAGTAACAGCGACTTATCCCCCTGTGGCACCAAAGAAAAGCTACCAAGGCGCAAATGTCCCTTACCCTCAAAGAAGGAAAGATATTTTTCTCTTAAATCATTTAAAGAAGTCCATTTCATTTTTATCACCTATTAACAGATTTACATACAAAATAATTATATTACTAAATAGGGTATTTGTCAATAAAAGCCCTTCTTTTCAAAGGGCTTTTAGAGTTTATTTTGTTAAATTTTCTATTTTTTCGCGAATTTGGTCTATGCCAACACCCGAAAGTGCTGAAACGGGTAAAACTTCGGTATTCTCAGGTATAATCCCGTCAAGTTCTGTTTTTATAGACTGAAGTCTTGTCTGAAACTCAGTTTTATTAAGTTTATCGCATTTAGTAAGCAGTATCATATAAGGTGTTTTGTAGTAATTCAGGAACTCCATCATTGACAAATCAAATTCCCCTACCTTATGGCGCATATCTATAAGCTGAAAGACTATAGGGATATTTCTCCGAGCTTTAAAATATCCCTCCATTAAATCTGCCCAGCGCTCTTTTTCCTTGTAATCAACCTTAGCATAACCATACCCAGGTAGATCGACAATGCGCACAGTATCGAGCTTATAAAAATTAATGGTAACTGTTTTCCCCGGTTTAGAGCTCACTCGAGCTAAAGCCTTTCTGCCGAGGGTTTTATTTATGAGTGAAGATTTACCCACATTGGATTTACCAGCAAAGCAAATTTCGGGTAGTGTAGACTCCGGCAATTGCGAAACAACACCGTAAGAATTCTCGAACATTGCTAAATTAAAATTCATATCTTCACCTACTGTCTTACTGTATTCTGCACACCAACAGAAGTCTTTTCGCCACCTGATTTTTTCGGTAATCTTTGGCTTTTAAGCCCCACGATAGCCGATTTGATTATATCATTTACAGTGTTTACGGGAATAAACTCAATGTTTTCAAGACAAGCAGCATCGATTTCGTCAAGGTCGACAGTATTATCTGATGGTATGAATACGGTTTTTACTCCGCCGCGGTATGCCGCCATACTCTTTTCCTTTAGTCCGCCGATTTTCAGCACTCTGCCGCGAATGGTAACTTCGCCCGTCATAGCAACGTCCCTTTTCACAGGACAGCCTGTAAGCGCCGATACAAGCGCTACCGTTATGGTAACACCTGCCGATGGACCGTCCTTTGGAACAGCCGCCTCGGTAGCGTGAATATGAATATCATTTTTACTGTAAAAATCATTCGGAATGCCGAACTCTGCAGCGTGGCAACGAACAAAGGTTACCGCCGCCTTGGCGGACTCCTGCATAACCTCACCGAGTGAGCCTGTCAGCACTAATTTACCCGTACCCGAGCATACAGCGACCTCAAGTTGCATTATTTCACCGCCGACTGCCGTCCAGGCAAGTCCGTTTACAACACCTATTTCGTCCTGCTTAAGTATCTCTTCGGGTGTGTAGCGGCGTTTACCGAGCATACTCTCAATCATCTTCGGGTTAACTACTACCCTTTCGCACTTTTCTTCCACAAGCATTTTTGCGCTCTTGCGGCAGAGTGCCGCTATTTCACGCTCTAATTTTCTGACGCCTGCCTCACGGGTGTAATAATCGGTAAGGCTATAAATTGCGGCATCGGTAATGCGGAAATTATCTCGGCTTAATCCATGGCGCTTCATCTGTTTGCCTACTAAATGGCGCTTGGCAATAGAAAACTTTTCTTCCCTTGTGTAGCTCGATAACTCAATTATTTCCATACGGTCAAGAAGCGGTGCGGGAATAGTGTCCACCGTGTTTGCGGTAGTAATAAAGAGCACCTTGCTTAAATCGTAGGGCATATCTAAATAGTGGTCGGTAAAATTAGCATTCTGCTCGGGGTCTAAAACCTCAAGCATAGCTGATGCGGGGTCTCCCTTATAGTCGCTACCGAGTTTATCAATTTCGTCGAGTAGAATAAGGGGGTTACCACAGCCTGCCTGCTTTATAGCATTGATAATTTTACCGGGCATAGCCGCAACGTAGGTGCGTCTGTGTCCTCTTATCTCGGCTTCATCTCTGACACCGCCTAAAGACACCCTCGCAAAGCGTCTGCCCATACATTCGGCTATGGTTTTGCCTATACTCGTTTTACCGACACCGGGAGGACCAACAAGACAGATAATCTGTCCCTTAATTTCGGGTGCTAACAGATATACCGAGAGCATTTCAAGAATTCTGGATTTCACCTTCTCCATACCGTAAAAATCGCGGTCGAGGATTTTGCGTGCAGCACCGATATCAATTTTATCGTTTGTGTAAGCTTCCCACGGCAGTTCGATGCAGGTATCTAAATATCCTCTTATAACGCCGCCGTCGTGTGAGCCTTGTGGCAGTTTAAACAGCTTGTTTAATTCTTTAGTAAGCTTTTCCTTGACGGAACTATCAGCGCTCAGCGACTTGATTTTCTCACTATACTCGCTGAATTCATCCTCGGGTGAATCATCGCCGTATAGTTCGGCGTTAATAGCTTTCATCTGCTCTTTTAAAAAGTATTCACGGTTGTTATCGTCTATCTGCTCTCTTACCTTTTCGCCGAGTTCACGGTCAAGTTCTAAAATGCCGCGCTCTTTTTCGAGTAAGGATATAAGCAACACTGCCCTGTTTTCAGCCGAAAGTTCTGCCAGAATATCTATTTTCGCATTATACGGGCAACGGATATTATAGGCTATGTAGTCGGTAATAGAGTCTAAGTTCTCCGCCTTTGCCTCAAGAACCGTCTTTACAATATCGGGTGCCATTTTTGGAATATACTCGCAATAAAGTGTAAATTCATCTTTAAGACGGCGAAGCAGTGCCTCGCTGTAAAGGGCATCACCAAAGCCCTTTTCTACTTTACATTCGGATGTGTCAAGTACGAGAAGGTCCTGTCTTCCGCTTAAATTTTTTCCGTTAAATAAAGCTCTGTATTTAGATTCTACAACTACCTTTACAGTGCCATCAGGCATTTTAAGCATCTGACTTACATATGCCACACAACCAATAGGGGCTAAAGTATCAAGTGCAGGATAATCCTCACTCATATCGGTTTGTGTTATTAAAAAGACCAGCCTGTCGCCATCCAGCGCATTTTTAAGCGCATTAAGAGATGCAGCCCTGCCTATATCAAATCCGGTAGTTGTATCCGGAAAGGGTACGATTCCCCTTAAAACTATTGTAGGCAAAACTTTTTGCCTTAACTTGTCGGTTGCCATAAATTCCTCCGAAATCAACATTTAACTATCTTGTAAATTGTAAATTATATAATTTGGCATATACGCCGTTTTGTTGCATTAAATATTCATGTGTGCCCTGCTCGGTAATGGTTCCGTTTTCAATAACCGCAATTTCATCGGCATTTTTAACGGTGGAAAGCCTATGGGCTACCACTATTGTTGTTCTGCCTTGACACAGCTCATCAAGTGACTGCTGAATTAAAATCTCGGTTGTGTTATCAAGCGCACTTGTGGCTTCATCTAGGATAAGTATAGGCGGATTTTTAAGGAAAACCCTTGCAATACTAAGCCTCTGCTTCTGTCCGCCAGAAAGCTTAACGCCACGCTCACCGATAATTGTATCATAGCCCTCGGGCAGACTCATAATATATTCATGGATATTGGCACGTTTAGCCGCCTCAATCACTTCACCTTCACTAGCCTCGGGTCTACCATAAAGAATGTTATCCTTAATACTTGCATTAAAAAGGTAAATATCCTGCTGCACTATACCGATACTACGCCTGAGCGAATCGACCGTTATATCGGTAATTGATGTGCCGTCAATTAAAATATCGCCCGACTGCACTGGGTAAAATCGCGGCAGCAAATGACACACAGTGGTTTTCCCTCCGCCACTTGAGCCTACCAAAGCAAAGGTACTCCCCTTTTTTATATTAAGGCTTAAATCCTTAAGCACGTCATTCTCGCCATCATAACTGCTCCACACATTTTTAAATTCAATGTGGCCCTGAATATCAGTTTTAGGCATCGCTGTAGGTATATCCTCCTCGGGCTTTGCATCCATAATCTCCAAAAAACGTTCAAAGCCCGTAACACCATCCTGAAACTGCTCGGTAAAATTGATAAGTGTTGTAACAGGATTTAAAAATACACCCACCGACACAATAAATGCCGAATAGTCGCCCAAATTTATAAGTCCTTTATATAGGAAAATTCCACCGAAAATTAACACTATTACGTTGAAAACATCAGTAACAAATGAAGTAAATGAGTGAAATCTGCCCATAAGGTTATATGCTTCTTTACGAGCCTCTAAAAATTCGGTGTTACCCTTTTCAAATTTTCGCTTTTCCTCTTTCTCGTTTGTAAAAGCCTTGGTAACCCTTATGCCGCTTACACTACTCTCAAGTGCCGCATTAATTTCTGCGAGCGACTGGCGGCTTTTTTTAAATGCGCTTTTCATTCTAAGGCGCATTTTAGCGGCAACGAATGCCATAACGGGAATACATAAAAACACAATAAGCGCCAATTTCCAGTTTATTGTGGCAAGGTATGCAAACGACGCAATAATGGAAATTGAAGATATAATTATGTTTTCAGGTCCATGGTGCGCAAGCTCGCTGACCATCATTAAATCGTTGGTCATACGCGCCATAATTTTGCCCGTTTCATTATCATCATAAAATTTGTAGGGTAGCTTTTGCAGATGGGCGAACATATCGCTTCGCATCTGAGCCTGCATTCTTACACCCATCATATGCCCTGCATACTGGATGAAATACATAAGCAGCATTCTAATAAAATAAATAGCAAGTAACGCCACACCCGAAATAATTATTAGATTATATTTATGTTCAGGTATAAAAACATTCAGCATATTTCTCGTGATTATCGGGTAGATGATACCGATAACCGAAATAGCAAGAGACGCCGACATATCAAGGGCGAATATCTTTTTATGCGGTTTATAGTATTTTAAAAATCTTTTTAGCATTTTAGTTCCAATTTTCTGTGTCAATTAATGCGACGGCGATGAGTTGGTCATCCATAATATAGAAAACCGCCTGACGTTTGCCGCTTGTATAGGTCAATTTTTTAGTTGTATCGAGCATATAAGGCATAATGGTTAAATCGTTTTTATCAACTGTGCCCTCGGTGAACTCGATGTTTGGAAATGCCTCTTTTACCTGCTCGGCTGACACAAAGCTGTTACATTTAAGTGAAAATGCCTCACTAACACTGAGCACAACCGAAATACCCTTATCCTTTTTCGTATTTTTATAATATGCAGATGCGTGTTCATTTAAAAAATAGGAATACTTATTACCCACAACACTGGAATAACCGTGAGCCTCTTCGCCCGATTCGTGAGAGTGTCCCTCAGAAACAGCAATAGTATCCACTGCGGTGCCGAGCGCTATATCAATTTCAGGAATTTTTCCATCCTTTAATAAGGCGATTAAATCAATACCATTGCCACCCTTATATTCATTATCGGTAACGTCATTACACGCACAACACACAAAGCAAATAAATAAAGCCAAAATTAATGATATAATTCTTTTCATATCTATTTTCCTTTCACAGAATGTTTATTAAGTAGTTCGTTTCTCTGTTCCCATAGGTCCTGTGATAAATCTACATAATATGTGTGTGGCTTTTCAAAACGCTTAACCTCATCCCAAAGGGTTTCAACCTGTTCTGCTCGGTATTTGGAAATTTCCTTAACCGAGGGCGAAGTGTAGACCTGTTTTCCGTTTTCGAAGAGCTTTACCTGAAGCTTTTTAGCGGTGAAGTTTTCAACCGTCTTTCTCTTCCAAGTGTGAACAGGGTCAAATATTTCATATGGCTTACTATCGTCAATCTTTTCGTAATTAAGTGTTATAACATCGGCAATAGCCTTGCCCGTTTCGTTATCATAAAGTCTCCACGGAATTTTAACGCCGGGAATTGTAATTTTAGCAATATTCTCGCTGATTTTAATTCTAGGTGTTGTAACTGAGTCCTTCTCGACTGCAGAAAGCTTATATACACCGCCGAAAACCGACTCAGGAGACGCTGTAATCAGACGTTCACCTACACCAAAGGTATCAACCTGTGCACCCTGCATAAGCATATCGCGGATAAGATATTCGTCGAGCGAATTGGAAACACAAATTTTGCAATCGGGATAACCCGCATCATCAAGCATTTTGCGAACGCGGCGGGTCAAGTAGGTAATATCGCCGCTATCAATTCGAATTCCCACGGGACGCTTACCCATAGGTGCCAAAACCTCATCAAAGACCTTTATAGCATTTGGTATGCCGGATTTCAAAACATTATAGGTATCTACGAGCAGTACGCAGCTATCGGGATAACGCTCGGCATAATTTTTAAAGGCAGTATATTCATCCTCAAAAAGCTGAATCCAGCTATGTGCCATTGTGCCTGACGCGACAACATCGAAATCCTTAGCCGATTTAATACAAGAGGTTCCCACGCAACCGCCTATTATTGCCGCACGTGCACCGTACACTGCAGCATCATAGCTATGAGCTCGACGGGCACCAAACTCCATAACGGCTCGGCCCTGAGCAGCAGTAGCAATTCGGTTAGCCTTAGTAGCAATTAAAGACTGATGATTAATGGTAAGTAACACCATAGTTTCCACCATAAAAGCCTGAATCGCAGGACCCTTTACAGTTACTATCGGTTCATTCGGAAAAATAGGCGTGCCCTCAGGAATAGCCCACACATCACATGAAAATTTAAAATTCCCAAGATACTCAATAAACTCATCGCAAAAAAGATTTAAAGATTTTAAATACTCAATATCCTCACTGTCAAAATGCAAACTATTAAAATATTGCATTAGCTGCTCAATACCCGCCATAATAGCAAAGCCGCCATTTTCGGGAACACGGCGGAAGAACATATCGAAATAGGTAACGGTATCACGCATATCACTGCAGAGTATGCCGTTAGCCATTGTCATTTCATAAAGGTCCATTATCATGGTTAAATCCTTAATATCTTTATTCATTTGAACACTTCCCTTAAAATAGATATACTTGTATATATAATAAGCCAAAATTCACTTAAAGTCAAATAAAAATAGTAAGCAAAAAATGCTTATACCACACTTAATGAGAAAGCGGTCAGCTTTCACTGACCGCCCTTTTAATTAAATAGCAATTTATTAGCACACAAAATTGTTACTTGTATAATTTATTATCCTTTTCCCCTTTTTGAAAGAGAAAGGACACTACCTGTAATCAAAGATAAATATCCGATAATAAAAAGAAATCCGCCATTTGACAAAAAGCTTAATATAATGGAAAAATATGTATCTATAAATGTTAACTCACTATATATAAGATACTTAGGGATGGCAGGGGTAACCGAATTGAATAATAGCAATAAAAGAATTGCACAATTTATTATTATCGAAACAATCGGCAGTATCTTTCCTGCCTTATTTTTAAGATTTCGTATTAATAATAAAACAGGAAAAATCATTAATGAAAGCATTATTACAACAGGAAATACATAGCTAAAAAAGCAATACTTCAATTCATTACCTGAAACGGTATTAAAAAGAGTAACAACAAATTTTAACATTGACCAAAGAATCACGGCCGAATTACAAACAATACCGATAAGCAAAGCTATATTTTTACCTTTTTTCATTCTGAGAACCTCCTGACTTTTTCACAAATTTTCTTAAAAATTATTATATTCTTTGATCTTTTACAAATAATGAAGAAACCTCAACTGCTAACAATCCAATTGAATAAACGTTACTCAAAATAAACCCTGCATTGCCACGACGAATCGCACACAAACATATCGGTATTGCAACACAAACCATAATCAATTTTATCTTATTAAAGACACTTTTATTTATAATCAAAGCAAATATTGCATCAACTAAATAAACGAACAATGCTAATGATACGCATACTATTAAAATAGCCACTCCCACAACTAATTCGGTCTTTGCATTTCTTAAAGAAAAATACTTTTCAATAGGGAAAAAAACAATAAAGTCACAAAAAATATGTAACAAAATTCCAAACGCTGTTAATATCTTTCTCATCACATTTCACCTCTATTTTTAATTGTAGCAAAAACTCGCACAAAATTATATCTAATTGATGCAAATCACAACCTCGCAACGAATGAAATATTCCTAAAATCAATAATATTTCATTGTGTTTTTTTAGGATAGTATTTTCCGTCTTTATATTCAAAATCCGCCTCAAACATTTCATAATATCTTGCATTAAAACACTTTAAAATAATATTTTTTTCTTTCCCCGGTATCATAAGAAGATAAAACTTATCTCCGGGTTTTGAAAAGTTAACAGCACTATAATCACAAGACGGTTTTACCGGTTCCCTTTTTTCATAAATATTAACATCATATGTACCGTTTCTAGAAAACTTCAAAGTACAATTTTCATATCTTCCATAGTATTTCGTCCAAACTTTTCTTCTTTTTATATTTATAAATACATCTTCCACAACATAAAATTGATTATTTTTCAATTTATTATCTCTTCTCTTTTGCCAAACAAAAATAAATATACTGACAATAACAAATGCTATTGTTCCCACAATAGTCATTATATCTACACCATATTTTAAAAAAAGATAAATCTGGCCAAAGAACAAAAATATATTCGCATAAACAAGTTTGAAATTATTTGATTTTATTAAAAGTTCTCTACAAACAAATAATGTGATTTTTTCCATAGCCTCACCGACCTTAAGTGTAGTATAGCATAAAAGCGGTATGGGTGCAAGGGAAAGCGATATGATATACGGCAGACCGTATGATATATTTGCGATGAAAATATGATATAATATCCGCTTTATTTATACGCAAAGCGTATATTATGTGTGAAGCAGATATCACAGTTATATCATCCATAACCACAGGGAACGAATATCATTGTAAAAATCCTCTTTTGTCCGATAGACAAAAGAGGATTTTTATACGGGCAGTCTGAACTTAATGACACAAATGAAATGTGCCTGAAAACTGAGGGGTCTATTATTTTTTAGGATAGTATTTTCCGTCTACGTAATCAAAATCATCCTCACATAAGGAAAAATACTTTTTGTTATAACATCTACAAATTTTTCCATTAAGTTTGGATATCACAAGATAAAACTCATCACCTGGTTTTGAAAAAAATATGCTTGAATAATCCGCATCTATTTCCTCAGGTTCTTTCCAACGAACAGATGCATAATATACGTATTCGCCGTGCTTTGAAAATTTTATAGTATAATATATTCTATTAGCGTGTTCAATGTGTATTTCTTTTCACGAACGTGTATAAATATATCTTCAACAATATAATAAGGCGTAGGTAAATGTCTGGTTTTATGCTCCACTATAATTCCAAGAATAGATACAGAAAGTATTATAAAAAGAATTATCGAAAAAATAATGAAAAAAGCAGTTTTATTGTATGTATCTAACCAAATATCAAAGGCCAAAAGAACTATAAAAAGCACACCAGAAACTATTGTTTTGAAATTCAGTTCGGTTTTTTCATTTAAAAAGTTGTGTTTGGTAATTTTCTTCATTTCATCACCGCCTCAAGTGTATTATAGCATAAAAGCGGCAAAGCCGCAATAATTATTCATTAGCTGTGCGGCTTCAATATTCATTATTCATTTGAAAATCCGTTCTTCTTTAATGAATAACAAATATTGAATAGCCCTAGAAGGGCATTTTACAGGCCACACCCCTAAAGATGCTCCGAAAGGTTCTGCCAACCGCATTACCATCTCGGGCAGCCGCTAACGTGCAGCTGTCTTTTTTGCCTACTTTGTCTTGCTACCCGTAAACGGATCTATGTATTCTTGAATACTCATCTGGTCTGCCATTTCATCTTCTTGCAATTGGTTTCTTATGTATTCCGCTATTTGTTTTTTATTGCGTCCTACGGTATCTACATAGTATCCTCTTGCCCCAAAATGGCGGTTTCCATATTTATACTTTAAATTTGCGTATCGGTCGAAAATCATTAGACTGCTCTTTCCCTTTAGAAATCCCATTATTTGTGCCACGCTGTATTTTGGCGGTATTTCAATGAGCATATGTATGTGGTCAGGACACGCTTCCGCTTCTATTATATTTACACCTTTTTATTCGCATAATTTTCTTAAAATTTTTCCGATGTCTGTTTTTATTTCCTTGTATATTGATTGCCTGCGATATTTTGGTGCAACCACAATATGGTATTGACATCTCCGCTTAGTATGTTCTAAACTATTTATGTTCTTCTCTTTCATGGATAGGACCTCCTTGATATATTTTTGTTGGGTTGGCGAACCTCAACTTCAAATATATCAAGGAGTTTTTATTCTGTCCATAGCTAAAGCTCTGTTGCCCACTGGCAGAGCCAGTGGTTCTTATACGAAAAGAACCTAGCGTTAATTAACGCTAGGCCTAAAAAAGTTTTAGGTTTCAAAAAACCAGTTGATTTATTTGAATTTTCTTTGTCTAAGTGTTGCACTTAGTTTGACAATTCACCTTAATAGGTTAAATTATAATTATGTATAGTTTTTAATTGCTTTTGTATATCCTCGAGGGATTCAGTGCCAAACAGCTCTGCCTTGACAAATCGGTATACTAAACTTCGCACACCCTGAACAGGTGAGCCCGTAAGGTGCATTGCTAAATAGATAGAAATTCCATATTCCATATCAACTGCAAGATGGGCTCCTGCGGCGCCACCCCAACCAAAATCGGTATATGTACCCTTACCTGCAGGACATCTTACACCCAAGCCATATCCGTATTTTTCTCTCGCGGTATAGGTTCTTTTCTGTTGCTCGGTTAGGCGGTCGGTAATCATTAATTTAAGTGTTTCGGGTTTTAATAGTTTATTAGTTCTTAGTCCCTCTAAAAATTTCATATAATCATCAACCGTTGAAACTGCGCCTGCTCCGCCAGAGGCGTACTCACTACCGAATTTATAACCGCCTATGCTTTTTCCGATATTTCTAGGTCCATCTTCCCAAAATGAATATTGCTGCGCTATTGTTTCAAACTCTGATTCGGGTAACATAAAGGTGGAATCCTTCATTCCTAAAACATCAAAAATATTTTTTCTTACATAGTCTTCAAATTTTTCGCCCGAAATAACCTCTACCAAAGCCGCCAGAACATCGTGGCAAAAACTGTAATTCCACCTATCCCCCGGCTCGAACAATAGTGGCTCTTTGGCTAAATATCTCATAGTCTCTGTTGTCGGGCATCTGCCACCTGTTTCCTCTCGACATTCAATAAGGCTTTTCGAATTGACATCATAGGAAAATCCTGCCGTCATTTCAAAAAGATGCTTTATTAAAATAGGGCTTTTAGCCGCTACTATTCCGTTTTCGGTCTGCACCGTCATATTCTCAAAGCAGGGCATATAGTCCGATAGCTTATCCTCAAGTGAAAACAGTCCCTTTTCCCACAACTGCAAAGCGGCGGTACAGGTAATGGGTTTTGAGCAAGAATAAATATTATACCTTTCCTTACCATTCATTTTAATCTTATTTTCAAGGTCGTTGTAGCCGTTCCAATGGCGGAAAATACACTCTCCGTCTTTATACACCGCAATATCAAACCCCGGAACACCGCAATCTAAAAACGAATCGCAAAACTTTTTTAAACTCTCAAACATATTAAACACTCCCTATATTATTTGTCAATTAACACCTTTTCTATTCTGCCAATAATCAAATTATGCAAATCTCCGTTATAGTTTTTTTCAAGAACTTCGCGGTCAATAAAGCCCTGTTCTGTAAGTTGAGCACAATATTGCTTTTTACAGATTAGCACCATTCTCGCTTCACCGAAATAAACGGTGTTATCGGCAAAAATTGGGGTTAAACCCGTTTCCTTTGTTTTATTAGTATCTCTGCCGCTTTTTTTACCGCATACGGCGTGGATAGCCTTGTTATCCCCATAAAAGGTGAGAGAGAAATAATCACTTTTCTCTATAAATTCCATAGTGTAACGCTGTGGACGAATAACAACTGCTACTGCATCATTTGACCACATCTCCCCCATAAAGCCCCAGGAGGCGGTCATCATATTGTAATCACTCTCATCCCCTGCGGTAATTAGCATCCACTCATTTTTAATTATGTCTATTAAATTATCCTTAATTTCGGTTGGTTTAATCTCTTT
>JAZRKE010000006.1:0-24452 GCA_045646145.1 Acutalibacteraceae bacterium | reverse complement strand
ACCCGAATATAAATCCCTACCGCCACAGTAGCCCATTATACAACCCTCAACCTCCATATTGTAAACAGCACCTAATTGACCTAAAAAATGAACTCCTGTATACATTAAGCAGAGGTTTTGTAATTTTACGTTCTCTAGTTTACCACCGCTGCCTCTCATAAGGCAATAATCTCCAACTATTTCTATTGACTGATATAAATCCTTTGGATTACCGTTAGGACTATAAACAGAAACCCTTGAACCATCAAAGTATACATTGTTAGCTTTTTTTGTAATATTTTCTAATTTTTGCACAGGTCTGCCTATAGCTTCACCATTATTGAAGATAATATTGGCATATTTTACCGACTTGCTGTAGGTATAAACACCGGCCGTCTCGGTTTCCTGCCACTCGCCTTCGGTTCCATCGGCAGAGCCGTAGAAACGCGGTTTAATACCCTGTCCGTAGGCGCCGTATGTAATGCCCGATATAAGTACCATCTGACCTCTGAAAATATCACCCCTTCGGAAGAGTACCGCATCACCCTGCTGCAACTGACCCTTAAAGGATAAATACGATTTTTTCGCGTTTTCTGGTGATAAACCATCAGCCTTATCATCACCGTCATTAGATACATAATAGGTTTTACCTGTTACCTCTATTTTATCGGGATGCTCCTCGATTTTCTTAAGCATTTCATCTGACTTTTTATCTACCTCTTTTACATCAGGATCATCAGAAGCAATATCCGCACCCGTAACATTGCGATAAAAAGTACCCAAAACTGTGGGGTTACCCTCAATTTCCTTTGCTACAAAGTTGTTTGCACCGTTTGTGGTAGTATCGCCGGAGCCAGTACCTGCGCCCGCACCTCCACACGCTACAAGGGATAAACACAAGCATAAAACCAATAAAATACTGATAATTTTTCTCATAGTCTTTCTCCGTCCTGTAAATTAAATTTATAAGTGCATTTTAACATAAAAATATACATAAAGCAACACTATTTTGTTGTATTTTCAAAAATTTACATACAAAAAGCAGACCTTTTTTAAGGTCGGCTTTAAAGCAAAATTAATTAAACTTTTTACGTGCAGTATAGGTTGTGTGTAGGTCGTGGTGAGCCTTGTGGCCACCAAAACCGTCATACCACTCTGAGTAGAGGGTTTTAATAACAGGAGATTCGTGCGACATACGAATTTCCATCGAAGCATCCTGGTCGTAAAGAGCCTTGGCGCGAACAGCCTTCAAATCAACTGTATCACGAACGTACTGAGGCTGAATGGGCTGACCGCCGCCGTTTACACAGCCGCCGGGGCATCCCATAATTTCAATAAAGCCCCAACCGTCAGGATTGCCGTTTTTGAGCTTATCCATAACAACCTTTGCGGCTGCAGCACCCGAAGCCACAGCTACCTTAAGTTCAGTGCCGCCTACATTTACCGAAGCGGTTTTAAGTCCCTGAGTGCCACGAACAGCCTCTAAATCGATAGCCTCGGTAGCGCCGTTGAGCCAAGCATTAGCTGTTCTGACAGCCGCTTCCATAACGCCGCCTGTAGCACCGAAGATAACAGCAGCGCCTGTATCCTCACCGAGCGGATTATCAAATTCTTCATCGGGAAGCATTGTAAACTTAATACCTGCGCGGTCTATCATACGGGCAAGTTCACGGGTAGTAAGAGCAATATCAACGTCCGGTACTCCTGCTGCAGACTGGTCCTCACGGCCTATTTCGAACTTCTTAGCAGTACAGGGCATTACAGATACACTTACTATGTCTTTCGGATCGATACCCATCTTTTCGGCATAGTAGGTCTTAATTACGGCACCTGCCATCTGCTGAGGAGATTTACAACTGGATAAATGCTCGAGCATATCGGGATAATAAAGTTCACAGAACTTAACCCAACCCGGTGAACAGGAAGTAATCATCGGTAAAGTTCCGCCGTTCTTAATTCTTTCAACTAACTCATTAGCCTCTTCAACTATTGTAAGGTCAGCGGCAAAGTCGGTATCGAACACCTTGTGGAAGCCGAGGCGCTTTAATGCGGCAACCATTTTGCCCTCAACATTGGTGCCAATCGGCATACCGAAGCATTCACCGAGTGTTGCGCGGATAGACGGAGCTGTCTGTACCACAACGTGCTTGGTCGGGTCAGCAAGAGCTGCCCAAACCTTATCGGTATCGTCCTTTTCTGTCAGAGCGCCTGTGGGACAAACCGCTGTACACTGACCGCAGGAGATACAGGGAACATCGCCGAGCACCTTATTAAATGCCGAACCGATATTAGTGTCAATACCACGGTCGTTAGCACCGATAACGCTAACATACTGCTCCTCACAAACAGCAACGCAACGGCGGCAGAGAATACATTTATTGTTATCTCTCACTAAATGCGGAGTGCTGTCATCAAGCTCAAATTCGGGCTTGTAGCCACCGAAAGCATCCTCCTCAACACCATACTCAAGGCAAAGCTTCTGAAGCTCACAATTTGTTGAACGAGCACAGGAAAGACATTTCTTATTGTGGGTTGAGAGAATGAGTTCAAGTGTAGTTTTACGTGCCTGCTGAATTTTAGTTGTGTTGGTCTGGATTTCCATACCCTCAGCTACGGGATATACACACGCAGTTACAAGTCCTCTTGCACCTGTAGCCTCAACCACACATATACGGCAGGCGCCGATTTCGTTTTTCTCTTTCATATAACAGAGTGTAGGAATTTCTACACCTGCTTTACGGGCAGCCTCTAAAATTGTGGAGCCCTTCTCGACACTTACGGCAATGCCGTTTACCTTTACATTAACCATTTCCATTGTGTCTTGCCCCCCTTACTGTTTGCTTATAGCCTTAAACTTACAGGTTCCGATACAAGCACCGCACTTAACGCACTTGTCAGCGTCGATTGTATAGGACGGAAGTTTATGACCCTCAGCAATATAATCTGTTTTAATAATAGCGTTTGCAGGACATTGACGAGCGCACATACCGCAACCGATACACTTATCCATATCAATTGTGAATGTGAGGAGGTCTTTACATACTCCTGCAGGACATTTCTTATCTGTAACGTGAGAAATATACTCATCGCGGAAGAACTTAAGTGTTGCAAGAACGGGGTTGGGTGCTGTCTGACCGAGACCGCAGAGTGAATTAGCCTTTATGTAGTTAGAAAGCTCTTCAATTCTGTCGATATCTTCGAGTGTTCCCTTGCCCTGAGTAATCTTGTCAAGCAACTCGAGAAGTCTTCTTGTACCAACACGGCAGGGTGTACACTTACCGCAGGACTCATCAACCGTAAACTCTAAGAAGAACTTGGCCATATCAACCATACAGTTGTCCTCATCCATTACGATAAGACCGCCCGAGCCCATCATACAACCCATAGCAACCAGGTTATCATAGTCAACCTCGGTATCCATAAGGTGTGCAGGGATACATCCTCCTGAGGGTCCACCTGTCTGGGCTGCCTTGAACTTCTTGCCGTTCGGGATACCGCCACCGATTTCTTCAACAATATGGCGAAGTGTGGTACCCATCGGGATTTCAACAAGCCCTGTATTCTTAATTTTACCGCCAAGTGCGAATACCTTAGTACCCTTGGATTTCTCGGTTCCCATAGAAGCAAACCAATCTGCACCGCGAAGAATAATCTGCGGAATGTTAGCAAAGGTTTCAACGTTGTTCTCGGTTGTTGGTTTGCCGAAAAGTCCCTTAACTGCCGGATAAGGCGGACGGGGACGCGGCTCACCGCGGTTACCCTCGATTGAAGTCATAAGAGCTGTTTCCTCACCGCAAACGAATGCACCGGCACCTAGACGGATATCTAAATCGAAATCGAAGCCTGAACCGAAGATGTTTTTACCAAGGAGCCCGTATTCTCTTGCCTGTTTAATAGCGATAGCCAAACGGGAAACAGCGATCGGATACTCAGCACGAACATAAACATAACCCTGAGTAGCGCCTGTTGCATAACCGCAGATAGCCATAGCCTCGATAATACAGTGCGGGTCGCCTTCAAGTACCGAACGGTCCATAAATGCACCGGGGTCGCCCTCGTCGGCATTACATACAACGTACTTCTGGTCGGCATGGTTAGCAGCAGTAAGCGACCACTTTCTGCCTGTGGGGAAGCCACCGCCTCCACGACCGCGAAGACCTGAATCGCTGATGCACTTAATTACATCCTCAGGTGTCATTTCGGTAAGCACCTTACCGAGCGCCTCGTAACCGTCCATAGCGATATATTCATCAATTTCCTCAGGGTTGATAACACCGCAATTGCGCAGTGCTACACGGGTCTGAGATTTATAGAAAGCAGTGTCATTAAGAGAAACGTTTTCGTTCTCTTTGACTTCCACTGTGTCATCCTTATACTCAAGGCGTGTAACAACACGACCCTTTAACAGATGCTCCTCAACAATTTCTTTAACATCTTCTACTTCAACGCGGCTGTAGAAGGTGCCGTCGGGATGGATGATAACAACCGGTCCCATTGCGCACAAACCGAAACAACCGGTTTGAACAATCTTTACTTCTTCCGCAATACCTGCAGCTTCAAGATGCTCTGCGAAAGCCTCCTGAATCTTATTACTTCCGGATGAAGTACAGCCTGTACCGCCGCAAACTAATACGTGTGCACGAATCATTCCTTAAACCTCCAGAATTTATTTATTAGCGGCGATAGTGTATTCATTCACTACTTTGCCGTTCTTTAAGTGTTTCTCGATAACCTCTTGAGCCTTTTCAGCGGTCATTTTAACATAGGTTACCTTTTCTTTACCGGCCTCAAAAACCTCAACAACCGGCTCATACTGGCAAATTCCGATGCAGCCTGTCTGAGTAACGGTAACCGTAGCAGCAAGACCTGCAGCGTTTACGCCCTCAACAAAGGCGTTAAGCACGGGACGCGCACCTGCTGCAATACCGCAGGTTGCCATTCCGACAACTACGCGTTTGTCGCTCTGACCCTCACGGATTACTACCTTGTCGCGCATCTTGTCTTTGATGGCTTTGAGTTCAGCTAATGATTTCATAATATCTTTCCTCTCTCTTTAGAAATATATCAATATATTATAATAACTATAATATGTTTACAAATTTATATATTGCTCGTTCAGATATTCGCGTATAAAGCAGAGCACTTCAATTTCATTCAGCGGAATTTCGTTTCCGAGTTCTTCCCTTACTTCTCGTGTATCTAAAAGCACAGAATTGCCGTTTTTTGTATGGAGAAAATAAAAATCGCTATCGGGATGACCCTGAATCAGGGTTATTACGGTATCAACAATTTCTCCGAGCGGTGTAAAATCTATATGATTTTTATAGAAAAGTGCCTCTACCACCGTTCCGTGATTATCGGGATAATCTTCAATGCTTCGAGATTCAATTTTAAAACTACCGCCTGTCTGTTCGGCGGCAAGTTTAAAAAATGGGACACCCAGCCCTACCTTTCTGGTAGTTCGGCTGGTGCAAAATGGGTCGGTAACTCTATCGACCATTTCCCTGTTCATTCCCACGCCGTTATCACGAATGGCAACTATAAGGGTTTCGTCAGTTTCGGTTAACAAAATTTCGGTGAATGCTGATTTGGCTTTCAAGGAATTTTCGGTTATATCTAAAATGTTAAGTGAAAGCTCTTTCATAATTAACCCCTTAAAAACTTAAAAAGCGAGTTTATTATTTCCTCGGGGTTATCCCCTTCGAGTTCTATATAATTTTCCTTATCCTTGACACTATGCAGATAGTGGGCATCGGAATCAATTATAATCCTTTTATTGTTTATTGGGTACTTCTCTCGGTACTTCCCGATATTATCTGCATTATGAAATTCAACACAACCGAAATCGGGCTTCTCCGGCAGGGTACCAAGCACCGAAATTATGCTGTTAGAGGACCTGTCAATATGGGCGGGGAAAGAGACTCCGCCAAAAGACTCCACCAAGTCTTTTACCTCGTCCACCGTTACGGTGGTGGCATTGGAGAGCAAAAATTCATCGGTTCCTATAACCTCATCATTTTCGTTCACTATTAACTGTTCGCCGAAAATATCGGGACGGTTTTTAATTTTTATTCGCCTAGTATCAATATAATCACTGTATTTTAATGCCTCTTTAAGCGTTGGAAACAGGCAGACGATGTGAATATCCTCCGCAGTTGTCAGCTCCATACCGGCTACAGCTATTACGCCGTAATGCTCGGCGGCTTTAAAGAAGGCAGGACAGTTTTTAGCGGTGTTATGGTCGGTAAGGGCTACGATATCAAGCTCTGATACCGCCGCTATACCGGCTAAATTACAGGGTGTGTTATCCTTATCAGCACACGGAGATAGACATGAATGGGTGTGAAGGTCGTAATAAAACTTAGGCATTTGCTAAATCCTTCAGCAGTAAAGCCGTGTCAAAGGATGAAAGCGGACTTGTGAGTACATTAATGCCGTTTTGCTCGGCAGTTTTTATGGTATCTTCCTCTAAACCCACATTCTCTGCTAAAATAACACACGCCACATTTGTAAGAGAAGCAACCGCCACCGTGTTTGTATTGGACATTATGGTTATCCACGCATCGTCCTCCTCGGCTCTCCCCATAACCCACGAAAGCAGATCGCCGATATAACAGCCTTTAATTTCACGGTCGGGCTCGGGCATAGTAACAACGGTGAGCGCATTTTTCTTTGCGAAATCACTTACTGTCATTACCTTCCCTCCTTTTGTTTTTCAATAAACTCCTTAAACTGAGCCTTGTGCTTTATTATGCAGTCTTCCATCTGAGCCTGACCTTTGACCACATCCTCAGCAAAGGCGCGACAGGTCGGTGCTCCGCACGAGCCACAGTCTACACCCGGCAGTTCATCGCGGATTTTTCTGATATCTGCAAGCATCCGCATTGACTCTGCCATATTAGAGCTGAGCTTGGTTATGGGTAGATACTCAGGCAGTTTATCAAAGAAATAATATTCGGGTATATATTTAAGCTCGTTTTCACTCAGGAAGTTCTGGGAAACGGGCAGATACCGTCTAAGGCTTTGCAGCTTGGTTTTGGAAATGAAGGGGTTCTGCATTGTCATAACTCCGCCGACACAGCCGCCCGTACAGGCGTTTAGCTCAACAAACTCAAGGTTCGGAATATTTCCGTTCTCAATCTGGTCGAGCACCCTCATTACATTCTCAATTCCGTCTGCCGCTAAATACTTATCGTTAAATATGGCAGAGGATTCACCGCCCGATACCGCCCAGCTAATACCGATTCTTCCTGATTTTGAAAGCTGCTCGGGAGATTTTTCGCGCTTCATTGAATTCAGCAGCAAAAAGTAAATATCACTTATTGATACTACCATATTTATTCGGCTTTTATATTCTCCGAAACCGTTTTTAATGTAGCTTACCTTTGCAGGACAGGGAGAAATAAAGCAAACGCCGATATCATCATCGGTAAGCTCGGGGTGAGACTGCTTTACTTCCTTCACCGCTAAATATGCCGCAATCTCCATAGGCGGCAGCATTTTTATTATGTTATCCTTTAAAAAGGGAAAACGCAGTTCTATAAGTCTTACTATTGCCGGACACGCCGAACTGATGGCAGGTTTTTGCACACCCTCTGTCTTCAAATAGTTTCTCGTGTATGCCGATACAAGTTCGGCGGCGCGGGAAACCTCGAAAACATAGTCAAACCCTATATCTAAAAGTCCCTGTAAAACATAGTCCACATCGTCTAAATTATCAAACTGAGCATAGAGCGAGGGGGCGGGTAAGGCAATATTAAACTTGTATTTTTTTATATCTTCGAAGCGGTCGAGTACCGTCTTTTTAGCCTTATGCGGACACACACGCACACACTGACCGCAGTCTACACAACGGTTAGCATCTATAACGGCGTGGCCGTCTCTTATTCTGATGGCCTCTGTCGGACAGTGCTGCAAACAGGCGGTACAGCCCTTGCACTTTTCTTTATCAAGATAAACCGAATGTTTATATGTACTCATTAAAACACCTGAAGAAAAAATTATATTGCACTATATTATATTTTTATTTTCATAACAATAGTGGTGCCTACACCTAAGGTAGAATCTATTGTCATTTCATCGGAGTAACGCTTCATATTTGGAAGTCCCATACCGGCGCCGAAGCCCAAGGACCGAATATCGTCGGGCGCGGTTGAAAAGCCCTCCTGCATAGCGGCATTAATATCTTTAATACCAGGACCGTGGTCGGTCAATGTAATTTCAATAAGGTCCTCGGTGATAACCACATCGGCTTCTCCGCCGCCTGCATGAATTACCATATTAATTTCGCCCTCATACATAGCTATAGCGGCTCTGCGCACCGTTTCGGGTGCTATACCGAGTTCCCTTAAATTCTTTTTAAGTTGCCCTGAAGCATTTCCCGCAAGAGTAAAATCTTTACCGTCAACAACAAAATGGAAATTAAGCATTATGCTCACCTGCGTCCCGCCTTGCAGGAAGCCCTGCTGCATAAAGCTTACCGCAGGCTTCATACATACGAAGAGCGGTAGCCAATAAAACTATTCCGCGTTCATTTGCGAGTTCAATCATTTCCTCTGTTGGCTTCTTACCGCGAACAAATAAAATACAGGGCATATCCATCATTTCTGCAGTGCGGATGACCTGAGCATTTACAAGACCCGTGAGTAAAACTGCACGGTCGTTAACAAATGCCAGAACATCACTCATCATATCACTGCCGAAGGCAGAATCTATTTCGAGTTCACCCTTTTCCTTGCCGCAAACAGTACCGGCCTCAACAATGGTTGCTATTTCACTAACCTTCATAGCGTTTCTCCGTTTTTAACAGATTTATTAATCTTTATATTTTGCTAAAATTCCCTCAACATCGTCTACAACGAGTCTACCGTAAACCTCTTCGTTAACGGTAAGAACGGGAGCAAGACCGCAAGCACCGATGCAGCGGCAGGCTGTAAGAGAAAACTTACCGTCGGCAGTGCATTCCTCAGCACCGATGCCGAGTAGCTCGCTGAACTTATCCATAAGCTCACCTGCACCTTTAACATAGCAGGCAGTACCAAGACAAACCGAGATATTATATTTACCCTTGGGAGAGAGAGAGAACTGGGCATAGAATGTAGCAACACCGTAAACCTTCTCAAGCGGAATATCCATTCCGTCGGCTATCATAGTCTGAACCTCTAACGGCAGGTAACCGTAGATTTCCTGAGCATCCTGCATAACCTTCATTAGCTGGCTTTTATCGTCCTTGTGCTCAGCGATAACCGCCATTAAACGAGCCTCTTGCTCAGCCGTACCGTTAAAGGGTAAAGTACTTATTTTCTTTTTCATAAGGCAAAATCCTCCCTAAAAAATTTCATTGTTTTATATATTCGGGCAGCAAACAATACACTACCTCATAGTTTGTTTATATTTTAACATATCTCTTTTGTTTTTTCTACCCCTTTTTAAGATTTTTATCAATGTTTTTTAAAGATTTTAACGAAAAAAGAAAAATCTTCGGATTTCTCCAAAGATTTTTCATTACTATAATAGATTTATTCCATTTTTACGGCACTCTGAAATCATATCCTCAGGCCAATAGGATGCCTGAACCTCTCCAATATGAGCTTTGCCTAAAAAGAGCATACACATTCTCGATTGCCCTATTCCGCCGCCTATTGTGTAGGGTAATTCGCCGTTTAAAAGCGCCTTGTGGAAGGGTAATTCGCGTCTGTCCAGACAGTTTTTTGCCTCAAGCTGCCTGAGCATTGCCTCTTCATCAACCCGAATTCCCATACTTGAGAGTTCCAGCGAAATATCAAGTAACGGATAATAAATTAAAATATCGCCATTAAGCTCCCAGTCATCATAATCCGGCGCCCTACCATCGTGAATTTCGCCAGAGGGCAAGGTTTTGCCGATTTGCATAAGGAATACCGAGCCGTACTTCATAGTAATGGCTCTTTCCCTCTGCTTAGGGGTAAGCTCGGGGTACATCTGCTCAAGCTCGGCAGAGGTAACAAAGGTTATCTCGTCGGCTAAAAACTTATGCATAAAGTTGTATTCGCCCGAAATGTATTTTTCGGTGTTTTTAAGGGCGGCATAAATTTTTCTAACTGTATCCTTTAAGGTATCAATATTACGCTGTTCTTTTTCTATTACCTTTTCCCAGTCCCACTGGTCAACAAATATTGAATGAATATTATCAAGGTCCTCATCGCGCCTCACGGCATTCATATCGGTATAAAGCCCCTCGCCGCTACTGAAGCCGTAGCGCTTTAATGCCATACGCTTCCATTTGGCAAGAGAGTGCACAATTTCGGCCTTAGCGCCACCATCCTTAACATCAAAGCTTACAGGACGCTCATGCCCGTTAAGATTGTCATTAAGACCACTGTCATGCTCAACGAAAAGCGGAGCAGATACACGGGTAAGATTTAACTGAGCTGATAAATCGCGCTCAAAAAAATCCTTTACTTTTTTAATCGCTATTTCGGTTTCTTTAATGCTTAAACCTGATTTATAATCCTTCGGCACTATTAAAGCACCCATAAATTAGCCTCCTTAGCCTACAGGATAGTATATTTTCTCTACCTTAAACTGCTTGGTTACCTTGGTGTTCTCCTCAACCGTGAGGGTATCCATGGTTTTCTGAACATCGGCTTGTAACTCTTCATCCTTTAAAGTATGCCTGATTTCACTCTTTAAATTCTCTAAAAGAGTATTTTTTTCATCTAAAAGGTCGCCTTTAAACAACAAATAAAGAGTGGCGGTTTCTTCCTCAGTACCCTCATTATTCACCTTTTTTACCACCTTAACTTCGCCGTTTTTCATAGCCGACACATCTTCAAAAATATCCATTTCATAGGATGTATTTTCATTGCCTACTATAGTTGCTAAATCAAAACAAAATGTTTCTTTATCTTCTTCACTGCCCAGATATTGAGTTCCGATATCTTCGTAGTAAATCTTGTCAAACTTCTCACCTTCACTAATTCTATTGGCATAACTCTCAAGTTTTGCAGTAAGTATTTTTACATCATTTTCATCCTTACCTGTTATATCTTCAATTAAGATATCGGCAATAGCATAATTTTCGGATAGATTGGTCTTAATTTCTTCGGCAGGAATCTCCATTACTCCGCCTTCGGCATAAAGGCAATCAAAATACGCATTCTTATACGCATCAATACTCATATAGGAACGGAAGGTTCCCTTGCCTACACCGTTTTCCATCATCATTTCTGAATAACCGTAATAATCCCAATATAAATCTGCTGTTTCAAGAGTTTCATCTGCATACTTAGTAGTGTCAATCATTGCCTCTTCGCAAACGCCCTTATATACTGTGAACTCCTTGCATTTTTCGATAGCGCGATTTTTAACCCATGTTTTATAATCAACACCGTCTAAAGTTTGATTTAAATAATCGGTTGCAGCGCTCTCCCCTAAGGTTTCAAGCACCTTCTGTTGACCTTCCATATCAGCGAAAACGAGCGCACAGGAATAAAATCCAGCAGAGAATTCCTCGTCTGCTATATATAGTGCCCTCTCGTTTGCTCTGTGGCAAGCGGTTAATCCCAGGATTAAAGCCACGCAAAGCATTAAAGCTGAAAATCTTTTAAAATTCTTCTTCATAAAATATTCCTCCATATTAAATTACACTTAAAAGTATATACCAAACTACTTAAAAAGTCTATATTTTTTTGATATTTACAGAACCGTTACAATTTCTTCAATGAACTCAGCCTTCGTTTGTGATTTGAGCGCTCTTATCTCATAATACGGCTTCTCGTCTGCCTTAAGCACAATTCTCTCAGAAAAAGCAGGCATAAGGCACTCTATCTGTTGGGGCTTCACCTCATTAACCTTGAGTAAAAAGGTATTTCCCGCCTCATTTATTTCATAAATGCCAAGCTTCGCTGCCTTGCGCCGAAGTAGAGCAATATTAATAAGTCCCACCACCGCCTTTGGCGGCTCGCCGAAGCGGTCTATAAGTTCATCAAGCACATCCATTTTCTGATTTTCATTCTCAATTGCGGCTATACGCTTATAAATGCCAAGCCTTGCGGGCAGGCTTTCAATATATCTTTCGGGAATATGTGCCGAAATATTAAGGTCAACCGTACATTCGGCCTCGGTTTCAGCCACAATTCCGTTTTCCTCATTCACCGCCTCATTTAGCAACTTTATATACATATCGTAGCCTACTGATTCCATATTACCGTGCTGTTCTCCACCCAAAATATTTCCTGCCCCCCGAAGTTCCAAATCTCTGAGAGCTATTTTGAAGCCTGCGCCGAATTCAGTAAACTGACGTATAGCCTCAAGTCTTTTTTCGGCAATGTCAGAGAGTGCCTTGTTTTCTCTGAAGCAAAAGTAGGCATAGGCTCTTCTCGGCGAGCGACCAACCCTACCGCGCAGCTGATGAAGCTGAGAAAGACCTAAACGGTCGGCATCCTCAATAATAAGTGTGTTAGCATTTGGAACGTCCACACCCGTTTCAATAATGGTAGTGCAAACGAGAATATCTATTTCGTGGTCAAGCAGCCTCTGCCAGACGCGAGAAAGCTCATCCTCCCCCATTTTACCGTGAGCAACGGCAATTTTGGCATCAGGCAGAGCCTCCTTTAAATTAAGCGCTTTGCGCTCTATATCTTCGGTGCGGTTATAAAGGTAATAGACCTGCCCTGAGCGCCTGAGCTCGCGGCGGATAGCATCAATCAAGACCGCATTATTATATTCGAGCACATAGGACTGCACCGGAAGTCTTTCACCAGGTGCTTCCTCAATAGTTGACATATCACGAAGTCCCGACATTGCCATATTAAGCGTTCTCGGTATCGGTGTTGCCGACAGTGTTAGAACATCAACGGTGGGATACAACTGTTTCAGTTTCTCCTTTTGTGCTACGCCGAAGCGCTGCTCCTCATCAATTATAGCAAGACCTAAATTGCGGAATTTAACATCATCCGAAATCAAACGGTGAGTACCTATAATCAGGTCAACCTTACCGCTTTCCAAATCGGATATTATCCGCTTTTGCTCTTTGGGTGTTACGAAGCGCGAAAGCATTTTAATGTTTACGGGCATATCCCCAAAGCGGCGCAAAACGGTGTTATAATGCTGAAAGGCGAGTATGGTGGTGGGAACGAGAATTGCACACTGTTTGCCTTCACTTATACATTTAAACGCGGCTCTGAGTGCTACCTCGGTTTTACCGAAGCCAACATCCCCGCAAAGAAGCCTATCCATCGGGATTGCTCTTTCCATATCCGCCTTGATTTCAGCGGCGCTGCGTATCTGGTCGGCAGTTTCAGCGTAAGGAAATTTCGCCTCGAAATCGGCCTGCAGTTCGGTGTCTTTACTAAAAGCATAGCCCTTGACCGACTGACGCTTGGCATAAAGTGCGGTTAACTCCTTAGCCATCTCTTTTACCGCCCTTTTAACCCTTGCGCGTGTTTTGTGCCACTCACCGCTGCCGAGCCTGTTTAAGCGAATACCGCCGTTCTCTGCACCGATATATTTTGAAATTAAATCAAGCTGTGTTACAGGAACATACAAAACATCTGTTTTGGCGTAGCTTATTTTAATATAATCCTTAATAATGCCGCCGTTTGTGATTTTGTGAATACCCTCAAAAATACCTATTCCGTGAATGGAATGGACAACATAGTCCCCTTTTTTCAGCTCATCAAGTGAGCCTATGGCATTTTCGTTTTTCTTGTATTTTGGGGTCTTCCCATCAGAGTGAATTTGCCCTGCGGTAATTAAAGAGAATTTTCCGCCGGAAAGTGTAAACCCACTTGATAGTCCGCCACACATAATGGTAACGGCGTTATGAAGAGTATCATTTTCCCCGAAGGCATCAAGGCACACGTCTATGTTTTTTCTTTTGAGTTCATCATATATTACCTGCGCCGCCTTATTTTTTCCTGCCAGTACGACACATTTTCCGCCGTTTTTGCAAAATATTCCGACATCCTCTAAAATCACCTGAATATTACCCTTCCATAGCGGTAGGCTTCTGTAATCTGCCGAAATTATGTTTTGTGGGGCGAAGGGATAATCTGCCCTTAAAAAGTTATCAAGGAAAACGGCAGCAGAGAATTTTTCTTCGAATAAAGACTGCGAAATATTATATTCAAAACCCGAAACTATAAAGCCACCCTCACTATAAAGCAGATAATCCTCACTATAGCGCTTATAAACACCCTTCATAACTTCTTTGATTTCGGAGTATTTAACCGCAACCACCCGTGCCTGCGGAAGATAATCAAAAACGGTTGTTTTTTTATAAATCAGGGGCAGATAGCGGTCAAGCGGAAAGACAATTCCGTTGCCGAGCGCCTCAATATCCTTGGAAATGCGGACGGTATCTATCCCCTTTTTACCCGACTTTAAAAGTTCTGAAAGCTTTTCTATAAGCGTCTCGGCATTAGCGGTTATCTCCCCTGCCTGAGTGATTTTAATGCTATCGAGTGTATTGGTGCGGCGCTGACTGAGTAGGTCGAATTCATTTATACTGTCGATTTCATCGCCCCAGAACTCTATTCTCACAGGCACTGCCATATTAACGGCAAAAACATCGAGAATTCCGCCTCGGCGCGAGAACTGACCTGCGCCCTCAACTTCTGGGCTCGGGCGGTAACCGGCAGTTAAGAGTCTATCGGTAAGGGCTTCAGGGGATATTTCCTGACCTACCGAGACAGACAGCATATTATTCCTTAATATTTCGGGCGGCACTGTATACTGAACCGCCGCCTCGGCAGGCACCAAAACCACGTCGAAATGCCCGTCCAAAATTTTGGACAGGGTGTCTATGCGTTTATATTCATACTCTTTTGATACTGCCTGAACGTCGGAAAAACAAAAATCCCTTATAGGAAACATTGCCACCTTTACTCCATATGCTGTAAGGTCGCCGAGCATTACCGTAGCACTCGCTTCATCGGGGGTTACCACCACTAAAGAGCCGCATTCGCGGTTAAGTGCGGCGCAATAAAGCGCTCGATGAACACCCGTAAGCCCCGACACCGCTAATGGAAGCCTCCCTTTATTCGCATCTGACAGAAACTCACTCACGGCAGTATCGCTTTTTAAAATACTATCTAAAAACTTCATAACCTAATTATTAAATTTATTCATAGCGCTTGTTATATCGGCGCATATAATTTCTTTTACGGCATCTGCCGCCTTTTTTAAAACAGGCTCTAAAATTTTATTATCCTCTTTAGAAAAGGCACCAAGCACCCAATCCTTCAAATCATAATCGGGGTGGGGTTTTTGACCTACACCTATTTTTATTCTTTTAATTTCATTTGTAGACATCATTTGGGATATGTTTTTCATACCGTTATGTCCGCCATGGGTGCCCTTTGCCCTCACCCGTATTTTACCAACCGGCAAAGAAATATCATCAAAGATTAAAATAATATTCTCTGTAGGAATTTTATAAAATTTACTGAGCGCCGCCACTGCCTGCCCCGATAGATTCATAAAGGTCAGCGGTTTGCACAGTAGAATTCGTTTATCCCCGAATTTAGCATCGCACACAAGGGCGTTTGACCTTTGTTTCCACATTATAACAGAATTACTGTCTGCCAGAATATCCGCCACACGGAACCCTACATTATGGCGGGTGTTTTCGTATTCCTTGCCCGGATTTCCAAGCCCTACAACAAGGTAATCGTAAACCGATGTTTTCCTAAAAATCATTTTTATCCCTCTATATATGTAAATCTTTTGAGCAGCTTACCGTCCACATTTACCTCTTCGTTCCACATATGTGCTGGGCGAACCCATATTTCGTTTTCCCCATAGAGCGCTTTATACACCACCATATTTTCGAGTGTTTCGCTATGCCTAGCTAGTCCTATAACCTCATACATATTGCCTTTATAGTGGCGGTATTTCCCTAAAATAATCTTGTCCATTCTTCACTCTCCAAAATGCCCCGATAAAACGGGGCATTTGATTTGACTTAATTGCGGCGAAGGCAACGCCTGTAAACAAAAATTACTATTGCCATAATAAGCAGAACAATTGCAAAAAATATTATCGGAACTAAGAGACTTAAGAAAAATCCGAAGAAAATGGCACCTAAAATTATACCGACTGTTACCAAAAGTATTCCGACAATAATTCTCAGAATTACTCCTAAGCAAAAATTGCTTTCTGCCGAATTTTCACAGCAGTTATACATATTATTTCCTCTTTCAAATTTGAATTCTACCCAAAGGGCTATTACATAATATGCAAACCGTTTAAAAAAGTTATTTTGCAAACTCGCTCATAGCAAGATATGCCATATAAACATCAAATTTAGCGGTGGTTTCAAATGGGGAATGCATTGAAAGCACGGGAACGCCCAGGTCCACAACATCGACGCCGAGGTTTGCTATATACATAGCCACCGTACCGCCGCCGCCGGCATCAACCTTGCCGAGTTCACCTGTCTGCCATACAATACCCGCATTATCAAGCATTGCACGGATTTTGCCCACATACTCAGCCGAGGCATCCGAAGTGCCGCTTTTACCGCGAGAGCCTGTGTATTTTGTAATACATACACCGTAATTCAGGTATGCCGCATTTCTGCGCTCCATAACATCCTGAAATGTCGGGTCGGTAGCGGCATTAACATCGGCAGAAAGACATTCGGAGCGTCTTAGTGCCACAGTGCAATCCACACCCTCACTTATGGCTATATCACGAACAACATACTTTAAAAATGCGGAATTAAGACCTGTGTTACCGTCCGAGCCGATTTCCTCTTTATCGGCAAGAATTGTAACCAGGGTGCGCTCAGGGGTTTCAGCATTAACCGCTGCCATTAAAGCAGGGTATGCACAAACGCGGTCGTCCTGACCGTAGGCGCCAATTAATGAGCGGTCAAAGCCTATATCACGGGCTCTATGTGCAGGAACGCACTCAAGCTCGGCAGATAGGAAATCCGCCTCGGTAACACCGTATTTTTCATTGAGTATTTTAAGAATATTTAGCTTTACAAGTTCACTGCCGCTATCACTTTTAAACGGGTGGCTGCCGACAAGTACATTAAGCTCCTCGCCCTTAATAGCCTCGGCTAAAGGACGCTTTGCCTGTTCAAGTGCCAGATGCGGCAATAAATCATTAACCACAAAGCAGGGGTCGTTTTCATCCTCTCCAATGTTGACATCTATTACACTGCCATCGCGCTTTACGAAAACGCCATGAAGAGCGAGTGGCACTGCAGTCCACTGATATTTGCGAATTCCACCATAGTAATGGGTTTTAAAGAGGGCTAACTCCAACTCCTCATAAAGCGGATTCTGTTTTAAATCAAGACGCGGAGAATCGATATGGGCTGCCGTAATTCTTACACCGTTTTCGGCGCTTTTCTTACCAACATTTACAAGTGCTAAGGTCTTGCCACGGTTATTTACATAGTAGCGGTCTCCTGCATTATATCTCTTACCCTGTTCGTATTCGTGGAAACCTGCTTTTTGGGCGATTTCTATAGCTACCTTTACAGCCTCACGCTCGGTCTTGGCAGCGTCTAAAAACGCCTTATAGCCTACCGAAAAATCCTCGGCTGCAGAGAGTACGGCTTCTTCACAATTAAGCCTGCCGTTTTTGCGATTAATGAAAAGCTTTTCTCTTAAAATCTCGGCTGCTGATTTTTCACTCATTTTCTTTCCTCCAGAATTTTATCTAAAATTTCGCTGAACTGTTCACAGTATGCTTCTAAATTTTCGTTATTGTAAATAATCTTATCGGCTCTTTGTATATAGAATTCATCCCTTTTTGCCGCCTTTAATCTTAAAAGTGCGGCTTCCTTAGATAAATTATCGCGCAGCATAATTCTTTTTTTTCTGATTTCTTCATCGGCTAAAAGTGCCACAACAAAAAAACAGATTTTATCCATCCCACTCTCATAAAGTGTGGGTGCATCAAGTAAAATATATTCACTTTTTGCGTTTTCTATTATTCTTTTAATCTCTGCCGCTATAATGGGTAGTACCGTTTTATTCAAAAGCTCGGTGTTCTCTCCCGTTTTAAAGGCTATGGCTGCAAGTTTTTTGCGGTCGATTTTACCGCCGGTCAGAATATCCGACGAAAAGGCAGCACAAAGGGCATTTTTTGCCTCCTCGCTTGTATCGGTTACGGTGTGGGCAACCTTATCGCAGTCGATTACATAAAAGCCCTTTTCTTTGGCGACAGAATGGAGTGTGCTTTTCCCTGAACCTGTTTGACCTGTAAGACCTAAAATATATTTCATAGCTTTATCACCTTAAAGGCGGCGGCACGAATAAGCCTGTTATAAACCGCCAGACCTATACCTTTTTTTGAAGGTGCGTGGATATATGCTGTTTTGTAGGAGAACAAGTCCAGCTGCCTTAAAACATTAAATATGCTTTTGGCAAGGGTTGCTTCATCGGTTTTGCTACCATAAATAATTTTTGGCACCTTTATTCCCTCGTCCTCGCTAAAACACACCGCAACGCTGTTCTCGGTTTTATTTACATATTCGCAGAATGCCTGAGTGTCTGCCTCTATAAGTATAACCTCAGTTTCGGGTGAATAATGCTTGTACTTCATACCGGGACTTGCCGCTTTTTCGGTATCGCGAAGCTCTGATAAAACGGCATCATCCACCACTAAATCGGGTAAAATCTCGCGAAGCTGCTCCACCGTTACAGCACCGGGGCGGAGTAATCTCGGCGGGTTTGTTACCAAAGAAATAACGGTTGATTCAACCCCTACCTTGCAATCCTCGGCGCACAAAACTGCATCGATTTTTCCGTTTAAATCGTGAATTACGTGGCCCGCACTCACAGGGCTCGGGTACCCCGAAACATTAGCCGACGGTGCAGCAAGCGGCAGCCCTGAGGCTCTGATTAACCCGCGTGTTATTTCGTTATCGGGCAATCTTACAGCCACGGTGCTGAGTCCTGCTGACACGCTCTCGCAAATATTTTCATTCTTCTCTAAAACCAAAGTACACGGTCCGGGCCAGAATTTATCAGCTAACTCCAATGCCTTTTTCGGTATGTTTACTGCAACCTTATCCAACATTTCCACATCTGAAATGTGAACAATAAGCGGATTATCCTGAGGTCTGCCCTTGGCGGCAAATACCTTTTTTATGGCTTCATCACTGAAAGCCGATGCGGCAAGACCGTAAACCGTTTCGGTGGGCACTGCCACTATTCCGCCGTTTTCAAGTATACAAGCGGCACGCTTTATGATTTTTTCACTGGCCGAGTTTTTTATATCCAGAATTTCGGTTTTCATTTACTGCTCATCAGCTTTCAACATTTCTGCGCGATAGTAGGTAATAAGAGCATCAACAATCTCATCAATATCGCCGTTTAAAATCTGCTCGATTTTATATAGGGTAAGACCTATTCTGTGGTCGGTTACTCTGCCCTGTGGATAGTTATAGGTTCGGATTCTTTCACTGCGGTCTCCCGTTCCTACCTGAGCCTTACGGTCTGAGGCTATGGCGTCGTTTTGCTGACGCATCATATTTTCATAAAGGCGCGAACGCAGCACTTTCATAGCCTTATCCTTATTCTTGTGCTGACTGCGCTCATCCTGACATTCCACCACAACGCCCGTGGGAATGTGGGTAATGCGGATTGCCGATTCGGTTTTATTTACGTGCTGACCACCCGCACCGCCTGCACGGTAGGTATCAATCTGCAGGTCTGCGGGGTTAATGTCAACCTCAACCTCTTCGGCTTCGGGAAGCACCGCAACCGTAACGGTAGAGGTGTGAATTCTTCCTTGTGTTTCGGTTTCGGGCACACGCTGTACGCGGTGAACTCCGCTTTCGTATTTAAGGCGTGAATATGCACCCTCGCCCTCAATCATAAAGCTAACCTCTTTAATGCCGCCGAGCTCGGTTTCATTGGCATTAATTATATCCATCTTCCAACGCCTTGCCTCAGCATACATTGAGTACATACGCATAAGACTTCCCGCAAAGAGCGCCGCCTCGTCGCCACCTGCGCCGCCGCGGATTTCAACAATAACGTTCTTGTCATCATTAGGGTCCTTAGGAAGCAGCAAAATCTTAAGTTCCTCTGAAGTTTCCTCAATTTTTGCCTTAGCCTCGTTCAGTTCCTCTTCAACAAGCTCCTTAAAGTCCTTATCAAGTCCGCCCTCATCAAGCAGCATTCTCGCTTCCTCTTCTGCTGTTTTTGCCGCTTTATATTCCCTGTATTTTTCAACTATTGGGGTTAACTGCTTATGCTCCTTCATAAGTCTTTTATAAAGTTCATTATTCATAACGGTTTCGGGCTTCATTAAAAGGTCTCCAACCTCTATAAATCTGCTCTCAACCGAGCTTAATTTATCAAACATATTTTTCCCTACCTTTATCTGATTACTTTTTTAATGTTTTTTTCACACTTCACACGGGGTAACATTATTTCGTGGCCGCAACCTGTGCAGCGTATCTTAAAATCCATACCGATTCTCGTTACTATAAATTCACAACTTCCGCACGGGTGCTGCTTTTTCATAACGATTTTATCGCCAACACAGATATCCAAGCCATACTCCCCCTTTTAATATATGTTCTATTATACCCTAAAATTTGGTTAAAGGCAATATTTTCTTGATATAAATGTAAGTTAATGTTAAAATATGTATAAATAAAATTGGCGAGGTAATTGCTTTGGAAAATATAATTCGCTTTTTACATACTGCCGACCTGCATTTAGGCGCTGCCGTATCATCTTCGGCGGCTGTTTCATCAGAACGCAGACACGAGGCGCTGATGACACTCGAAAAGCTCTTTACTATATGCAAGGTCAATGAAATTCCGCTTATGCTCATAGCCGGTGATTTGCTCGAAAACAATTCGGTTGAGCCCAGATTTTTCGAGGGATTTTTGCGCTGTGTGAATATGCACAGTGATATAACGGTTATATTTGCAGCAGGAAACCACGACCCCCTTACTGCCGACTCTCCGTTTTTAAATACAAGACTTCCGGAAAACCTTATTGTGTTAGGTCCCGAAGACCAGTGTATTGAACTTGAAAACCTGCCTGTAAGAATTTACGGAAGGTCCTTCGGAAGCATTTATATGCAGGGTAAAAACAACTTTTCGATTCCCGCAAAAAATGACGAAAAACTGAATATTATGGTGCTTCATGGTGAAACAGGGACCGACCTTGGCGGCAACTATAACACCGTTACAAAATCCTTTATAGAGCTTTCGGGTATGGATTACATGGCCCTCGGCCATATTCACGCCTTTTGTGCACCTCAGAAAATAGGCTCAACCTTTTTCGCCTATTCGGGCACACCCGAGCCGCACGGCTTTGATGAATTAGGGCTAAAGGGCGTTATTGTGGGAGAGCTTAAAAAGGACGATTTACGATATGAATTTGTACCCACCGCAAAGCGCCGCTATGAAGCTGTGGAGGTGGATTTAGGTGATGCCGAAAATTCTCTTAAAGCATCAGAAATAATCGCCCAAACCCTAAAGGAAAAATTCGGTAACACCTATCAAAATAATTTTTATAAAATAATTTTAACGGGTGAAATTCCCGGTGAGGCGGTTATTGATGCGGCTGAAATCTGCACCAGGCTTAAAGACACCCTTTATTTTGTAAAAATAAGGGATAACACTCGCCCCGCGGTTGACTTGGAAATTCTCAAAAACGAAAATTCCTTAAAGGGTAAATTTGTAAAGCTTATGTGCGAAAAAATTTCGGCTGCAGATGCATCGGAAAAGGAAAATCTGCAAAAGGCTATGTATATAGGTCTTAAGGCATTTTCTTCGGAGGTAAAATACAATGAAAATTAATTCGCTCCATATTATTTCCTTCGGAAAAATAAAGAATTTAAGGCTGGATTTTTCAGATAGCCTTAACATAATTTACGGTGATAATGAGGCAGGAAAAACCCATATTGCCGAATTCATAAAAATGATGTTCTACGGTTCCGGCTCACGAGGACAGGGCGTTAACAATCTGCGAAAAAAGTACAAGCCCTGGGATAACACCAAAATGGGCGGCAGTATTAACTTTGCAACCGGCGGTGTCCACTACCGTTTAGAGCGTGAATTCAAGGCGTCAAATTCTGCCGACACCATAACTCTGCACAACCTCGATTTAGGCACCTCGCAAAGTCTTTCTGGGGCTGATAATCTCGGCGAGCAGATTTTCGGCATTTCGGTAGGCGCTTTCGAGCAGAGTGTATTTATTGATAATTCGGTTGTTTTTTCTTCGGATAACAGCGGAGAGCTAAATTTAAAGCTTTCTAACCTATCGAACTCTACCGAAGAGGATATTTCCTTTGAAAAACTGATTAAAAATATTTCTCACGCTCGTGAAAGCCTAATCTCCAAAAACCGCAAAAACGGCCCTATCCCTGAGCTTGAAAGGGAAATTGAAAGCCTTAAGTCAGAAAAGCAGAATGCCCTTTCGGTTTATAGAAGAGCTGAGGAAAAAGCAGAGGAAATAAACCGTTTGGAAGAAAAACTGCTTGTGGCGACAGGTCAGAAAAGCCGACTTTTCGAAGACTTAAAGGCCTATGAATTATACTCCCTTAAAGAAAAGCTTCTTGTATTCAAAGAAGCAGTTACGGTTTATAACGAGACCGAGGAGAAGCTGAAATTATCAGACGGCACCGTCGCAGATGTAGAATTTTTAGATAAAGCTCAGCATAGCCTACAGAAATTAAAAATTAAAAACGCCTCACTCAAAGAAAAAATGCTCGAGAGTGAGCGCGGTACCGAGGAAATTTCTAAACTCGCCGAGTCTTTACCCGCTAAGGATAACTTTATAGCCGCCTTACAGGATAAAAAATCCGATTTAAATGGGCAGTTATCCTTAAAGGATAAGCAGATTTCCGAGCTTTCGGCGGAAATTTCACTCATAACCAAGGAAAAGTTAAATCTTAAGGGTAAACCGAATTTTGCTCTTATAATTATCGGTGTAATACTTATTTTGTTAGGTGCCGTGGCAGGTGCATTTATGAGTTATCTGCTGCCATTTGCAGCACTTGGAATAGTGCTTACTGTTTTAGGGATAACCCTAAAGCAAAAACCGAATTTCTCCGAATTCAATGCAAAAATTTCCGAAAACGAAACACTTTTAGAAGAACTTCACCGTGAAAAAGCCGAGTTAAAAGAGCAAATAAATGAAACCGACGGTGAAATCAACGCCTACATAATCAAAACCAGTACCGACAGTTCCCTGCTTTCAAGCAAAAAAGAACAGGCACTTAAAATGAGAACCGATATTATACGTTTAAGTGAGGAATTCGAACGCGAAAAGGCACAGTTGCTTACCGAAGTCGGCAGATTTAAGGCCGTTTTCGATATTGCGTCTGCCGAGGCCGCTTTAGGTGAACTAAAGAACCTTTTAGACAAGCTCAATGAGGCACAAATCCGAGCACAGATGGCGGTATCTCACACGGGCTGTAAATCAACCGAGGATGCTCTTAAAAAGTTAGAGGCTATGCCTGATAATCTGCCCGAAATTAACGATTCAAGAGAACAACTTCAAGAAAACTTCAATAATTCGGGTAAAAAATGCACATTGCTCTCAAGCCAGATCGCCGAGCTTACCGCCGAGCTTAAAGCTATGACGAGCGGCATCGAAAACCCAAGAGAATACGATAGAAGGTTAATGGAAGCTTCGGAAAAACTTTCCTCAATGCAAAATTTCGTTGACTGCACAGATATTGCCGCGGAAGCGCTGAACAGCGCTTATACCGAGCTCAGACGCTCTTGGGGGGGAGTTCTGCAGACAAGAGCACTCGAAATCTTCTCAGGGCTTACGGGTAACACCTACAGCGATATGGTTATCTCAAAGGATTTTGACATAACGATTAGGAAGAATGATGACATTACCTCACACGCGGTGGAATTTATGAGCAAGGGCACCGTGCATCAGGCATATTTTGCTTTGCGCTTAGCACTCGCAGAATTTTTGTGTGAGGATAAAGAGTCCCTCCCCGTTATTTTAGACGATATTTTTTCTCAGTACGATAACGAGCGCACGGCGGCAGGCTTCAATTTTTTAAAAGAATATTCACTTTCTAATCAGGTGCTATTCTTTACCTGCCATAAGGAACTTACCGAAACTGAGGGTGCAAACCTTATTTCACTAAATTAAGGTGGAATTCAAACCGAGCACCCAACCAACAATTAATTTACTTTATCTGAATTTATGTTAAAATAAATATGACACCGCAAATTACCGTGACGTTTATACCGTTATGTGCTCTAAAGAGGCATCCCCCTTTATTGCCTACAAAAACGGTGAGCCGATAGGCTATTTAAGTGTTTGGAAAAACAAAACCAAGCTTTGCTAAAATCTGGTTTCCATTACCTCTTAGTTGGGACTTTGAAGATTACGTATAATCATGACTACCGGCTAAGCCGGTAGTTTGCTCTGCGGCTGTAAGCCGCTATTACTGGCGGGACTGAAAGTCCACCGAATAATCTGCCAACCGCAAGCGGACTCTTAGCTACCGCTAAAGCGGTTGGTTATTTTTTGCTT
>JAZRKE010000005.1:0-37272 GCA_045646145.1 Acutalibacteraceae bacterium | reverse complement strand
ATTTGGGCGCAAATACAATATGGTATTGACATCTCCAGCTTGTATGGTCTAAACTATTTATGTCTTTTTCTTTCACGATAAAGACCTCCTTGATATTTTAGTTGTGTGGTCGGCAAACCACTTCTACTATACCAAGGAGCTATTTTCTTGTCTACTCTACTCCTCGCTAAAAGCTATTTTTTTGTCCCCTGTAGAACAGGGGGTTAACTTTGTCACGGACAATAGCAAAACAGCCATCTGAATTCAGATGGCTGTTTATTCTTTAGATTTTCACCTTTAAATCTGCGATTTGAGAATTTATATTTTCAATTTTATCAAGAACCTTGGCGAGCTGCTCACGCTGAGTAGCAACTAAAGCCTCGGGGGCTTTGGCTACGAAGTTCGGGTTGTTGAGTTTCTTTTCGAAGAAGTCCTTATCAACCTGGGCTTTTGCGAGTTCTTTTTCGAGTCGCTCGATTTCGGCTGAGAAATCTACAAGCTCTGCGAGTGGCAGATAAATTTTAGCGTCGTCAGTAATAATGCAAACGGCATCGGGCATATCGAATTCTGTGTCCGTTTCAACGCTTGAAGCCGAAGCTAATCGGCAGATAAAGTTTTCACCCTTTTTGAAGGTATCTGCAAAGCTGGAGGCGATACAAACCTTTGCCTTTTTAGAGGGTGGAACATTCATCTCATTCCTTCGATTACGGATTGCACGGATAGCCGACATAATCTTTTCGAACTCAGCTTCGTCAGAACAAAAATCGAGTTCCTTTTTATATTTAGGCCACTCGGACACCATTAATGCGGGTGAGTTTCCGTGCGGAATGGACTGCCAGATTTCCTCGGTTATAAACGGCATAAAGGGATGGAGTAGCTTTAATATACCGTCAAACACATAAAGTAAAACTGCACGTGCGGTATTAGCAGATGTCTCATCCTCACCGTTTAAGCGAGCCTTTGAAATTTCAATATACCAATCACAATAAATGTCCCAAATAAAGTCGTACAGTTTCTGAACGGCAAGACCTAATTCAAATTTATCGAGATTATCGGTAACCTCGGATATGAGGCGGTTATATTTGGAAATTATCCATTTATCTTCAAGTGCAAGTTCTGAAGAAAGCGGTAAAACCTCATCAGATTTAAGATTCATAAGCAGATATCTCGCTGCATTCCAGAGCTTATTGGCAAAGTTGCGACTTGCCTCTACTCGCTCGGGTATATAGCGCATATCATTACCGGGGCTGTTACCAGTAGCGAGGGAAAATCTGAGGGCATCGGCGCCGTACTCGGAGATAACTTCAAGCGGGTCTACACCGTTGCCGAGCGACTTAGACATTTTTCTTCCCTGAGAATCTCTTACAAGACCGTGAATAAGCACGGTATTGAAAGGAACCTCACCCGTTTGCTCAATTCCTGAGAACATCATACGCATTACCCAAAACGGAATAATATCGTAACCTGTAACCAAAGTATTGGTGGGATAATAATGCTTAAAGTCCTCGGTCTCATTAGGCCAACCTAAAGTTGAGAAGGGCCAAAGAGCCGAAGAGAACCAAGTATCGAGTGTGTCGGGGTCTTGGGTTATATTTTTGCTGCCGCAGTGCTTACATTCGGTAGCATCTGTTTTAGAAACTGTAATCTCACCGCAGTCGGCACAGTACCAAGCGGGAATTCTGTGCCCCCACCAGAGCTGACGGGAAATACACCAATCTCTTATATTCTCAAGCCAATGGAAATATACCTTTTCGAAACGCTGAGGAACGAATTTGGTGTCACCATTTTTAACGGCATCAATGGCAGGTGTAGCAAGCGGCTTCATCTTAACGAACCACTGTTTTGAAACGCGCGGCTCAACGGTGGTCGAGCAACGGTAACAGGTGCCGACATTATGGCTATAGTCCTCAATTTTTACGAGCGCACCCTCAGCCTCTAAATCGGCAACTATGGCTTTTCTTGCTTCATATCTATCCATTCCTGCATATTTCGGATAATCGGCGGTAATCTTAGCATCGTCGGTCATAACGTTGATAACAGGAAGATTATGACGAAGCCCCACCTCAAAGTCATTCGGGTCGTGGGCGGGTGTGATTTTAACAACGCCCGTACCGAAATCCATTTCAACATAATCGTCAGCAACGATGGGTATCTGACGATGAACAAGCGGTAAATCGAGCATTTTGCCGACAAGGTCTTTATATCTCTCATCATTCGGGTTTACTGCAACGGCGGTATCTCCGAGTAATGTTTCGGGACGGGTTGTAGCAAGTTCTAAATAGCCGCTACCGTCTACGAGTGGATAGCGAAGATGCCAGAAATGACCTGCCTGCTCCTCATATTCAACCTCGGCAACGGAAATAGATGTAAGACACTTGGGGCACCAGTTAATAATTCTCTCGCCCCTATAGATAAGTCCCTTTTCGTAAAGCTTTACAAACACCTCTTTTACGGCTTCACTACAGCCTTCGTCGAGTGTAAAGCGCTCACGCTCCCAATCACAAGAAGAACCGAGTTTTTTAAGCTGCTCGATAATTCTGCCGCCGTACTGCTCCTTCCACTTCCAAGCACGCTCTAAAAAGCCATCACGGCCGATATCGTCCTTGGTTATGCCCTCTTTGCGCATAGCCTCGACTATTTTGGCTTCGGTAGCAATCGATGCGTGGTCGGTACCGGGAAGCCACAAAGTATCGTAGCCCTGCATACGCTTAAAACGGATAAGAATATCCTGTAAAGTATTATCTAGGGCATGTCCCATATGCAGTTGACCTGTAATATTGGGTGGTGGGATAACTATAGTATAGGTATCCTTCCCCTCTTCACATTTAGCGTGAAAATAGTTACCGTCAAGCCACGTTTTATAAATTCGGTCCTCAACGGCTTTAGGGTCATACTGTTTAGCTAATTCTTTGCTCATTATATATCAACTCCAAAAACATATATTATAGTAAATATAAGATTTTGTCAAACATTTCCTTAAATAATTAATGAAATTTTTCACACAATTATAATGTCAGTTGAAAAGTGAATTTGCGTTTGTTTTAATTTCAGCTGACAGCCGCTCGGGGGTTACCTCGGGCGGCTCGTTTTTGTTATTATATTGTTAACTGTTCGGCTACATCCGCCTGTTTAAAGCTACCTGCGGCAGGCAGATTACGGGTGCGGTAGCGATGCTCGTTAGGAAGCGTACCCTTAATATACCTTTGGGCGTCATAAATACGCTGACCCTTTTTCTGCGTCATAACCGCAACGCCGCTATTATCCCTCGTTGTTTTAATCTGTAAAGCGGCGGAGGTTACAAGCAGTATTCTGCCATTGGTTGAGGTAAGCATTATGTCGCCCTCCTCATCCATATAGATTACCGAGTGCAGAGTGAATTTATCACAGTAGGCGCCGACAAGCTTTTTACGATTGGTTTTGGTCTGGTAAGCGGAAAGAGATACCTTTGAAACTCTACCATTATCGAATACAAAGAGGACATTACCTTTATAATCCCTTGTGGCTACCATATAAATTGCCGTTTCGCCCTCATCGAAGCCTAGTTTACTAGGAACAAAGTCGCCGAGAAGACTTGCCTTACCGTCGGCAAAATCGGAAACCTTGGCTTTATACGCCTGATGCTTATTTGTAAAGAAAATAAGTTCGTGGGCATTGGTTGCCTCCTCGGTGATGATAATCTCGTCGCCCTCTTTAAGTTTCTGTTCACCGCTCATTCTGAGGGATTGCGGAGTAATTTTCTTAAAGTAGCCCTCTTTGGTGAAGAATAGCGTTACGGGGGATTCGTCGACCTCTTCCTCCTCGCTGTATTCCGCCTCGTCTGCGGCAGTTATAAGCTGAGTTTTACGCTCGACACCATATTTCTTAATTACGTTTTCAAGCTCGTTTATTATAATTCTCGCTATCTTGGTGCGGCTCGAGAGTATGCTTTCCATTTCGGCTATATCTTTTTCAAGATTTTCTATATCCTCAAGTCTTTTCAAGATATACTCACGATTTAAGTGACGCAATTTAATTTCAGCTACATATTCCGCCTGAATTTCGTCGATACCGAAGCCTATCATTAAGTTTGGCACAACTTCTTTTTCCTCGGCGGTTTCGCGAACGATTTTAATAGCCTTGTCAATATCGAGCAGAATTTTTTGAAGGCCCTTTAATAGATGCAGCCTATCTCTTGCCTTTGAGAGATTAAAATAAACTCTGCGGCGAACGCACTCGGCACGGAATGCCACCCACTCGCTGATAATCTCTTTAACACCCATTACCCTCGGCGAGCCTGCGATAAGGATATTAAAGTTACAAGAAAAACTATCCTGCAAAGGAGTCATTTTAAAAAGCTTTTTCATAAACTTTTCGACATCTACTCCGCGCTTTAAATCAATGGTGATTTTAAGGCCCTTAAGACCTTTTTCATCACGGATATCGTTAATTTCGGTTATTTTCTTTTGTTTTACAAGGTCTATCACCTTTTCAATTATGGCTTCGGAGGTGGTTGTAGGCGGAATTTCGGTAATATCAATACAGTTTTGCGACTTATCGTAATTATAAACTCCGCGCACCTTAAAGCTGCCGCGACCCGTTTCGTAAATCTTTTCAATTTCGGCTCGGTCATATAAAAGCTGACCTCCTATTGAAAAATCAGGCGCTATAAGGGTATCGGCAACATTAATGTCGTTATCCTTAATATATTCAATGGTAGTTCTGCAGACCTCGGTTAAATTGAATGAACAGATTGAACTCGCCATTCCTACGGCAATACCTGTGTTAGCATTTACAAGCACGCTCGGGAAGGTTACGGGAAAGAGCGTCGGCTCTTTAAGGGTTGCATCGTAGTTATCAACAAAATCGACAGTATCCTTATCAATATCGGCAAAAAGCTCACTCGCAATAGGCGCGAGTTTGGCTTCTGTATAACGCGAGGCGGCATAAGCCATATCGCGAGAATAAGCTTTACCGAACGAGCCCTTAGATTTTACATAAGGGTGCAAAAGCGCCTGATAGCCCTCAGAGAGTCTCACCATTGTTTCATAAATGGCAGCATCGCCGTGAGGGTTTAGTTGCATAGTGCGTCCTACAATATTAGCCGATTTAATTGTACCACCGTTTATAAGCCCCATCATATACATTGTATACAGTAGCTTTCGGTGGGAGGGCTTAAAACCGTCAATTTCAGGAATGGCGCGCGACACAATAACGCTCATAGCATAAGGCATATAGTTGGTTTCAAGTGTTCTGACGATAGGCTGTTCTACAGTCAGTCCTGCGCCTGCAATATAGGTATTATCGATTTTAGGAGTAATTTTTACTTTTTCTTCTTTTTTCTTTCTTGGTGCCAACTAAAATCCCTCCTAACTTAAATCTGCATCGTCGATATACATATATCCGTAATCGGCGATAAATTCTTTTCTGCCCTGAAGATTGTCGCCGAGCAGTAAATCAAACATATTGGCGGTAGCCTCAGCATCGCTCGGCATAACCTTTATGAGTCTTCTGGTTTCAGGGTTCATTGTGGTTAAGTTCATCATATCGGGTTGGTTTTCGCCTAGACCTTTAGAACGCTGCAGGGTATACTTTTTATCCCCTATTTTACCTAAAATTTCGTTCTTCTCGTTTTCATCATAGGCAAAATAGGTCATATCCTTAGTGTTTATCTCATAAAGAGGTGTTTCGGCGATATACACCTTTCCCTCTTTAATCAGTGTTGGCATAACACGGTAAATCATAGTTAAAATAAGCGTTCTTATCTGAAAGCCATCGACATCGGCATCGGTACAGATAATAATCTTGTTCCAACGAAGATTATCAAGGTTAAAGGTGGATAAATCCTTATTAGCCTTACTCTTTACCTCAACACCGCAACCGAGCACTTTGAGTAAATCGGTAATAATTTCACTCTTAAATACCTTATCGTACTCAGCCTTTAAGCAGTTAAGGATTTTACCACGGACCGGCATTATAGCCTGAAAATCCGGGTCGCGGGCGAGCTTACAAGAGCCTAATGCCGAATCACCCTCAACTATGAATATTTCACGCTGAGTAACATCTTTTGTGCGGCAGTCAACAAATTTCTGAACTCTGTCCACCATACCGCCGCTTGACTGCAGTGTTTTTTTAAGGTTAAGCCTCTCTCTTTCGCTTCGCTCACGGCTGCGCTTGTTTATTAGTATCTGGTCGGCAATTTTATCTGCCTGGGCCTTGTTTTCAATAAAATAGATTTCAAGCTGACGGCGGATAAACTCGTTCATAGCGTCATAAATAAACTTATTTGTAACGCTCTTTTTGGTTTGATTTTCGTAGGACGCTATGGTTGAAAAGCAGTTGGTAACGAGCGCTAAACTTTCCTGAATATCTGAAAAGGTTATTTTGCTTTCATTACCTTTATATTTACCTACATTCTTTATATAAGCATCTATCTGCGATGTAAAAGCGCTTTTAACGGCTCTATCGGGCGAGCCGCCATTTTCAAGCCAACTTGAGTTATGGTAATATTCGAGCATTCGTGTTTTATTAGAGAAACAGAATGCAAGATTTATTTTAACATTATATTCGGGCCTGTCCTCGCGGTCGCGCCCCTTTCTTTCGCCTGACCAGGTCTGAATTCCTGTTAAATTAGTGTCGCTCACCGTTTCGGCTAAGAACTCAGTAATACCGTCCTTATACTGAAACTCGGTGGTTTCAAAGCGAGCGCCCTTTTGCTCACGGAATATAAACAAAAGCCCTTTATTTACTATTGCCTGACGGCGCATAGTGTCCATTAATTCGCCCGACGGAATATCTATTTCGGTGAACACCTTAATATCAGGCTTCCATTTAATCTTGGTGCCCGTATCCCGACCTGCATACTCTTCCTTGTGTAATCCGCCTACATTAAATCCCTTTTCGAAATGAAGGGTATATTTAAATCCGTCTCGTTTTATCTCAACGTCCATATATTCACTGGCGAACTGTGTAGCACATAGTCCCAATCCATTAAGACCTATTGAATACTCATAGTTAGCGCCCGCATTGGTGTTATACTTACCGCCTGCATAAAGTTCGCAGAAGATAAGCTCCCAGTTATAGCGCTGTTCCTTATTATTAAAATCCACCGGTGCACCTCGTCCGAAATCCTGCACCTCAACAGAGCCATCGGTAAATTTGGTTACAACAATTTTATTACCGTGTCCTTCCCTTGCTTCGTCTATTGAATTGGAAATAATTTCGAAAACCGAATGCTTACAGCCCTCAATATCATCCGAACCGAATATAACGCCCGGACGAAGCCGCACTTGGTCAGGACCTTTAAGCTGACTTATACTTTCATTATCGTATACTGCTTTCTTTGTTGCCATTTCTGTACTCCCAAATAGTATTCATAATTACAGTTATTATACACTATATCTTGTATCTAAGTCAAGAAAACTCGGGTAAAAAACGCACTGTTAGTAAAATATTGACATTTTTCTCAAAAAAGAGTAGAATATATACAAATTGGAAGGTGTACAGTTATATGATGGAAGAAAAAATTATGCTTGACGATTTACAAAAGGTCAACACTTTTGTAGCGATTACCATGGCTAAAGATTACGATATAGATTTGCTTTCGGGCAAATACTTGGTTAATGCAAAATCCATAATGGGTATATTCAGTTTGGATTTAACAAAGCCGTTAACACTTCGCTGGGAAGCTGACGATACTGAATTCCTAAAGCAAATTGAAATTTATAAGACCGAAGAATAAACCAATTTCCCTATGCCCTTAAGCATAGGGAAATTTCTTTTTTATTTTTTGAATACAAATTCATCATCCTTAAAACTGCAGACAATACTGTCGCCGTTTTGTATACTGCCCTCAAGCATTTTTTCACTCAGTGTATCCTCAATTTTGCTCTGAATTGCACGTCGAAGCGGCCTTGCACCGTAAATTTCATCAAAACCTGCTTGGGCGATAGCCAATACAGCGCTATCATCAAACTGTGCCTTTATTCCAAGTGATTCTAACTTTTTAGATAGTTGTGATAGCAGTTTCTCCGAGATTTCCTTTATATCATCATAAGATAGCTTATGGAAAACAACGGTATCGTCAACACGGTTTAAAAATTCGGGGCGGAAAGCCTTTTTAAGTTCTGATAAAACTGTGGCTTTAATGCTGCTATAGTCATCCTCCACCGAAGAATCCGATGCAAATCCAAAGGTCTGCTTTTTATCGGTTATAAGGCGGGCACCGATATTAGAGGTCATTACTATAACGGTGTTTTTAAAGTCAACCTTTCGTCCTTGAGAATCTGTTAAAATTCCGTCATCAAGAATTTGCAGAAGAATATTGAAAACATCAGGGTGCGCCTTTTCTATTTCGTCGAAAAGCACTACGGAATAGGGCTTTTTGCGCACCTTTTCGGTAAGCTGACCGCCCTCGTCAAAGCCGATATATCCGGGTGGTGAGCCTATAAGGCGCGATACCGTGTGTTTCTCCATATACTCCGACATATCAAGTCTTATCATAGCGTTTTCACTGCCGAACATAGCCTCAGCCAAAGCCTTACAAAGTTCAGTTTTTCCTACACCTGTAGGGCCCAGGAAGATAAACGAGCCTATGGGTCTGCCGGGGTCTTTAAGCCCTACACGTCCGCGACGAATGGCTTTTGAAAGTGCCCCAACAGCCTCGGTCTGTCCTACAATTCGTTTGTGAAGAACACTTTCAAGCGCTAAAAGACGTTCACTTTCGGTTTTGGTAAGCTGAGTTACGGGAACACCCGTCCATAGAGATACTATTTCGGCAATTTCGGTATCATTTACAGCACCGCCGCCATCCTGCTTCCAATTTTCTCTGCTCAGGGTAAGTTTTTCACCCAGCTCTTTAATCTTATCGCGAAGATCTGCAGCCTTTTCGAAATCCTGACCGAGAATTGCTTCTTCCTTCTCCCGCTCGGTTTCGGTAATCTTGTTTTCCAGTTCCTTTATATCATCAGGAGGTGAAGAATGGCGAAGCCTTACACGCGAGCCTGCCTCATCAATTAAATCTATTGCCTTATCGGGCAAATATCTATCGGTTATATATCTTACCGAAAGCGTAACCGCCGCATTTAAGGCTTCATCGGTGATTTTAATGCCGTGATGCTTTTCATATTTCGGGCGCAATCCCTTTAATATAAGAAGACTGTCCTCAGCAGTAGGTTCCCCTACGGTAACGGGCTGGAAGCGACGCTCAAGAGCAGCATCCTTTTCAATGTTTTTCCTATATTCCGTAATGGTGGTGGCACCTATAACCTGCATTTCACCACGAGCCAGTGAGGGTTTCAGAATATTTGCGGCATCAGTAGAGCCCTCTGCGGCGCCCGCACCTACGATATTATGAATTTCATCAATAAATAGGATTACCGAATCATTACCTATAACCTCATCAATTACCGCTTTTATTCTCTCCTCAAAATCACCACGGTACTTGGTCCCTGCTACCATCCCTGTAAGATCAAGGGATATTACGCGTTTATCCATAAGTATCTCAGGAACATCACCACTATCAATTTTTTGAGCCAGACCCTCCACAATAGCAGTTTTACCCACTCCGGGCTCGCCTATCAAGCAGGGATTATTCTTACTTCTGCGGCAAAGAATCTGAATAACACGCTCTATTTCATCGCTCCTGCCTATTACGGGGTCGAGCCTATTTTCTCGCGCTGCGGCTGTTAAATCTCTGCCATATTTATCGAGATTAGGTGTATTCGTTTTTTCGTTTTTTGCCCTGGATTTTTTGGAGCCTTGCGGAGTATATTCATTATCCACACCCGCGCTCTTTAAGGCCTCCGAAGTTAAAAATGCTACATCAACCTCCAGATTTTTAATAAAACGGATAGCGTAATTATCCCCCTCACTTAAAATGCCTATGAGCAAATGCTCTGTTCCGCAGAGTTTTTTTCCAGTATTAATCGCTCCCGTTGTTGCTACCTCAATAGCCTTTTTAGCTCTATCGGTAAAATAAGAGGGAGTAAGTGTAGTTGCGCTGCCCGTACCGACGGTATCACGAATTTGTTGTTCTATTTTTTCCGCCGTTATACTGTTTTTCATCAACAGCGCCGAAGCCACCGAATCTCCAATCTTTAAAAGACCCAATAAAATATGCTCACTGCCAATATAGGTGTGCCCCATTTTTTCGGCAGAATTTATAGCCTGATTCAGCGCATCATTGGCTTTTACTGTAAAGCCGTTAAAATTATATTTCATTTAAAACACCTCACAATTAGCCAAAGCATTCAAACCCAAATCAGATTTTGGGATAAGGATTTTACGCTGTGGCTTTGTTAAAATACTTAGTATACCGTCAGGATTTGCTGCGTTTTGTGTCGCACCACACCGAAAATCCTTTAATCACAAAATTCTCCGACCTAAAAGGTGCGGCTTTATGAGTGAATTTTGGTGATGCGAAGCACATAAGGCTGTCGCCTATGTGCGACAAAGAGCCAAAAGGCGCCTTAAAACCCGCCCTTTTAGGCTGGTTCGGGTTTAAATGCTTTGGCTAAGCATTTTTCTTACCTTTTCAGCCCTTAATTTATCCCTTTCGTGAGCCCCGTTTGCTCCGAAAGCCGAAATTAACATATTGGGCTGACATTCAATTAAAATTTTTATAGGTATATTTTTTTCAATATCTATTATGCCCATACTAACCCCTAATTTAATCATAGAGGTAAGTTCCATCATTTCTTCACTGTTAAGCAATCTCGCATTTTTTAATATGCCAAAGGAACGGAAAATATTATCCTCTAATTTTTCTCTATCGGCGCTGAGCCTATCGGTATTTTCCCGAGAAACAAACTGCAAAGCCACATTTTCAAGATTGTTTATTGCATCGTTTTCCGTAATACCCAAGGTTATCTGATTAGATAACTGATAAAGGTGGGCTTTCGAACTGCTCCCCTCTCCGTAAAGTCCGCGAACAGTAAAGCCAATTTTATTTACGGCATCGAAAAGGTCGGGCATTGCTCCTGAAGCGGCTAAAAGCGGAAGATGAAGCATTACCGAAGCTCTCAGTCCCGTTCCTATATTTGTTGGGCACTCGGTTAAATAACCAAGCTCACTGTGGAAAGCGAAATGCAGTTTTTCGCAAAGCAGAGTATCAATTCGTTCTGCCATAGAATAAGCCTCTTTGAGCTTTAATCCTGCTAAAAGCACCTGAATTCGCAGATGGTCCTCCTCGCAAATCATAACCGACACCGATTCATCGGGAGATAGCAGTATAGCCCTACCCTGATAGTTCTGCGCAAAGGCAGGACTTATAATATGGCGCTCCACCATAGCATAAATTTCAGCCTCAGGGACATTATTCATCTCGATATACTTTAGGTCGCTGATAGTAGGCTCCCTGATTTCACTCAACGCTTTTTTTACGCGAGAATTTATTTCGGCTATTTGCTCTGCTTTAAGTTTCCTGCAAAAAGGAAAGCCCTTGATATTTCGTGCAAGTCGGACGCGTGAAGACACAATAACATCACTATCATTTCGGTTTTCCAGATACCATTTAGCCATTATCACAAGCCTCGCTTTCTAATTTTTTAATCTCATCCCTTATAACCGCAGCCTGTTCAAATTCTTCTTTTAAAATAAGCTCGTGCAAGGTTTTGCGAAGAATAGTGAGCCTATCCTCATTTACAACAGCGAGCGGCGCGTTATTCGGAACCTTTCCTATATGTTTAGTGCTACCGTGTACCCTCTTTAAATAGGGTAACAGATCATCATAGAATTCATTATAGCACTCATGACATCCCACCTTACCGCTATTTACTATTTCGCTGAATATAGCGCCGCAGTTTTTACAGGCTTTACCCCTTAAATGCTGATTTTCATTTATAATATCACCAAACATAGTTGATAACATATTGGCAATACTTCCTGAATGGAAATTTGCAAGACCATACTGCTTTGCGCAGTGTGAGCAAAGGTGCTTATTGGTTGAAACTCCATTAATAATCTTTTTTATATGGGTTGTTGCGGCAAATTTTCCGCAGTTTTCACACAACATAGTTTTTTCTCCTTTTATTACTTTCAAATTATAATTGAGTAAGTAGCACCTGTTTTAATAGCGATGCCCTCATGGTATCGCGATATTCGGGCGGTAACCCCTTCATAACGGGTTCACCTATTATTGCTTTAAAAATTTTTGCAGTAGGCTCATCAATAATGTGGGACTGCAGACAGTTTTCAATTAATATTCTGCTTGACATAGCGTCTATACTGTCCCCCACAGAATTTATTATGTGCATTATGGCAGACGAACGGTTGAGACGTACCCGCTTAATTTTTATATAACCTCCGCCACCTCTGCGGCTTTCTATTATATATCCGTGCTCAGGGGTAAAGCGCGAGGACAGAACATAATTAATCTGACTTGGCACACAGCCCATAAGCGCCGCTAATTCATTTCGCTGAATTTCGGCAATATTATCGCTTGACTCATTAAGCATTCGGATGATTTCTTCGGTTATTAAATCACTGATTCTCATATAGCACCTCTTTTTTGACTTTTACTGACCTTAATTATATTATACACGAAAGTCAGTAAAAGTCAAATACTTTTTTAGCCAAAGCATTTAAACTCGAATCCGATTTTGGGATAAAGATTTTACGCTGTGGCATTGTTAAAATACTTAGTATACCGTCAGGATTTGCTGTGTTTTGTGCCTCGCACACCGAAAATCCTTTTTTCACAAAATTCTCCGACCTAAAAGGGCTGGTTCGGGTTTGAATGCTTTGGCTAAAGTAACACAATTTTTATTTTTACATAATATGAAGTAGTTGAAAGGGGGTCAGAAATATGTGTTGCAATTCTTTTGGCGGTAACAACTGCACTTGGATTCTTATCGTAATCCTTCTTCTCATCTGCTGCGGCGGTAATAACGGCTGTGATAACGGCTGCGGTAACAACGGCTGCTGCTAATTTACCCTTTAAACACTAAATGGTCTATGCCGTGCATAGACCATTTACTTTTTTGTAGGTTTATTGTATACTGTTCTTGGGTGTTGTAAATGATAGATATAATTTATGAGGACAAGTATATAGTAGTGGTCTTAAAGCCTGTTGGATTAGATTCTCAAGCGGGGATGGTTGAACAATTAAAGACTCTTACCGACAGCGAATACATCGCCGTAGTGCACCGCCTTGACACCGCCGTTTCGGGCGTTATGGTTTATGCTAAAACGAGAGAGGCTGCCGCTGATTTATCGACGCAAATACTAAACGGCGAATTCCTGAAAGAATATTTAACCGTTGTTGGCGGGATACCAGAAAACACTCAGGATATACTCATTGACCTGCTTTTTAAGGATTCGGCAAACAACAAAAGCTATGTAGTAAATCGTGAACGTAAAGGTGTTAAAAAAGCGATTTTAGAATATAAAACCCTATCTACAGTACACCTTGATAACGGTGCTATATCCCTTATTAATGTTAATTTGCTGACGGGCCGCACACACCAGATACGCGTTCAGTTTTCATACCGAAAAATGAGCATTTTGGGAGATAAGAAATATGGAAGCAAATTTGAATGCCCTATAGCTCTTTTCTCTCATAAAATTACCTTTACTCACCCCGAAACAAAAGAGAAACTTACCTTTAGTGCAGAGCCTGATTACAGTAAATTCCCTTTTAATAAATTCACAAAAAAGTCCACCCGCATTTAATATGCAGATGGATTTTTTTAGTTAAAACGGATATGCAGCTTCATCACAAATTAATGTTACAGCGAGATGAAACTGAAGAATAGATGCAGTTACCCGCGGGTCAACAGGACCCCAGAAGGTTTTCTTAAGAATTTCCTTCTTATCTGCACCGGTTACTAACATAATGATTTTTCTAGCTGCCATAATTGTAGCGATACCCATTGTAATAGCCGCTCTCGGCACTTCGTCTATAGAATTGAAGAAACGCTTGTTAGCATCAATTGTCATATCTGTGAGACTAACCTCATGAGTCGTTGCAGGGAAATAGGTATCGGGCTCGTTAAAACCCATATGACCGTCATGTCCAATACCGAGGAGTTGCAGGTCAACACCGCCCCTCTCTTCTATTCTTTCCTCATAAGCTTTGCACATAGCGTCAACATCTTCAGCAAGACCTGACGGAATGATACAGTTTTCAGGTTTAATGGAAATGTGGTCAAACAAATTATCCTTCATAAACCTCTTATAACTCTGCTCGTGGTCAGGAGCTAAGCCTTTATATTCAGCAAGGTTAGCAGAACCCACCTTGCTGAAGTCAATTTTACCTGCTTCCTCTCTGGCAATAAGCTCTCTGTAAAGTGGCAACGGTGTGGAACCGGTGGCAAGACCGATTACACAGGCGGTTTCATCTGAATTTCGGCCTCGAACTTATCAACAGCGAGTTTACCTACTTCTTCAAGATTTTTTGCAGCAATAATTCTTAGATGAAGCATTTTTCATATTTCCTTAGAAAATTTAATCTAAATTAAGGGGTTCACCTAAGTTTATTGTATGAATTTTTTATCAAATAATCATAAAAAGTTGTAAATTTTATGAAACTTAATATAAAGATATCTGTGCTAAAATTGGCAAATACATTATGACATATGCAAATCTACATTTCAAGACAATAAAAAAACGTAAAACATGCTTTACGTTTCTTATTATTTACTGCACAGATAAAACATCTCCTGCTGCAAAAAAGTCATCGCTCTTGTTCATTGTTTCAACGACCAGTTTTCCGTCAGTAGTCATAGTAAGCTCCATCTCAAAAGCGCCTGTAAGGGTGATTTTTTCGTCGGTCAAGGTGTAGCTTCCGCCACCGCCGCCACCGCCGGCTACATAATATTTTTTGCCATTATAGGTAATGAATTCACCCTCACCGTAAGGGTCATTAAGATAAGGCACCATCGAGTAGGAATACTCTCCGTTATCCTTAAATTTTATATGAATTCCTGTGAGAAGTTCATCGGTTTCTCCGGGCTTAATGGCTGAATATTTCGTCTCTTTTTTAAGATTTTTCTGTGGATTTTTGAGCTCTTTTTCTTTAGCTGCCTTCTCTGCAGCAGCTTTTTCTGCAACAGCTTTTTCTGCGGCAGCCTTTTCTGCAGCGGCTTTCTCGGCAGCGGCTTTTTCGGCAGCAGCTTTTTCTGTGGCAAGTCTGTCCGCCTCTGCCTTATCAGCGGCGGCTTTATCGTCTACGACCTTTTGAGCATTATAAGATAAAACCACCTCGGCGCCGAGCTGCTTTTCAGTTACAATCGATTTTACAGTATCGGTAGCCGCATTTATAACAGAAAGCTTTTTGTCCTCCTGCTTTGCTTCAACAACATCTATGGTTACCTTTTTGTTTTCTGTAAAGTAGCCGTCGTCTGCGGCGGTATTGATAACAACATTAATTCCATTCTCAAGCTTACTGCCGACAAGCTGTGTTTCAACCTTTTCGTAGCAGTCCTTGGCGTCGGTATTCACATACTCTACCGCAAGGATTACTTCATTCTCGTCAAGATACAGATTAACTGTCGGGTTAATGGTAACCTGAACTACCGTAACATAGTTCTCAGGCGCCACAAATGCCGGGGTTTGCTCGGTGGGCTTTGCACAACCGGAAAAAACGAAAGCTAATAAAAGACAAACTGCTAAAATACTTGCTAAACACTTTTTCATATAAATCCCCTCTTTGCGTTTTTTACGCATTTATTTATCAGACGGTTGTCCGATAAATTTATTATAGCACACAAAACAGCATTAGTCAAACGGTGGCACCGCTACCGTTTCGGTTCCTTATTTCACCTTAACGCCTTTCATTCTTAAAAAGTCAAGAAAGCGGTCCTTATCGCCTACAGTAAACCCATCATTTTTAAAAGTGTATATAATATTAGCATTAGTAATTATGTAAATATATTTTTTGGTGTATACCGCTTTTTTAATATCATAAAATTTTAAGCTGAGATTACTGCCTGAAGAACTAGTCTGCATAATTTCTTCATTGGTAACGGCAACAGTAACCTCAATAGGTTTTCCGAAAGTTTCTATGTCGCGCAGTAATGAAATTTTAACAGATTGCTTATACCGCCAGAAGCCAGATGCAAGTAATATTGGAATCACTATAACCAATGTATTAAAATAACCGTTAAAAATCGACTTATAAACCAATATATCAAAATAACCGTTAAAAACCGACTTATATAACCCCCATAGCAAAACAACTAAGAAATAAATATAACATAATATAAGAAAAGGTCGACGAAAATACATATAACCATACGAGTGCTTCGCCCACTCTTTATCGCGAACATATTTATTTTCAAATAATACTTCCATAATAACTCCTTTACTAACCCAATAGTTCATACAAATAATATATTGCAAAAAAGAAAGTCGGTAAGTATAAAATGCTTGTGAAAACATCTATGATAAAACCTTTAACCGACCGATGTTTTTTCCTTTCAGTGTAATATAATAAAAATAACGCGACAAATGCCGTAAAACCGGCAAGTCCAACCGCAATGCTAAACGGATAGGTAATAGGACTACTTGAAATATCATTAAAAGCAACAATTGAGAACCATATTAAAAAGCAAAGTATACCCAGTGCGCCTACAGCCGATATACCGAGAGATATGGCCGAGGTTTTAATATTGCAATTATTTTTAACGGTTTTAGTGAATATCAGGCAAAAGAGCGCTGTTACAGTTAACGCAACTCCGAGCGTTAACAGGCAAAACGGCCAATCGTCCACTAAACCCCGATAAAACATACTATATAAATTTAATTCGGTACCTGTTTCAGCGGCACCTATAAGAGCGATAGTGCCCAAATCCGAAATATACTGCTTATAAAGCAAAATCGGCGCTATAATTCCAGCCGACAGCGAAAGCACACCTATAACAAGTGCTACAACCGAAAAGGTTTTAAATTTCATTTTATCACTACCTCTCATTTATAATACAAGTAAGCAAATACTCTTAAATCTTACAGAATTTTGATAGATTTATTATACAATAAACTAATGGGTTTTCCGGGAATAAAAATTTTAACTGATAAAAGGCTAGTCAAAGCATTTAAACGCGAATTTGCTTAAAACGGCATAATCTGAATTAAATGTGCCGCACTGGGTCTTAATCAAACTTAAATGATTTTTTAAAGCTCAGTGGGGACATACCATAGACCGATTTAAACTTTTCGCAGAAATAGTTGCTATCGTTAAAGCCGCAGGAAAAAGCAATCTCTGAAACACTCATATTATTGTTGAGTTTCAGTAACGACTCTGCCTTTTTAAGCCTGAGCAGAGATAAATACTCATTAAAGCCGAGTCCCGTTTCCCTTTTAAATATGCGAGACAAATGCTCCTGGCTGATAGTCAGCCTTTCTGCTAAGGCTGAGAGAGTAATCTCGTTTGTATAATTATCATTCAAGTAATCGAGGGCTTTGAGGGCGTATTTATTCTGAACTCTTGTATTTTCAAACTCGTTCTCGGTTCTGTAAACTATGGCGAGAAGTTGTTGCATATATCCGATAATAAGTCGGTCTGAAAATTTATCGGCGTGAAGATATTCCTTTTCCATATTCTTTAAAACGGCATGAATTTCTGCTGAATATTTACGGTTTCTATAAACAAATGCCTCTTTAATTTCGGCACCATTTAAATATTCATCTGAGCAGTTAACCAAAAGGCGCGAGTGCATATCCTCATAGGAGGTTTTATGAATTACGCCCTTGGGAATGAACACAATGTCGCCTGGGAGCATCTGTACAAGCTTATCCTCTATAAGATAGTTGCAAATCCCCTCTTCAAGATAGTAAATTTCATATAAAGAGTGATAATGCTTAACGCTTTTATCCTCTCTTGTCAGTTCAGTAGAATTATAATAAAACACTCTTTTTTCGTCGCTCATTTTATCCCCCCTACACATTATATATCACGAAATATCAAAAAAGTAAAGAAAATAAATGCGTTTTGTCAATATTTTTAAGGAAAATTACGATAAATTGATATATACTTTAATTACAATATTGAATTGGAGGTATTTCTATGAAATATGTAGGAAACAAAGTTGAAGACATTAAAATTGCTTATATCGGCGGTGGCTCACGCGGTTGGGCTTGGGGCTTTATGAGCGATCTAGTAAGCGCTGAGGACATAAGCGGTAGCGTGTATCTTTACGATATTGATATTCCCGCTGCAAAGAACAATGAGATTATCGGTAACCGCTACAACTCGGTTGAGGGAGCTAAGACCCACTGGGAGTATAAGGCTGTTGATACAATTGATAAAGCTTTAGACGGCGCCGATTTCGTTATTATTTCAATTCTTCCCGGCACATTTGACGAGATGGCATCTGACGTACATACACCTGAAAAGTACGGTATTTATCAGTCGGTAGGCGATACTTCAGGCCCCGGCGGAATAATTCGCGCTATGCGTACACTTCCTATGTACGAGGATTTTGCTGAAAACATTAAGAAATACTGCCCGAATGCTTGGGTTATCAACTACACCAACCCCATGACCCTCTGTGTTCGCGCACTTTATAAAACCTTCCCTGAAATAAAGGCTTTCGGCTGCTGCCACGAGGTATTTGGCACACAGCGTTTCTTAGAGAGAATGGTTAAAGAGAGCATTGATGAAAACATTAAGGACTTTACAGAGATTAAGGTGAACCCCGTTGCTGTTAACCATTTTACATGGCTTACCGAGGCTAAATACCGCAACCACGACCTTTTCCCCTATTATAAGGAATTTTGCGAGAAATACATAAAAGACGGATACGGCAGTGATGAGGAAGGTCCTGTAGATAACACTTGGATGAACTCTGCTTTCAAATCTAAGGAAATGGTTAAGATGGACCTTTTTAACCGTTACGGCTATATTGCTGCTGCAGGCGACCGCCATTTAGCCGAGTTCTGCGAGGGCAAATGGTATTTAGAGAGCCCCGAAAGAGTAGCAGAGATGAAATTCGGCCTTACCGATGTTGACTACAGAAAGAACGATTTAAAGAAGCGTCTTGCCCGTGCTGACCGCTTAATCAGTGGTGAAGAGGCACTTGAGATTGCCCCCACAGGCGAAGAGGGTGTTGAGCAGATTAGAGCTTTACTCGGTCTTACAACGCTTGTAACCAATGTTAATATCCCGAACTACGGTCAGATTCCGAATTTACCGCTTAATGCCGTAGTTGAAACCAACGCTGTATTCCGTTCAGATAGCCTAACACCTGTATTCGCAGGCGAAATTCCCGCCGAAATTTATCCGATGGTTCAGCGCATCTGTTCTGAACAGGAGGTACTCGCTGAGGGTATTGCAGACCGCGACCTCACAAAAATCTTCGGCGCATTCGCTAATGATCCACTCGTTACCTGTCCACTAGAAAGCGCTAAAAAACTCTTTAAAGAGATGTGCGAGAACACCAAAGAATACTTAACTATGTATAACCTTGATGAGTTAAACTAATAGAGGTAAGATTATGTTAAATAAAGTTATTCGTCCCGAAAGGGTTATTCAGTTTGGTGAGGGTGGTTTTCTTCGCGGCTTTGTTGACTGGATTTTACAGATTACCAACGAAAAAACCGACTTTGACGGCTCGGTTGTTGTAGTGCAACCCATAGATAAGGGTATGTGCGATATGCTCGAAGCACAAGACTGCGTTTATACCCATATTATGCGAGGACTTAAAGACGGTGAGCCGACGGTTGATAAGAAGATTATTGATGTTATCTCCCGCACAGTTAAGCCTTATGATAACTGGGATGCTTATCTTGCCCTCGCAGAAAACCCCGATTTCCGCTTTGTTGTTTCCAACACTACCGAATCGGGTATTGCCTATAATTCCGACGATAAGGCTGAGAATGCACCGAACGTTACCTTCCCTGCGAAAGTAACTCTGCTTCTTAAAAAGCGCTACGATTTAGGATTTTCGGGATTTGTTTTCTTGCCATGTGAGCTTATTAACAAAAACGGTGAAACGCTTAAAAAATACATTCTGCAGTATGCTGATTTATGGAATTTAGGTGAAGATTTTAAAGAGTGGGTAGAGAGTAATAATACCTTCTGCAATACCCTTGTTGACCGAATTGTTACAGGCTACCCGAGGGATGAGAAAATTGACCTCGGCTACAGTGATAATATGCTCAATACAAGTGAGCTCTTTCACCTTTGGGTTATTGAGGGTGAAAAGGAATGGCTCAGTGAACTGCCTCTTGATAAGACAGGTCTTAACATTATCATTACCGATAATCTTGAGCGCTACCGCACCCGCAAGGTACGCATTTTAAATGGTGCACATACCTCGATGATTCCCTATGCAATGCTCGAAAACATTGAAACCGTAGGAGATTGTATGGACGACGAAAAGATGAGTGTCTTCGTAAAAAACTGTGTTTACGAAGAAATTATTCCTACACTTGATTTACCTAAAGAGGAACTGCTCGAATATGCCGACAATGTATTTGAGCGTTTCCGCAACCCATTTATAAAGCATCTTTGCGCTTCAATTTCACTCAATAGCGTTAGCAAGTTTAAAGTTCGTGTACTGCCGAGTTTACTCGAATACATTAAGCGCACAGGTAAAATGCCGGAGTATCTGCTGACCTCCTTTGCTAAACTCATCGAATTCTATAAAACTGATATGACCAATGATGACCCCGAGGTTACCGAATTTATGAAAGAGGCTAGTGTTGAGGAAATTCTTTCAAACACTAAGCTTTGGGATGAGGATTTATCTTATCTTTCAGAAGAAATATCAAGGAGAATGAAATAATGAGAATTCATCAGCTTGATAATGTAGAGGTAAATCTCACCGATGGGCATAAATATGCCCTCAGAGATATAAAAAGCGGTGAAAATATTATTAAATACGGCAACCCCATAGGCCACGCTGTAGCCGATATAAAAAAGGGAGAGCACATTCACTCTCACAATATGAAGACAAATTTGTCCTCTAACCTTACCTACACCTACGAGCCTGAATATACACCCAACAAAACCGTTCCCACCGACAAGACTTTTATGGGTTATGTAAGGGAAAACGGTGATGTTGGTCTCCGTAATGAGATATGGATTATCCCCACCGTTGGCTGTGTTAATAAAATTGCTAAAACCTTAGCAGAGAGAACAGGTGCTCACCAGTTTGAGCACCCGTTTGGCTGTTCGCAATTAGGCGAGGACCAGACTAAAACCCAGCTGATTTTAAAGGGACTTATTAACCACCCTAACGCTGCAGGTGTTCTGGTTTTAGGTCTTGGCTGTGAAAACAACAATATTCCGCTTTTTAAAACGGTGCTTGGCGAATGGAATGAAAAACGAGTTAAATTCTTAAATGTTCAGGACTCTGATGATGAACTCACAGAGGGTATAGCCTTAATTAATGAACTTAAGGCATATGCAGATACATTTAGACGCGAGCCTATCCCTGTATCGCGCCTTAAAATCGGTCTTAAATGCGGCGGCAGCGACGGTTTTAGCGGTATTACCGCCAACCCGCTTGTTGGCTCATTTTCCGATTCCCTTATATTGAAGGGCGGAAGCTGTGTTATGACCGAGGTGCCCGAAATGTTTGGCGCAGAGCATCTGCTTATGAAGCGTTGCGGAACGAAAGAGTTATTTGATAAAACCGTCGCGCTCATTAATAATTTTAAGGATTATTTCACAAAGCACAATCAGGTAATATACGAAAACCCCTCGCCCGGTAACAAGGCGGGCGGAATTACAACACTGGAAGAAAAATCGCTTGGTTGTATTCAAAAAGGCGGACTCAGTGAAGTTGTAGACGTTCTTGATTATGGCGATACTGTTCAAAAAAATGGTCTGAACCTCTTGAACGGACCGGGCAACGATATCGTAGCCATTACAAACCTTACCGCAGCAGGTGTTCACATTATCCTCTTTACCACAGGTCGCGGCACACCAGTAGGCGCACCTGTACCAACCGTTAAGATTGCAACAAATTCGGGGATTGCCACAAAAAAAGCGAACTGGATAGATTTTGATGCATCTCCGCTTTTAAACGGTGTCTCTATGGAGAAATTGACCGAACTATTAACCGATTATATAATCGAGGTAGCAAACGGTAAGGAAACCAAAAATGAAGTTAACGGTTACCGTGAAATTTCTATTTTCAAAGACGGAATAGTACTATAGCCAAAGCATTTAAGCCCAAACCAGCCTAAAAGGGCGATTTTAAGGCGTCTTTTGGTTCTTTGTCGCCCATAGGCGACAGCCTTATGAGCTTCGCATTACCAAAATCCACACATAAAACCGCACCTTTTAGGTCGGAAAATTTTGTGATTAAAGGATTTTCGGTGTGGCGAGGCACAAAACGCAGCAAATCCTGACGGATTTGCGAGTATTTTAACAATGCCATAGCGTTAAATCCTTATCCCAAAATCTGATTCGGGTTTAAATGCTTTGGCTAAGGAGAAAAACAATGGGTATTATTAATAATGATTTCTTTTTAAAGACAGAAACTGCAAAACGCCTTTATCACGACTTTGCTGAAAATCTGCCAATTATAGATTATCACTGCCACTTAGTTCCAAAAATGATAGCCGAGGACCACCGTTTCGCCGATGCTTACGACCTGTTTTTAGGCGGCGACCATTATAAGTGGCGTCAGATGCGTACCTTCGGTATAGATGAAGAGTATATTACAGGTAGCGCCGACCGCTATGAAAAGTGGGTAGGCTTCTGCCGTGTTATGCCCTATCTCATCGGCAACCCGATATACCACTGGACCGCGCTTGAACTCAAGCGTTATTTCGGTATTGACGAGCCTCTTAGTGAAAAAAATGCCAAAGAGGTTTGGGATAAGTGTAACGAATATTTAAAGAGAGAGGATTTCTCGGCTCAGAACCTTATCAAAAAGTCAAACGTTGAGGTTATCTGCACTACCGATGACCCTGCTGATGACCTTAGATACCATAAACTATTAAGAGAGCAGGGCTTTACCACAAAGGTACTCCCCACCTTCCGCCCAGACAAGCTCGTTAATATTGAAAAGCCGGAATTTTTAGGCTATTTAGAGGCAAACGGTATTGACAGTTACGACAAGGCTGAAAAGTGGATGGTGGAGCGCCTTCATTACTTTAATGATAACGGCTGTAAGCTCTCTGACCACGCACTTGAGTATGTTCCATTTGCCGTGGGAGATGCTAAGGCGGTGTTCGATAAAAAGCTATCGGGCGGCGCACTCACATCCGAAGAAATTGATATCTACAAAACCGCAATGCTTCGCGTTTGCGCACTTGAGTACACAAAGCTCGGCTGGGCTATGCAGCTGCACATAGGCGCACTTAGAAACAATAACTCTCGTATGTTCGAGAAACTCGGCGCCGATACAGGCTTTGATTCAATTAACGACCTGTGTATTGCTGAGAAATTATCGGCATTTATGAACTATCTTGATACCGATGATATTCTGCCGAAAACCATTCTTTACACACTCAATCCTAAGGATAACTATGTACTCGGTACAATGCTCGGCAACTTCCAGCGCGCCCCCTATGTTTCCAAAATTCAGTTTGGCTCGGGCTGGTGGGTCAACGATAATGCAAGCGGTATGATGGCTCAGATGGATGCTCTCGCAAACCTTGGAAATCTTGGTAAATTCGTTGGTATGCTTACCGATTCCCGTTCATTCGTTTCCTATCCAAGGCACGAATATTTCCGCAGAATTCTCTGCAATATGGTAGGCGACTGGGTTGAGGATGGCTTATACCCCGACGATAACGAGGCATTAAAGGCTATTATAGAAGGTGTATGCTATAAGAACGCTAAGGAATATTTTGAATTTTAAATTATTTTTTAATCTTACTATAAAAGCAGTATAGGGTCGCGTGCGACCCCATACTGCTTTTAAATTTGTATTGTACAACTTAACACACAAAATATAATTCCTAGTGTAGCGATATTCCAACCGAGAATAGATAATTATTGGGGGAGCTACTGTTTAATATGGGTCTGAAATTTACATATAAATATCCGTTAGGTATTTCGGGTGTAGAAAAATAATAATAAAATGTAACAAGCGATTGCCTTAATTCTATGGAGGTATCCTCGTAAGTTTGCTGATAAATTTTATGGGGCTCACCCAATTTTTTGATAAATTCATCAATTGTAATATCCTTATTTATATCCTCAAACAAGCAAAAGTCAGGAAGTGTCGGATTAACCATTCCACTTTTACCGCTAAGAGCATCAGCGTAAAAATCCACCTGAGTTACAAAATAATCCTCTTTTGTTTTAGCATCATGCTTAAAATCCATACAGTAAACGCTAAATTCGTTGCCCTGTTTGGTTTTAAAACCGCCTATACCAAAGTCATACCGAACAGGCTCAAAACCCTGTGCTGTTAAATCCTTTACGCGAATTGGGAAGGTTATATTTACTCCGTCTATTTTCACTTCGTAATTAGAAGGCTTATTTTCGAGTTTTTTAGGGTTCTTATGGTCGTAGACATAGTTAGTCATTTCCATTGAAAAATTATAATTATCAAAATTCACCAGCTTTGACATCTCGTGGAGGAACGACTCATTATCTACTATTCTGCCGATTTTATTTTTATTGTCTACAACCGTTAGTTGATTATAAACTTCTAACATTTCGTCCTTACTGCTGAATCGTGTGAAAATTGCAGTATCATTTACAACGGTGGTAACAATATAATTATCGGTTATTAGAAAGTTATTTACATAAATGCTTATAAAATTTGATTGTTTTACCGATTCTTTAAGTAGTTCTCTTCCCTTTTCGGTTAATTTCAGTTCAATATAATAACCGTTGGCGTCGTCATATTTACCTGTAACGCTTAAAATATCGCTATTTTTAATTATAACATCCTTTTGCGACTCAGCTAAACAGACCGTTTTATTAGTAAGTGCCGCTTCTCCTAAAACCACAGGGCCATCCACCGATACAGTAGTATCATCTAAAATATCCTTTTCATTCGAAAATAATTTTTCAAGCTGCCCTATTGTTACGGTTTTAGTCTGGTAGACTACAACATTGTAATTCTCAACAAATTTAATTTTGTCGACAGTATAATCATAAATACCTATATTTGAATTAAATCTTCCGCTCTTAATACCTGTTACCTTATCACCCTCAAAATATACGGTAAATTCATAATTTTCCTGAGAGTAGTTTTCAACTAACTTAAACCCTTCGATATATTTATAGGTTGAAAAGGACATAGCATTAGCGGTGCCAGAATCCTGCAGACAGGAATAGTAATTATCACCCTTTTTAAAAGTAATCATATTTTCAAAATTGTTTTTTGTTACAACGACATCTACTGAGCCCGTACCGCCGAGTTTCTTTGCTAAAAAGCCCTGAGGGTCATCAAGGTAAATTTTGAAATAACAGTACATGGTAATTGTGAAAGGAGTATCGGCATTAATGTTTTTAAAGCTATTATTCATATTCTGCGTCAAATTTACCAAACTCGCTTCTCCGTTTTTGCTTGAAAGAGGGTCAAAACCGATTTCGGAAATTGCCTTTTTAACCGAATAGAAATTCAGCTTATCCAAACTGTCAATCTCAAATTTTTCACCCTTAACTTCACTGCCGACACTACCTGAGCTACCTTCATTTATTATCGGAGCCTCCTGAGGTTTATACTGCCATACGCTCAAAAGTGATATTACAATAATTGCAAGGCAAACACAAACGGAAACAAATCTTTTTAAAACAGGGTGAATAACAATTATTTTTTGTGTCTTTTTGGCGCCGAGAGAATGCAATTTAAGGGCGTTATCGGTCTCTAACGCTTCATTTAAAATATCCTCTGGAAGTTCTCCCAGTGTTTCAAACAGATTCTGTGCATTCCGGTCCTTCATATAATTACCTCCTCCTTTTCCAAGATTTTATGTAATTTGTTTCGTGCCCTGTAAAGCTTCACCGATACCTTATTTTCAGTAAAGCCATATCGCTTTGCAAGACTACCTACCGACTCAAGATAAAAATATCTTCTGACAAAAAGCACCCTAGTTTCATCATCAAGGTTCCTTACAAAATCGGTTAAAATCTGTCCAAGCTCTTTATCCTTGAAATGCTCTGTGTAATCCTTCCCAAATGAATTATCCGGAATACACTCGCTCAATTCATGCAGAACTACGGTATATCCAACCGCGCGTTTTTGTCTTGTATTATACTTAAATCTGTTTATGCTTATGTTTCGTGCTAATTTTGCAATATATGCCGCAAGATTATTCGGTTTATTTGGCGGTACAGAATTCCAAACCGCCAACAAAACATCGTTTTCACATTCAAAAACATCCTCATCACTGCCGAGTATTTGCCGTAAAACGCTTACATATATCTTTCTATATTTATTTGAAATCTGCTCGAGTATACCTTCATCCCTATTAAACAGAGCTTCAATTATTTGTTCATCCTTCGTGATTTTCACCGCCTAAACTCCCCTTTTACCATATTAGTAAACACAATTTGCGAAATCTTACAGGAAAGCTTAAAAATATTTGATTTTATTATAACATATAGTGATAATCTTAACCACTGGTAAAATAAAGGTACCATCAATCGAACTTTCCTTATAAAAGTTTAACAAATAAAAATAACTGCCCAACTCTCGCAAGAGTTGAGCAATAGCCTGTCGTTATTTAATTTGCAATTGTATGGTGTATATCAGGGGTGCTTTCATTTATAGGGCAGAAGATATATCCGTTAGCATTGCCATAATCTATTATTTCCTGCAAGGCATCGGCTGTGGTAGATTTAGAGGAATGGTCGTGCATTAGTACCACATTTGCCCTGCCCTTTTTAAGTCCGTTTTTAACCTTGTTAAGTATGTAACTGCGACTCATCTTACCGTCTGCATCACCGCTATCAACATTCCAGTCAAAATATCTCCATCCCTGATTTGTCAGGCGATAGGCCGATTCGGTCATAACGCCCTTACAATAGTTTTTGCTTACCTGATTTGAGCTACCTCCCGGAAAACGCATCACGGTTGTGGTATAACCTGTCTGCTTATATATCTTATCTTTAAGCGAATTAAAATTGTTCACGCTTGCTTCAACACTTTTATAAATTGACTTGTAATCGTGAGAGGTGCCGTGAACACCTAAGGTATGCCCCTCATCAATTATGCGTTTAATGAGGGGTAATTTATCATCACTGTATCCATTCACAAAAAAGGTTGCCTTAACATTATTGTCCTTTAAAATATCAAGGATTCTGGGTGTAACATTAGAGCTGGGGCCATCATCAAAGGTCAGATATATTCTTGAAAGGCTTGGATCATCGGGTACATATACATTAACCTGAATAGACAAGGTTGCTGTGTTACCCGCTGTATCCGACACCGAATATTCAAGCTTATACACACCTGTGGCCCCGGTATCGACACTGCCTGAAGAGCTGATTTTAGAGGTAATATCACCATCTAAATCGTCAGAAGCCGTAACGGTCGGCATATTAAATTCTGAACCCTTTACAACATTTATAAAGCTTCCCTTGTTACTTGAAAACTTAGGCTTTATGATATCCTTTACATTAATTATACGCTGAGCTGTTACCGTATTTCCCGAAGAATCGGAAACGGTATATGTAATTATGTATTTATCATCTTCCGACTTTGTTCTCTCACTCTTTACCGAAGCAGTGAGGTCCCCATCATAATTATCGTTTGCGGCAAAGCCGGGCTCTGAATACAAATCGAGAGCCGACACCGTAATTTCACTATCGCCTGAAAGAGAAAGTTCGGGTGAAACGGTATCTACAACCTTTACATTTCTGACAGCGTAATAATAATGACCACTGTGGGTAAAATCGTATTCAACCGCATAATCCCCTACGACAGAGGTATCAACACTGCCCTTAACAGATATTTTATCGCTTATGTCCTGCTCTCTGAAATGTGCCGATGCACCCGGCTCAACATATTCCGAGAACACAGGAATAACCATTTTTTCCTCGCCCAAAACCGAGAAACTGGGCTTATCATAAAGTGAAGCAGCAAGAATTCCCGAAACTCCGATCAATGCCGAAATTATACAACCGAGAATTGCGGTAGTTCTCCCGATTTTACCCTTCCTTAAAAATATTACCAAAAGTGAAATTGTTGCCGCTAAAATAAACGATATAACAATTTCAATAACAACTGCAGTTGACATTTTATCCTTCCTTAACTAAAATTTCTCCTAAAACACATCCATCCTGCACACAAAGCATTCGGACCTGTTTCACTTTACCACACATATCATAGCTACCCTTCATTTTAACAGGGGTATAGTTTTCGGTATATCCCGAAAGCCACCCGTTTTTACCCGTTTCAATAAGCACTCGGGCAATTTTTCCGCATTGCGAAGCCAAAAACTCATTTTCACTCTTTAGCGTTTCAGATATCATTATTCCGCTGCGTTCGGCTTTTTGAGCATTGCTGACCTGACCCGTCATTTTATCGGCTACAGTACCTTTCCTTCGCGAATATGCAAAAATATGCGATTTTGCGAAACCAACTTTTGTTACAAATTTGAGGCTTTGCTCAAATTCCTCCTGTGTCTCCCCTGCAAAACCCACCATAATATCGGTGGTAATGGCGGGATTATCAAATACCTGCCTGATTCGGTTTACTAAGTCGTAATAAAATCCGCTGTCATAATGGCGGTTCATTCTGCTGAGCGTTGCATCGCAGCCCGACTGAAGAGATAAATGAAACTGCGGACAAAATTTATCCACCGTTTTCAAATTGTAAAGCAGAGTATCATCCATTAAATCCGGTTCAAGAGAACCGAGTCTTACGCGCTCAATACCATCCGTTTGCGCTACAGCCTTTACGGCATCGTATAAATTGAGTCCATTATCCTTTCCGTAGGACGACAAGTTTATACCTACAAGCACTACCTCTTTATAACCGTTATCAGCCAAAGACCGAGCCTCAAGTTTTATGCTCTGCAAACTTCTTGAACGCACAAATCCACGCGCATATGGAATTATACAGTAGGTGCAATATCGGTCGCAACCATCCTCAATTTTCATAAACGCTCTGGTATGCTCCGAAAAATCCGTAATAGAAAGCGCGGAATAATCCTCATTTTTTTCGTGTTTTTCTATATCGATTATACGTTTCTTATTTTGATAAAATTCTTGGATTAGTCTAATAAGCTTTTTATGTTCCTTATTACCTATAATAATATCGGCACAGGGCAGTTCCTCAGCGGTGTTGGGATGAGCCGAGGTCATACAGCCCATAAGGGCTATTATAGCATCAGGATATTTTGAACGGAATTTGCGCACCGCCTGCCTTGTTTTTCTATCACTCTCAGCCGTAACCGAGCAGGAATTTACAATAACTATATCGGGGATTTCATCGGCAAGTATCTTACCGTAGCCCTGCTTTATTAAAAGCTCCGCCACAGCCTGAGATTCATACTGATTAACCTTACAACCGAGTGTGAAGATTGTAAATTTCATAAAACGCCTCTTTCTTTTTTAATTATAAGGCAATTAACTTCATATTTCAATAACATTTGACAAATTTTTGAAAAGAAAAAAATCCCATCGCTTGCCCAACTTCCCTATGGGAAGTTGGGCAGTATTCGTTGCACAAAAGAATTCCCCTTACCGCGAGGTAAGGAGAATTCTTTATAATACCTTTGATAAAAAGTCGCGAAGTCGCTCGGTTTTGGGATTACCGAAAAATTCTTCAGGCGTACCCTCCTCTAAAATAACACCCTCATCTATGAAGATAATTCGATCAGCAACCTCACGGGCGAATCCCATTTCGTGAGTTACAACCACCATTGTCATACCCTCACGGGCGAGACTCTTCATAACCTCTAAAACCTCGCCCACCATTTCGGGGTCAAGTGCACTGGTTGGCTCATCAAAAAGCATAACATCGGGATTCATAGCCAGGGCTCTCACTATTGCTACACGCTGCTTCTGTCCACCCGATAATTGAGATGGGTAAGCAGCGGCTTTTTCCTCAAGATTAACCTGTTTAAGTAAATCTATTGCTCTCGCCTTAATTTCAGCCCTGATTTCGCTGATAGGTCTGTAATCCTCAGCGTTATAAGGTTTGCCGAAAAGTTTATTCCTCCTTGCACGGTTCAGTTTCTTCTTTGCGACATACAAGGGCGCCAACATTATATTATCAATAACCGTTTTATTGTTAAACAGATTAAAATGCTGAAAAACCATTCCTATTTTCTGGCGGTGAACATTTATATCAACATTCATATCTGCCAGGTCTACACCATGGAAAATTATACTGCCCGAGGTCGGATCCTCCATACAGTTAAGGCAACGCAAAAATGTAGATTTACCGGAGCCTGACGCGCCTAAGATAACTACCTTTTCACCTTTTTTTATGGTGATATCAATACCTTTGAGTACCTCTAATTTCCCAAAGGATTTTTTAAGATTAGATACTCTTATCACCTTTTCTCAGACTCCTTTCCATAATTTTTATAAGTGTACTTATTATCAAGACTAAAACTATATAGATAATAGCCATTGCAAGATACGGTACCATAAATTCATAGCTGTTAGAGCCTATGTTGTTAAATGCAACATAAAGGTCGGTAGCACCTACAAAGCTTACAACCGAAGTTTCTTTAATAAGAACTATAAATTCGTTTCCAAGGGTAGGAAGAATATTTTTTACTGCTTGCGGTATCACTATTTTCATCATAGCAGCTGAAAAGGAAAGTCCCATAGCCCTACCGCCCTCCATCTGTCCGCTATCAACAGAAAGAATACCTGCACGCATTATCTCGGATATATATGCTCCGGAATTCAGTCCAAAAACTATAACAGATACGCTCACAGAGGTCATCTGAAGCGAAAGCAACGGTAACATTACATAATAAAAAAGTAACAACTGAACAACTATAGGTGTGCCTCTAAAAAAACTCACATAAACATCGCAGAATCCATTGAGAATTCGAGGTAAACGCTTGTATTTAGGCATTACCCTCACTGCCGCTATAAGAGTGCCGATAACAATACCGATAATAAGTCCCATAACGGCAATTATCAGTGTATTTTGCAGACCTTCTAAAACGCGTTTATAGCCTTCATATTTTATAAACTGTTCTATAAAAACTTCAATTTTTCTATCAAAATTTCCCATTTAATTACCCTACTTATCACAACAAACGCCCCACCGAAATGGTGAGGTGTTTGCGTAATATATTGTTATTTTGAAATTATGCTACTGCGTTGATAGCTTCGGTAATGCAAACAGCGGGAGCAGAGTCTATAACAACAATATCAAGATTACCATTTATTAGGTCCTGAACCGCAAGAGAACCGTTCTTATAACCAACACCAGTTACAGGAAGTGCTTCAAACTCCCAAGACTCATCACCCTGAACAAAAGCAGCGCCAGTTGTACCGTTCTGATAGCCTACCTTGGTATCTTTGGTTTTTGCATTTAAAATTGCAATAACCTCATCTGCAGTTTTGCATTCATCAAATTCAGTATTGTCGCCGCGAACTATAAGCTTCTGAGCGGCATTATAATATGTATCCGAGAAGTTAACATGCTCTTTTCTATCCTCTTTAACGGTAAGTCCTGCCATTGCAATATCGCACTTCTGCTGACCAACAGACAGACAAACAGCGTCAAAGTCCATATGCTTAATTACTAGTTCCTTGCCGAGTTTCTGGGCCAGTAATGCAGCAATTTCCATATCAATGCCCAAATACTTATCACCTTCGGTGTACTCAAATGGCTCAAAAGCAGCATTGGTAGCAACTACAAGCTGATCTTTGGAAGCATCCTCAGGCATCGAGGTAACAGGAGTAGGTGTACCGTCACCAAAATACTTGTTACAGATTTCATCAAATTTGCCGTTGCTCTTAATCTCAGCAATAAAAGCATTTACCTGAGTTAAAAGGTCGGGTTGATTTTTGTCAACTCCAAAAGCATAGTCTTCATTGGTTAAGGCAATATCAATAACCTTTGATGCTTCGCTTTTTGTGCCGCCGCAACCTGCAAAGCAAGCCGCAACCATTAATAACGCAAGGGTTAAAGCTATAATTTTTTTCATTTTTTGTTCCTCCTAAAAAATGTTAGTATCATTAATATATCACACCTTTAATAAAAATGCAAGTGTTTTGCATAAAAAATCTTGATAAATTGTATTTTATGCAAAAAACACTTAAATAAATGCATAAAAACTGCATATTATGAGTTTTTCTTTACTTTGACAAATACTTTATTTTGTGTTAAATTATAATAAGCTAGTATTTGGGGAGTTTAAAATGCTTAAAAAACTTAAAAATTTAAAAAAATACATAACCTTAAAAAATACACTTATTGCGTCAGCTATTCTTCTCATCGTGGCTTTAAGTGCTTTTCTATGCTTATATTTAAGCAAACCGCCCGAAACTCCCCCTCCGCCACAGCCTGTAATCAGCGAAGACACTGTGGCTTTGTTTGAACCTGAAATCCCGCTCGTAATTACCGCACCCGAAGCCGAGGACACCACCACAACTGAGTCTACATATGTATTTACCGGTTCCTGCGACCCTAAGGCACCACTTTTAATAAACGGTGAAAAAATTGAATGTGCACCCGACGGAGCCTTTTCGGTTAAGGTCTACCTTAAAATCGGAGCCAACACCTTTAAATTCCAACAAAAAGAAGCGGTCATTTCGAAAACCGTGCGCTACCGTTATGTGCTAATTGACAGTTTCGAGCCAAAAGGAGATAAGACCTACAGCAGCGGCTCGGTGCTCTCGGTTAATGTTACTGCACGCCTTGGAAGTAAGGTTACCGCAACCTTGAACGGTAAGACGGTTGAATGTGAAAAGACCGACACACAAAACGACACCGACACTGCACTCAGTGATACATTTGTAAATTATGTAGGCACCTTCGAGCTACCGTCGGGCAATAAAGAAAACATAAATCTCGGAAAAATCACCTTTAAGGCCGCTAAAGATGGTATTACCGATACCGCCACTTCAGGAAAAATAACGGTTAAAAGAAGCAGTATAATTAAGGATTCCGATCCATCAGTTACACCATCGGGCGGGGATTATATAGATGTCGGCTCCGGGCTTATTGCTACGGTTACGGCTGATTATGCCGAAACCTTTAACGGCAAAACAAGAGATGATTACTCAAACCCTGCCTACAGTTATTTACCCAAGGGCACACAGGATTATTGTGCTGAGGGCATTATAGTAAACGGTAAGAAAAATTATTTAAAGTTGCGCTGTGGCAGAAGAATATACACCGAAACAAACGCTACTTATGACTATTCCCACACCGTTGCCACTACCACTATAGGCAAACTTCCCGACCATAATGAACTTGAAATTTTAGGTTTTGAAACCGATGAGAAGTATACATTTTTAACATTTAAGAGTGATTGGAAAGCGCCATTTTATTTCGAGCTTAAAAATCAGTCCTACAAGAAAACCAATATGGGTTACACGATGGATAACGTTACATTTTCTTATCTGGATATAACCTTCTGCTACGCAACGGTTATGACGGGAGAACCCCAGATACCTGATGACCACCCCATTTTTAAGAGTGCGAAAATTATAAAGAATGAAAACGACTATACTCTAAGATTGCAGCTTAATAAAACAGGAGGATTTTACGGTTGGGATTGCTATTATGACACTGATGGCAACCTCATTTTCCGATTTTTAAATCCTGCAAAAATGGAAAATGAAAACTCACTTGAAGGTATCACCGTTTATATCGATGTCGGACATGGTGGAAGTGACGGTGGTGCAGGAGCCACCTTGTCTCCCTATTATAATGAAGCAAAATGCAACCTGATTTTAGCTGAAAAGATTGCCGACAGACTTGAAAATTTAGGTGCAGACATTATACTTAACCGCACCGATAATTCCACGGAAATTAATCCGCCTGATCGAATGCAGAAACTCAAAAATTCTATTTCCAATCTCTGTGTTGCAATTCATCACGATTCGAACAGTTCGCGTTCGCCTAATGGCTTCAGGTCGGCTTATTTTACACCGTATTCAAAAACAGCGGCGGAATTTATAGCCACGAGAACTGAAAATACAGAGCTTTATAATAAAATCTGGCCTACCGAGTCGCATTACTACTATGTATCGCGCATCACCACCTGCCCTGTTGTACTTACAGAAAACGGATTTATGTCTAATAAAACCGATTATCAAAATATTGTAAGTGATTCTGCAACCGATAAAAAAGCAGATGCTATTGTCGAGGGTATACTCGATTACTTCCGTTCCATACAATAACAAAAGCCGTCAAAATTGGCGGCTTTTTGCTATTTTCTTCACCTTGACCGCATACCGTATTTATGATATAATAACCTCACGAAATAATTGCTAAATCACAGATTTAGACTATTTCGGAGAACATTGAATGGCTAAAAAGCAAAACGCTTGCCTTCGTTTTGCAGCGGCTTTGCCGCTTTCAAGGCTTAACAGCCTTGTTTTTATGATATAATAACCTAACAAAGGAGGGATAACGGTGGATAATATAAAAACTATTACAACCAACAAAAAAGCTTTTCACGATTATTTTGTTGAAGAAAGTATTGAAGCCGGTATTTCTCTTTCGGGCACCGAAATAAAGTCAATAAGGCGCGGTGGCGTTAATTTAAAGGATGCGTGGTGCAGCGTAGACGGCGGCGAAATGATTATCAAGCAGATGCATATTTCCCCCTATGAGCAGGGAAATATATTTAATAAACCACCAATGCGTAATAGGAAACTGCTGCTTCACAAAAAGGAAATTATGCGTCTATTGGGGCTCACACAGCAGCAAGGGTTAACCCTTATTCCTTTATCGCTCTATTTTAAAGGTTCACTCGTTAAGGTGCAGTTAGGGGTTTGTAAAGGTAAAAAGCTTTATGATAAACGAGCCGAAGCCGCTAAAAAAGCCGCAAACAGAGATATCGAAAGGGCGATTAAAGAACAAAATAGATAGTTACTTCTTACCTCTTCACTATTACCTCTTACTTAAAATTTGGGGGCGTAAAGGTTTCGACGGGGATTTTGAACTATGGTAAGCGAGCAGCGGTGCGGTACCGCTATAAAAGCCGCAATTTTAAAATTAACTGACAACAATAAAGTTGCACTTGCTGCCTAATTAGGCAGCCGTCCTAATGAAGAATCCCGCAGCTTCAGGTGGGCGTCGATTAGCGGGTAAAGTGGATGTGCCTACGCCTTTAAGCACATCACTCATTAAAGGCTACTCTTTTTTGAGGTTTGTTATTTAACCTGAAAAAAGAGGAATTTCAATAAATAACTGCGCTCGGAGAAAACCATAGGAATAAGTTTTCGGACAGGGGTTCGACTCCCCTCACCTCCACCAACCAATAACACAATATTGGTAAAAGAAAGGATGACAGAAATGTCATCCTTTCCTATTTCTATGCGAGAAACATAAAAGGAAATCAATCTCCTCAAGTCATCAACGCTTTTTTGTTTGATGACTTCTTTTGTTTTTTCAATGAGTTTTTTAAACTCTTTTTCATCAATAGGTTTAGGAGCGTTATTTTCCAATTCCTTTACCTTTGCTTTAATTCTCTCTATTTCGTGTTTTTTGTCCTGTAAATGTTCAAGCAAGTCATCGGTTGCAATACCCTTATCAACGGCATTTAGAATGTTTCTTCTTTGTGTTTCAAGAGAAGATATTTCTTTATGCAGAGATTTAATTCTGTTATGATATTCCGAATTACCTTTGATTTGTCTTTCTCTAAACTCCTCAAGTAAGACCTTTGCTCGTTCTGAAATAAGAACACGATTGATAATAGTATCAATAACAAAGTTTTCAAGATAATCTCTATTTACTTCTTTACACTCGCATTTTTCGCCTTTGTTGTGATTAGTGCAACGATAAGTCACATATTTGGTTTTGTTTCTTCCTGCATATCTTACATTGCCTGTAAAAGCGTGACCACACTCGGCACAGTATAATAAACCCGTAAGCAAATATTTTTCTTTTTCTCGTTTGCTATGTGTTCCGTGTTTATTTGCTTCTTTTCGCTTTTGTGCCAATGCAAATATATCTTCATCAACAATAGCGGGTATGCCATTAGGAATTTTAATGATATTCTCTGCAGAGTTGTATTTGTGCGAGTTTCTGCTGCCGTTTTCGTCTTTGGGAGTCCTTACACCATAGGTATAAGTACCAATGTATTTTTCATTTTCTAACATATCTCCCAATGTGTTTTTTGCGAAAGGAACACCTTTTCTTGTGATAGCACCACGAGCGTCCAACTCTCGCAAAATCTCCGTATATCCTTTTTTATCGGCATACATTTTGAAAACCATTCGCACGTTTTCTGCTTCGGTTTCGTTGATTTCATAGAGTTTTGTTTCCTTGTTGATTTGATACCCATATGTGACATAACCACCTGTATATCGGCATTGCAATGCTCGTTGTTTCAAACCTCTTTTTACTGCTTCGGACAAATCAACAGAAAAATATTCGTCAAGACCTTCTTCCATAGTTTTCATAAATGTTGAGTCTTTGCCTTTGCCATAGTGTTGTGTTGCCGATTCTACATCAATTCCAAATGTTTCATAAATACATTTGTAAAATGAAGATTTTTTCCTGTTTCTAAAAAAGCGATTAGACTTGTAAACGATAATATTACAACCATTATACTTTTGATTAGATATGTCCTCGTTTAATTTTTGAAGAGCATATCGTCTGTCGTTTGTACCTGTTATTGCCATATCAACATATATAGCAATAACAGTATAATGTTCATTAGTACAATACTTAAAGCACTCGTCTAATTGCCCTGTAATAGAGATTTCATTTTGGTTTGAAGAAGAAAAACGTGCATATATAATCACATTATTGCTCTTTTTTCTATCTCGCTTTATTGATATATTGTAAAAATCGGGGTTGATGAAAACCAAGTCTTTATCTATGAGGTGTATTTCTAAATTATGAGCTTCAGCATAGTCAAAGACTTCATTAGTTTGCTTTTTTGCCGTTAATTTAGAATAAATGTATAAGGGAATTTTATTCATTAGTTATGCTTCCTTTCATATCGTTTTTATAAATTAAATACATAAGTTCAATAATGCCTTCAGTGGACAATTCAATTTCATTTTCAGTAATAGCATTTTCATATTCATTGCACTTAAGGTCACATCTTGCGATAGTGACTTTCAAGTGATTTAGCACTCCTTTCATTAAAATATTTTAGCGCATTTCGTATTCAGAGTCAGCCACCATTTCCCCGACCATTGCCGACCAAAACGGTGGCTGATTGTTTTTAATTAAAATGGTAACGAATTATCGTCAATGCCATCAAATAAAGATAATTGCTCAGATTCCGTTTCGGGTTCAGCAACCTGTTCGGGAATATCGGCAACGGGAGTCTCGTCAATAATTGGGTTGGTTG
>JAZRKE010000004.1:0-6937 GCA_045646145.1 Acutalibacteraceae bacterium | reverse complement strand
AGGTCCCCGGTAGACTACCGGGTTGATAGGCTGCGTGTGTAAGTGTAGCGATACATTTAGCTTGGCAGTACTAATAGACCGAGGGCTTGACCTACTTCGATTCTTCTTACATTCACTTTGTTCAGTTTTTTGGGTGCGATTTATCATCAGATGCACCATTAGCTCAGTTGGTAGAGCACCTGACTCTTAATCAGGGTGTCCCGGGTTCGAGTCCCTGATGGTGCACCACTGATTATAATACGCTTTTGCGTTTATAATATATTTGTGGCCCGTTGGTCAAGTGGCCTAAGACTCCGGCCTCTCACGCCGGCAACACGAGTTCGAATCTCGTACGGGTCACCATTTTTTAAAATTGAATAATTTCGAATTAAACAGCATAGACTGTTTAATATAGAGTGCCGAAAGGTACGCACAAGAGTTGGTGCCGATTGCGGTGAGGGTCCACCTGTTCCCATTCCGAACACAGAAGTTAAGCTCACTTGCGCTGAAGATACTTGGCGGGCAGCTGCCTGGGAAAATAAGTAGATGCCAACACTTTTGCCTCAATAGCTCAGTCGGTAGAGCACGCGGCTGTTAACCGCGGTGTCACAGGTTCGAGCCCTGTTTGAGGCGCCAAAAAATCTCGTTCTTTGGAACGAGATTTTTTTATCCATTGCGAAAGCAATGGTATATCATCACGCGTTAGCGTGTATATCATCAAAGGCGGTTCGCCGCCTTTGTATCTCATCACACTTTTAGGTGTGTATCAAACAACCTTTCGCAATGCTGATATACAAAACTTCGTTTTGATGATATGCAATTCCTGCGGAATTGATGTAATAAGGGCATAGCCCATCATTCTCCGAAGGAATATACAATGCTTCGCAATGATTTGTTTACGCTTTTATGCGATATTACACATAGGCGGTGATAAGATGAAAAAATTTAAAGTTTTAAGATATCACAAAGGAAATGCTTTAATGCCAACTAATGGTGGAACATTAATTATAACTGAGACGGAATATATCGTTAAATATTTTTTCATAACTATTGCTAAGTATAAGATTGATAACACTACCGCTTCTAAAATTTCTTTTGTATCAAAAGGAGTAAACTTGAACGATGGAGAAAAAGAAATTGACCTTTATTTTTTCTCTAAAACAGCGGATAGAATATATCAATTATTGAATCTATAGTTAAGGAGTAATTATATGAAATTTAAATTTGATGTAAAAGTTAACGACCAAGATTATTTAGACTATAATGTTTTTTGGATGATTAGGTCACCTTATGGTAAAAGGCAACTTAAAACTTTTAGAATTACTTTTTCTATTTTGTTTGGTATAATTGTTCTCATATATCTATTTAGTGGTAGATTTTCATCCTTGCCTTTTTTAGAGATGCTCCCTATGTTGATAGTGTTTGTTCTTTTTCAACTGCTTCTAAAACCCTCTTTTGTATGGTCATTAAAAGGAAGCATTAAAAATTTGAAGAAAAGCGGCAAGATGGGGTATTCTCCGGAGTCTGTAATTGAATTTTACGAAGATAGTTTTGTAGAAACTACACCTGAAAATAAAACAGAGCAAAAATATTCTATGGTGGAAAGAATAAGTATTGTTGACAATAAAATGATTTATATTCATGTTAACAATATTATGTCGTATATATTACCTTTATCTTGTTTTGAGTCAAAGGAACAATATGACAATTTTTTCGATTTCATAAAGACAAAGTGTGCAAATATTGATATTTATTAGAAAATCAGGTTTTAGACCGGTTCCATTTTCATTTATATTCGCCTTACAGCGAGTGATATTGCTTCGCAGTGATATTCGCCCCGCGAGTTTTGGCGGTGAATATTTCTCCGCAAGATAAATCTTGCTACGAAGAATGACGGTGCTACGCACCTTATTGAATATCACTTTTCCAACGGCAAAAATATCACTATGCCGCAAGGTATAATATCACTCTGTGCGAAGCACAGAATATCACTTTCAACCTAAGGTTGAAAAATATCAACTTTTCTTTTATTGTGTGCTTTTGTGTTGTCTGTTATAATTATATCAGTAAAGGAGATGATTTGATGGATAACACAAACATTGTTTTAGCGGCTAATATACAGAAATATCGTAAAAAGTGTGGATTAACACAAGAAGAACTTGCGAAAAAGTTGGGTGTAACATTCCAAGCAGTTTCAAAATGGGAAAATGCCAAAACTGCACCAGACATATTGTTTTTGCCGACAATGGCTGATTTATTTGGTTGCTATATTGATGAATTGTTTTCTCGCGAAATTAAAACAGAAATTCACTATGATCATTGTCCCGAATTTCCTTGGTATGATGATAATATTATTCGCGGTGTCGTATGCTTGGGAAGAAAAATTTTACAAGTAACTGATGGACTGACAGATAAATTTACATTTGAAGTTATTGGCGATGCAAAAAGTGTGCAAAGCGAGTGCAATATTACAGTCAGTGGTTCAGTTTCAGGTGGATGTGCTGCGGATGAGATAGTTGTTGGTGGACACGTGTACGGCGGTTGTAATGCGGGTGATGCAATTACAGTCGGCGGTAATTTAAGTGGAGGTTGCGTAGCTGGTGACGGAATCACTTGCGGTGGTAACCTTAAAGGTGATATAACCTGCGGCGACACAGTAACAGTAACAGGTAATATTGAAGCTGAAAAAATTAAGGGTAATGTTGTCTGTAATTCTCTTAAATGTGAAAAAGTTGAAGGCGATGTCACAGTTAAAGAAAGAAATGATTTCGACCTTTGTACCGAACTTCCATTCCCTGACGATACTATTATGAGAGAAGTTTTGTGCAATGGCAGAAAAATAATAAAAATTAAACCAATTGGATGAAATTTCTCGGTTTTCACCCAGTTCTTTTTCGTACAAGAGAGACAAAAATCCCGTTCACGCAAGTGGGCGGGATTTTTACTTTTCACTCTTTTATCTGTCCGAAATTCTTAACAACTTTCAGTATGGTGTGCCTTCGCCACGATTTATATGCACAACGCGTTGTATCTATTTTTTTAGTTTTATATAATAATTTGCGGATATGACGATATAATAGATTATGTCAGGCTTTTTTAAAAATTCATTTTGTAAACTTTAGTTAATTGACACCTTTTTGTGTATGTGCTATAATATTTTTAGTTAAGAAATTCAATAAAATAAATACTATTGGAGTGGTAAATTTGAAACTAATTATTAAAGAAAATTACGAAGCGATGAGCGAATGGGCTGCAGAGCATATCGCAAATGCGATAAACAATCATAAAGAGAATCGTCCGTTTGTATTAGGCCTTCCTACAGGTTCCTCCCCACTTGGCGTTTATAAAAAATTGATTGAAATGAATAAAGCAGGCAAGGTTACCTTTAAAAATGTAGTTACCTTTAATATGGATGAGTACGTTGGCTTACCCAGAGAGCACGACCAAAGTTATTGGTATTTTATGCATGATAACTTCTTCAATCACATTGACATTCCTGCAGAAAACATTAATATTTTGAACGGTATGGCAGATGATTTAATAGCAGAATGTCAGCGCTATGAAGACAAAATTGCTTCGTATGGTGGAATTGATTTATTTTTGGGCGGCAGCGGTGTTGATGGACACATTGCATTTAACGAGCCGTTCACTTCATTGACATCGAGAACCGGTATACGCGCATTAACGGAAGATACCCTTATTGCAAATTCTCGTTTCTTTGATAACGACGCGAACAAGGTTCCCAAAACTGCTCTTTCGGTTGGTGTAGGCACTGTATGTGATTCAAAACAGGTATTATTAGTAATCAATGGACACAATAAGGCACGTGCATTGCGCCATTGTGTAGAAGGCGGAGTTGACCACGCGTGGACTATCAGTGCATTACAGTTGCATCAGGATGGAATAATTGCTTGTGATGAAGCCGCTTGCGGAGAATTAAAGGTAGACACTTACAAGTACTTTAAGGAAATTTACAAGGACGAGAAATAAATTATAATAAAAAGTGATATGTTTGGGGCGCTTTCCGTAAGGATGGTGCCCCAATTTTATTTGTATTTTTCAAATCGGTTTTAGTGTATCTTTATAATTAACACCGTTTCAAGAAATTTCTTGAAGACTTAATGTCGGTATGTTATAATCAAATAAAAATTGGAAATCAGGTATACTATGCCTAAGCTACTTGAGCAGATTAAGCACACCGTTGATGCAACGATACCCGATAAGGAAGAATTAACCCACGGATTACACCCGAAAATCGACTACGCTCTGCTCGTTTTGCAAAATTTATTTGTGGCTTTGGCGGCGTTGTTTTTTCTTTCGTCGTTTTTTGTTCACGGAGTATATAGTATATTAAAGGCAGTAGGTTATTTTTGCGGTGCGGCGGTGTATGTTTTTGAGTGCTTAGCCGTTACCGATTGCTTCGGAACAAAGGTGCCGCATACCGAAATGTTTATGGTTTATTGCTTTGGTCCTCTTTATATATTGATGGGACTCGGTTACATATTTTTGCATTAATTTAAAATTTTCCAAACATAAGAAAATCACCTCGGCAGATAATATTACCGAGGTGATTTTTTATGGCAAAGCAGGGTATGAAAAGAATTGACAGAACCCATACAAAGCCGAAAAACGATGCGCCGCCCGTACCCGGAATTCAGGGCAAAGCAAAGAGCGGAAAGGAAAAGGCAAACCCGATAATTGCGGGAACAAAGGCGCCAAGCCAAAAGGTTTATCACAAGGCGTCCTATTCGGTAATTGATAACGATTTAGCCAGAGATAATCTTGAGAATGATTTATCCAAAGCCGATTTGCAGGATTTATAATTTTACATTTTATTAAAAATCCTTTTAAAGCTTATTAAAATATGTATGGTTTAATATAATCAGTAACAACGGAGAATCGGTGCACTCGATTTCTGAGCCGTAACAACAGTTAGGCTATTCCGACAGGCTGGTTTACAGTTCCGTTTTTGCTCATAACTCGGCACCGCTCGAAACGGCGAGGGGACCGAGACCAAAATTAACGCCCTTATCGAATGATAGGGGCTTTTTTGCGCTGCATATAAATTAAAATTTGATAAAAACTATTTTCGGGTGATAAAATGGAAAACAAATCATTGTGGGAAATGTCGGCTCAGGTTCAAAAATTCCCCAGCCTTCAAGACGATTTAAAAACAGATGTTCTTATTATCGGCGGCGGAATAACGGGGGTGTTGCTCGCATATTTTCTGCATAAACAGGGTCTAGATTACGTTTTAGTAGAAAAAGATCGAATTTGCTCTGGTGTTACGGCTAACACAACGGCAAAAATTACGTTACAGCACGGACTTATTTACGAAAAAATCACAAGGTCGTTAGGTGCAGAAAATGCAAAAGTCTATTATCTTGCTAATAAAAAGGCGCTTAACACCTATAAAGAGTTATGTGCTGACATCGACTGTGATTTCAAAATTAAAGATAATTTTGTATATTCCTTGAAGAATAGCTATAAACTGTTCAGCGAATTAAAGGCACTACAAAATATAGGCTGTGAGGCTCATTTTTGCCAAGAATTGCATCTTCCCATTAAAACTCGGGGTGCTGTGTGTGTTAAAAATCAGGCACAGTTTAACCCCCTTAAATTTATAGGCGGAATTTCAAAAGACTTAAATATTTATGAAAATACTAAGGTGCTCGAGATGCTGGGTAATACCGCCAAAACTCAGTATGGTAAAATAAAAGCTGATAGGGTAGTGGTGTGTACCCATTTTCCATTTATTAATAAACACGGGGCATATTTTTTGAAGATGTATCAGCACCGTTCTTACGTTTTGGCGCTCAGTAACGCAGCAACATTAGATGGTATGTATGTTGATGAGGCAGATTGTGGTCTTTCCTTTCGCAATTACGGTGATTCACTGTTGCTTGGCGGTGGCGGACACAGAACGGGCAAAAAGGGTGGGGGATATAAAGAACTTAGAAACTTTGCGAAGAAAAACTATCCCGACGCGCAGGAAATATCCCACTTTGCAACTCAGGACTGTATGACCTTAGATGGCGTAGCATATATCGGAAAATATTCTAAAAACACAAATAGCCTCTATACCGCCACAGGCTTCAATAAATGGGGTATGACCACATCTATGGTGGCGGCAGAACTGCTTAGCGATATGCTAACAGATACGCCTAATGAATTCGCCGAGGTTTTTAACCCATCTCGCAGCATTTTAAAGCCGCAACTGGTAATTAACGGCTTTGAAACAATCAGTAATCTCTTGTGCCCGACCCTCAAGCGTTGTGCACATCTCGGTTGCGCACTTAAGTGGAATAAACAGGAGCATAGTTGGGATTGTGCCTGTCATGGTTCACGCTTTAGTGAGAATGGCAAATTATTAAACGGTCCTGCAACCGATGATTTAAGAGGATAGCCTACACGATGATTTAAAAGGATAGCCTATCTTCCATTGACATTTTCTGCCGATTTTAGTATAATACATTAGACAGTTTGCTAAGAAAGGTAAATGCTGATGATTTATAATAATATTTTAGAGGCGATGGGTAACACCCCGATAATTCGCCTTAATCATATGACAGGGCCTGATGACGCTCAGATACTTGTTAAGTTTGAGGGATTAAATGTTGGTGGTTCAATAAAAACACGTACCGCGTATAATATGATTTGCGACGCCGAAGAAAAAGGACTTATAAATAAAGATACAATTATTGTTGAACCGACAAGTGGAAATCAAGGCATTGGTCTTGCTCTAGTTGGTGCCGTTAAAGGTTACAGGGTTAAGATAATTATGCCTGATTCGGTGAGTGAAGAACGCAGATTACTTGTCCGCCATTACGGCGCAGAGGTGATTTTAGTTCACGATGCAGGCAATATAGGACTTTGTATTGAAGAATGCTTACAGTTAGCTCTTAAAATGAAGGCAGAAAACCCAAACGTTTTTGTCCCTCAACAGTTTGAAAATCCC
>JAZRKE010000003.1:0-43177 GCA_045646145.1 Acutalibacteraceae bacterium | reverse complement strand
GCATAAAAATAAACCCCTTGAGGGGTAGCCGGAAAAAGAAATGCAGTCGGCAAACCTTTTCGGCGCCCCTTTAGGGGTTTCGTCTGTAAAATGCCCTTGAAGGGCTATTCAAGCCTCCGGCTTAGCCGGAGGTCCTGACTTTTTGTTTAAAATGAATTACACAAATTTAAGGTATGACAAAAATCATACCACAAAAAATGCAGTTAAAAACTTTGTTTTTAAGCAGTAAACTTGCCTTAAGTATGACGGCTATTCCTGCCTTGCCTTACTCATTTGATGAAACAGGCAAGGCTGAATAATCATTTGTTCCTATTGTAGCAGAAGCATAACATACCATTCGACAAAATTCTACTGTATTTTTAAAATAGCCGTAGGGCGTTTTTATAACAGATTTTTTCAGCCACCGAAAAGCCGAATTCCTTAATAAGACTGTCGGCAAGATATGGCATATCGGCGGCGGTCTTTACAGGTAAAGTGCAGTCCATACCGTCAAAATCGGTGCCGATAGCTGCAACACTCTCTCCTCCCACCTTCATAAGATGCCTGTAGTGGCGGATAATATCGGAAAATTCGGTTTTATCGCTGCCGTTTAAAAAACGCGAATAGAAATTAAGCCCTACAATGCCTCCCGAATTTGCTATAAGCCTGATTTCATTATCAGTAAGGTTTCTCGGGTGGTCAAAAATTGCCCTACAAGCAGAGTGAGAGGCGACGAACGGCTTATTCGAAATAGCGGCAACATCGGCAAAGCCTCCCGAATTTAGGTGGGACACATCGGTTATAATCGGACTTGAATTAAGCCTGTATATAAGCTCAAGTCCAAATTTTTTAAGTGGCAAAGCATCATTTTTAGGTTCCGCACTGTTAGGTACGGCAATACAGTTTTCGTTATTCCAGCAAAGCCCTAAGAACTTCACCCCTAAATTTTCAAGAATTTTAAGCTTTTTGAAATCCCCATTTAAAAAATCTGCATTTTCGACCGTTAAAACGGAGGAAATTTTACCTTTTTTAAGGTTAGAGTGAATATCTCGTTTAGTTTTTGCTGCTTTTATATTTCCGACGGAAATTCGCAAAAATGAGGTATACTGATTCCGAAAAAATGAATATTGTGAACATCGTGGTATTTGGGGCGGCAAAAATATGGCAAAGCACTGCGCTAAATATCCGCCAAGGTGCAGAGCACATTCAGAGATGTGTCCGTTATTAGATTTAAAATTGTAGCAGGGATTTTCATAAAATTTGTGTAGGGTATCACAGTGCAAATCAAAAATATACATAATTACACCTTGAATTTTAAAAGAATATTGTTTAATATATTTATATGAAAAGCAGGTGAGACTTATATGTTAAATAGTATAACTAAAATTTTAAAACAGGGCACCGCTGCTCTTATAACTTCAAGCTCAAACCGAAGATATTTAAGCGGATTCCACGCATCCGATGGTATAGTTGTTCTAACCGATTCTCGAGCGGTGTTTTTTGCCGATTCGCGTTATTTCGAGGCGGCGCAAAACACGGTTAAAAATATGGAGGTTCTCCTCTTTACACGACTTGACGATGTAAAAGAATATCTTCAAAACCTTAAAATCCAAAAAATACTTATTGAAACCGACCAACTATCAATTTCGCAATTAAAATCGTATCGAAAGGCAATGGGTATACAGATAAGCAGTAGCACGGCATTATCCAATGCTTTAAGAAAGAGCCGTATGCTTAAAAGTGAATCTGAAATAGATAGTATTATAGCGGCACAAAGGATTACCGATGCCGCATTTTCACATATTTTATCATTTTTAAAGGTGGGCGTTCGTGAGAAGGAAATAGCTCTGGAGCTTGAATTCTTTATGCGAAAAATGGGTAGCGAGGGTGTCGCTTTCAGCACGATTGCAGTGTCTGGGAAAAATTCCTCTCTGCCACACGGTGTGCCGACCGATAAAAAGGTGTGTAGCGGTGATTTTATAACAATGGATTTTGGCGCGGTAATAAACGGATATTGCAGTGATATGACAAGGACTGTAGCCGTTGGCAAGGTAAGCAACGAGCAAAAAAGGGTGTACGAAACCGTTTTAAAGGCACAAAAAACGGCAATTGATCAAATTAAGGCAGGTAAAATCTGTTCAGATATTGATAAAGCTGCGCGTGAAATTATAGATGGTGCCGGATACGAGGGTACATTCGGACATGCCCTTGGGCACAGTGTAGGGCTTGATATCCACGAACACCCGAATTTCAGCCCAAAGTGTAACGAGAAATTAAAAGAAAATATGGTGCTGACCGTTGAGCCCGGAATATATCTTCCCAATAAATTCGGTGTGAGAATAGAGGATATGGTGGTTGTTAAGAAACATGGTGTATTAAATTTAACCAAAAGTCCAAAAGAATTAATAATTATTTAACTTGTAAAGACTGCCCAAAGGGTGTATAATATTAAAAAAATTCAGGAGAAAAAATGATGGATGTATTTTTTGAACAACTTGTAAAAATAAAGCGTTCGGCGCTCTCAAATCTGGTATTAGTTTTGTCGCTTATTATATCGGTAGGTATTTGCATAGCACTTTTCTGGTTATCGGGCCCATATCCGATTTTAATCGTCGGTATTGTGGCTGTGGGATACGGCGAGTGGAAACTGCTCGGCTTTTTCTACAAGGAATATGAATACATTATCACCAACGGTACGGTGGATGTAGACTGTATAATCGGTAAAAATTCAAGAAAAAGAGTTATAAGCTTCGAGTGTACCGATATTCAGAGAATTGGCAGATATACTCAGAAAAATCCGCCCGTTACCGATGCGATGGAAAAGTATATCTGCGGCAACACCGACGATGCCTATTTCCTGCTTGTTAAAAAGCAGAGCAAAAAGGTTTTTATTGTACTGTCGCTTAATGAAAAAATGCTCGGCGCTATAAAGGCTTCGGTGCCGAAAAATATGGCAGTAACGCTATTTTCCGAAATTTAACAGTATAAAACAAAACGTCCCGTAATATATTTTTACGGGGTGTTATTTTGTGAAAAAAGTTTTATGTTTTTGCCTTTTGTTTGTGTTTGTTTTATTGTCGGGCTGTAGCGGTAGCACCGTCGTTGTGAAGCCCGAAAACCTAAGCTTCAATTTCGAGATTTCTCACGGTGGCAGTTCATTTTTAATAAATGCAGAGGCTAAAGCAGGGGGAGATATGGAATTTACCGTGATTTCGCCTGTAAATATTGAGGGGCTTACCTTTAGGTTTTCTGACACAAGCGTTCATACCGAATTTTTGGGATTAAAAAAGGATTTTCCTATTAATAATACAGATTTCGGAGTTTTGGGCAAAATTCATAAAGCCTTTTCAATGCTTCCAGGGGAGTTGGCTTATAAACAGGGGGAAGAACTGGAAGTGGTGGTGTCGGCAGACGGGCAGGAGTTTGTTTTTACCGTTACCGATTTAGGCATTCCGATAAGCTTAAGCTGGGATGGGTACGAAATTGAGTTCAAAAATATTTCGGCACAATAAAAAGTCTATATTTACATATAGACTTTTTTATTTTTTTTTGTTATACTTAAACGGTATAGGATGTGATAATGTGTATAGAATTTTAAGAAAGCAAAGTCTTAACAATACTGTAACTTTAATGGAAATTGAGGCACCCGAGGTAGCCGCAAAGGTAGAGCCAGGGCAGTTTATAATACTGAGAACCGATGAAATGGGCGAAAGAATTCCTCTGACCGTTGCCGATTTTGACAGAACGAGGGGTAGCGTTACAATTATTTTCCAGATTGTCGGTGCTACAACCGAAAAATTAAACCATAAAAATGAGGGTGAATACCTTGAAGATTTTGTAGGTCCACTCGGTAAAGCAACGCACACCGAGGGGCTTCGCAAGGTTGCTGTTGTTGGTGGCGGCGTTGGCTGTGCTATCGCTTACCCCGTGGCTAAAAAGCTTCACGCTCTCGGTTGTGAAGTAACGAGTATTATTGGTTTCAGAAATGAAGAACTTGTTATTTTAGAGGATGAGTTCCGCGCCGTTTCCGATACCTTCTGCCTTATGACCGACGATGGCTCTAAAGGAGAAAAGGGACTCGTTACCCAGGCACTTAAAAAGCTTATTGATGGCGGTAAAGAGTTCGATGAGGTTATAACTATTGGACCGCTACCAATGATGAAATTTGTGTGTCTGCTTACAAAAGAGTACGGAATTAAAACAGTTGCATCTATGAATCCGATTATGATTGACGGTACAGGTATGTGCGGCGGATGTAGACTCAGTGTAGGCGGCAAAATGGTCTTTGCGTGTGTTGACGGACCTGAATTTGACGGACATGAAATAGATTTTGACGAGGCTATAGAACGCTCAAATATTTACTCGGGCTTTGAAAGACACAAGCATGAGGAAGCCTGTAATTTATTTAAGGGGGCAAAGTAACGATGGCAAATATGAATCCTAAACGTAACGAAATGCCTGTTCAGGCTCCCGAAGTTAGAAATAAAAACTTTAGCGAGGTAGCGCTCGGCTATACCGCTGAACAGGCTATAGATGAGGCTCAGCGTTGCCTTAATTGTAAACACAAGCCCTGTATTGCAGGTTGTCCGGTTAAAATATATATCCCCGAGTTTATCGGAAAGGTAGCCGAGGGTGATTTTGATGCGGCTTACGAAATAATTGCGGAGTCTTCCTCTTTGCCGGCAGTGTGCGGCAGAGTGTGTCCGCAGGAAAATCAGTGTGAGGGCAAGTGTGTAAGAGGAATAAAAGGCGAGAGTGTTGCTATTGGCAGACTTGAACGCTTTGTGGCAGATTATCATAATGCTAAGGGTGAGGCGCTCAAAAACGAGATTAAGTCAAACGGACATAGGGTTGCGGTTATCGGTTCGGGTCCTGCAGGGCTTACCTGTGCGGGAGACCTTGCAAAAATGGGCTACTCCGTAACAGTTTTTGAGGCTCTGCATTTGGCTGGTGGTGTACTTGTGTACGGTATTCCCGAATTCCGTTTACCTAAGAAAATAGTTGAGACCGAAATTGAAGGCTTAAAGGCTTTGGGAGTTGAAATAAAAACCAACACAGTTATAGGTAAAACATTTTCCATTGATGAGCTTTTAAACAGCGGTTATGAGGCGGTTTTCATTGGCTCAGGAGCAGGACTTCCTAAGTTTATGAATATTCCGGGTGAAAATTTAAAGGGCGTTTATTCGGCTAATGAGTTTTTAACCCGAATTAATCTTATGAAGGCTTATCTTGATAATAGCGATACCCCTGTACAAAAGGCTAAATGCGTTGCCGTTGTTGGCGGCGGTAATGTTGCTATGGACGCAGCTCGTTGCGCTAAAAGACTTGGCGCTGAGGTTTACATTGTTTACCGCAGAGGTATGGAGGAGCTTCCTGCTCGACGAGAGGAAATCGAACACGCAATTGAAGAGGGTATTATATTCAAAACCCTTTGCAACCCAACCGAAATTATAGGCTATCGCAATCCCGATGATAAAAGGGATATCAAAAACGGCACCGTTCGCGCCATTAAATGTGTGGAGATGGAGCTTGGCGAACCCGATAGCTCGGGAAGACGCCGTCCGATAGTTAAAGAGGGTAGTGAATTTATAATAGAAGCCGACTGCGTTATTATGGCACTTGGAACTTCGCCCAACCCCTTAATTAAATCTACCACAAGTGGCCTAGATACTGAAAAGTGGGGCGGAATTATTGCTGATGAGGCAACAGGACAGACCTCACGTGAGGGCGTTTTTGCAGGAGGCGATGCCGTAACGGGTGCCGCTACCGTAATTCTTGCAATGGGTGCGGGTAAAAATGCTGCAGCAGCAATTGATGAGTATATTAAGAATAAATAAGAAACAATCCCGATGGAATACATCGGGATTAATTTATATATAAATAATTTTTAACGGCTTTTTATATCTTTTTGCTGCTTCTATCATTGATTTTGTGCCTTTGCTTTTTCCGTCCCAAAAGCAGATAACATAATCGCTGATAAGCGACATTTTTTCATTTCTTTTAGGTCCCGCTGCTTTGCCGTATTTTCTCCATTCGGCTTTATATCTCTCAATCTGAAAATTATTTTCTCTGGCATAATGTTCACCTAACATATCGGCACCTCGGCATCCACCCGATACAAACACTAATTCATATTTATTTTTTATATTTTTAATATAAAAATCAATGTGCTTTTTTGCTATAGCATAATCATTAAAATCTCTGCATCCGGCAATAACAATTCGTTTAATCATAATATCACCAATAATTCTAATATGGAATTATTTTTATTATAATTCCGTTTCGGAATTATGTCAAGAAAATTACGAACTATAATTCTTGTAAAGAATTATAGGGGTGATATTTTGAAAACTAGAAAATTAGAATATGGAACTGAAAATATGGTAGGTAAGAAAATAGAGCAAATGAGAAAAGATAGGGGAATAAAGCAAAAAGATTTTATATCTAAAATGCAGGTGCTTGGCTGTGATATAAACCCAACAAGCTATTCAAAACTTGAGGGACAAAGAAGAATTGCGACAGATAAAGAAATTTATACAATTGCAAAAATATTAAATGTAACGGTAGACGCATTGTTTGAATAAATTTTTGATAATTTCAATAGGTGAAAATATGTATTAACCAAGACTTAAAGATTCAAGAGAAGATAATGATTTAGTTCAAAAGGAAGTTGCGGATATACTTAGTATTGACCAAAGAGTATACAGTAACTACGAAACAAGGAAGAGAGAAATACCAACAAGATATGTAGTAATTCTTGCGGATTTCTATAAAACATCTACTGACTATATCTTGGGTAGAACTAATAATTTAAAAATGTATGATAAATAAAAATTATGGCAGACACTGAAAATGTGAATGCCATAATTTTTTATTAATTTATTTGAACATTGTATGAATTCCGTCCATAAATTCGCCCATTGCCTTTAATGCCTTTGTAGAGCCTTTGGATAGATTATGATTATTATCCATAACCATTTTACCAACGGTTAGTAATGCTGCACCTGCTATCATACCCGTAACGGCGCCCTTTGTAAAGGTTGAAACTGTATTTTTTTGCATCTGAACCCCTCCTTCAAATGTAGTATTTAATTTATTAATACAAATATACAGACAGTATTTCTTTACAATAAGAAAAATTTTTGTTATACTTTATTATATGAGAAAAAATATTGCTTTTTGGTCGGCGGCTCTGCTGTTAATTCTTAGCGGTTGCACACCGAACTATAATAATTCTTCAACCCGTATTTTAATGGATACTGTGGTAAATATTGAGGCGGATGCCGAATATTCGGTGATAAATGAGGCTATGGCACTGTGCGAGAAATATGAGAACCTGTTTTCTCGTACACTGGGGCATAGCGAAGTGTCAAGGCTTAACCAAGGAGAAGAACTTAATGTAAGTAATGACACATTAAGCCTTATAAATACCTGTGCCTTTTATTCCGATAAAACCAATGGTGCGTTTGATATAACGGTGGGTGCAGTATCGGAGCTTTGGGATTTCGGCGAGGGAACTATTCCGGCTTCTGCAGAAATTGAGAGCAAACTGCCATTAGTTAATTTTAAAAAAATTAAAATTAATGGAAATAATGTTGACCTGTGTGGCGCTAAAATAGATTTAGGTGGTTGTGCTAAGGGCTACGCTACCGATAAAATCAGAGATTTCCTAAGGGAAAAACAGGTAAAGAATGCAGTTATAAATTTAGGCGGAAACCTTTATATACTGGGGAAAAAACAGGATGTGGGCATTAGAAACCCATTCAATAATGGAAGCATAGCAACGCTCAGGGTAGCAAATAAGGCTGTAGTTACGGCGGGTACCTACGAGAGAGGCTTTGAAAGTGATGGTACATACTATCACCACATTTTAAATACAAAAACAGGATACCCTGTAAAAACTGATTTAGTAAGTGTAACGGTGATTTCGGATGATGCTACTGATGCTGATATTCTCTCGACAGCATTGGTTGTTATGGGGCTGAATGACGGTATAAACTTTATTGAAAATATTGAGGGTGTCGAGGCCGTTTTCATAACAACCGACGGACAAATTCACATATCCTCGGGAATTTATTGCAAAGATGGAATTTATCGACTATAAATACTATATTTGTTAATATTTTTGTGATAAAATAAACCAAATATAGAAAAAGAGGAAATAAAATGGGATTACTTAAAAAACTTTTTGGAGATTACAGCCAAAAGGAAATAAAAAGAATACTGCCGCTTCAGCAAAAGGTGCTCGGTCTTGAGGAAGAATACAGAGGCCTTACCGATGAGCAGTTAAAGAACAAGACAAATGAGTTTAAAGAGCGATTATCTTTGGGTGAGACACTTAATGATATTTTGCCCGAGGCATTTGCGGTTTGCCGAGAGGCGTCTGACCGAGTTCTCGGTATGCGCCATTTTCCCGTTCAGATTTTGGGCGGAATAGTACTGCATCAGGGTAGAATAAGTGAAATGAAAACAGGAGAGGGCAAAACACTCGTTGCCACACTGCCGGCATACTTAAATGCGCTCTCAGGCAAGGGTGTTCATATTGTAACGGTTAACGATTACCTTGCTAAGCGAGATAGCGAGTGGATGGGTAAGCTCTACCGATTTTTAGGTCTTTCGGTGGGCCTTATTATTCACGGTATGGATACCGAGGAAAAAAGAGAAGCCTATAATTCCGATATTACTTATTGCACCAATAACGAGCTCGGCTTTGATTATCTGCGCGATAATATGGTGGTTTATAAAGAGGGCAGGGTTCAGCGAGGACACAACTTTGCTATTGTGGATGAGGTTGACTCCATTCTTGTTGATGAAGCAAGAACTCCGCTTATAATTTCGGGCAAGGGTGATAAATCTACCGATTTATATATCCGAGCAAATCATTTTGCACGCGGCCTTAAGATGATTAAGGTGAAAGAGGCCGATACCAAGCAGACCGATGAACAACAGAACTTTAACGGCGACTATGTTGTTGATGAAAAGGCAAAAACCTGTACTCTTACCCCCGAGGGTGTTAAGAAGGCAGAGCAGTATTTCGGAATCGAAAACCTTAACGACCCTGAGAATATGACTATTTCACACCATATAAATCAGGCAATAAAGGCATACGGTATTATGAAACGCGATGCCGACTATGTTGTGAAAGACGGCGAAGTAATTATAGTTGACGAATTTACAGGCCGTCTTATGTATGGCAGACGCTATAATGAGGGACTGCATCAGGCAATAGAAGCCAAAGAGGGAGTAACTGTTGCGAATGAGTCGAAAACTCTCGCCACAATTACATTCCAGAATTTCTTCAGGCTCTATTCGAAGCTATCGGGTATGACAGGTACGGCTATGACCGAGGAGCAGGAATTCCGCGAGATTTATAAGCTGGATGTAATTGAAATTCCTACAAATAAGCCCCTTGCGCGTATTGATGAGGCTGATATTGTCTATAAATCCGAGAGGGCAAAGTTTGGCGCGGTAATAAACAAGATTATTGAATGCAACAAAATAGGTCAGCCTGTGCTTGTAGGTACGGTTACCATTGAAAAATCGGAGCTCTTAAGCTCTATGCTTAAGCGTCAGGGAATAAAGCATAATGTTCTGAATGCCAAGCATCATGAAAAAGAAGCTGAAATTATCGCTCAGGCGGGTAAGTTCGGTGCTGTTACAATTGCCACCAATATGGCAGGACGAGGCACCGATATAATGCTCGGCGGTAATGCGGAATATCTTGCGAAAGCGCAACTAAGGGCCGAAGGGTTATCGGAAGAGCTTATTGCCGAGGCTACAGGCTTTGCCGAAACCGATAATGCTGAAATTATCACTGCGAGAGATAGGTTTAAAGAACTTCACGATAAATTCAAAGCCGAGATTGCCCCCGAGGCAGATGCTGTAAGGCGGGCAGGCGGACTTTGCATTATAGGTACCGAGCGGCACGAATCACGCCGTATTGATAACCAGTTAAGAGGTCGTGCAGGAAGACAAGGCGACCCGGGCAGAACTCAGTTTTATATCTCCCTTGAGGATGATTTAATGCGCCTTTTTGGTGGAGAGAGGGTCTATAATATGATGGACTCGCTAAAGCTCGAAGAGGATATGCCGCTTCAGTTCAGTATTCTTTCAAACTCTATTGAGAATGCTCAGCGTACGGTTGAAAGCCGTAACTTTGGCATTCGAAAAAATGTGCTTGAATATGATGATGTTATGAATAAGCAACGTGAGCTTATCTATGCTCAGCGAAATCAGGTGCTAGACGGCGAAGATATAAGCGCAAAAATTATGGGTATGATAGAAAGTGTAATTGATGCTGCTATAGCCACCTATTTATCCGATGAAGTAGTACACGATAACTGGGATTTAGATGGGCTTCGCCGCTATACCTTCGGTTGGCTGACTACCCCTGATGACCTTGTGTTCGGGGCAGAACAGTTAGGGGATATATCGGTCGGCGAAGTAAAGGAAATGCTTAATGCTCAGGCAAAGGCGAAAATGGCTGAGAAGATAGCCAAATACGGAGAAGAAACCGTAAAGGAAATAGAACGCTATGTGCTGCTGAAATCGGTTGACACAAATTGGATGGGCCATATCGACGCTATGGATGAGCTCCGCCGAGGTATAGGGCTTAGAGCCTACGGTCAGCACAATCCCGTTGTGGCATACCGAAATGAAAGCTATGATATGTTCTCTACTATGACCGACACTATCCGTGAGGAAACTGCAAAGGCGGTGCTCTCGGCTGAAATCAGGCAGAATACCGAAATCAAGCGCGAAAAGGTTGCCGAAGAAACGGGCACAGGCGATGACGGTACCGTATCAAAAACCGTAAGGGGTAAGGGTGTTGTAGGAAAGAATGCACTCTGTCCGTGCGGCAGCGGCAAAAAATACAAGCGCTGCTGCGGTAAGGATATAGATTAGTATGGGTAACAAGGTTTTAGTTGCAATGTCGGGAGGTGTAGATTCCTCCTTTGCTGCACAACTTCTAAGAGAAAAAGGTTATGATTGTTCGGGGTCTATTATGAGCCTGTGCGGAAATGAGGCTATAAATGATGCCGAGGCTGTTGCGAATGCACTCGGAATGCAGTTTTTCTGTCTTGATAAGAGGGCTGAATTCAAAGAGCAGATAATCGGAAAATTTATAGATGATTATTTTTCTGCCCTAACTCCTAACCCTTGTATTGACTGCAATAAAAAAATGAAATTCGGGGCTTTTCTCGAATTTGCCAAAGAAAATGGCTTTGATTATATTGCAACAGGACATTATGCTCGAATAAGGTTTAATGAGGATACCGAGCGATATGAATTGCTTAAAGCTGCCGATCCAAGCAAGGACCAGTCTTATGTGCTTTATTTTCTAACACAAGAGCAGCTTAAGCATATTCTTTTACCGTTAGGTGAATATACAAAGTCGCAAATTCGTCAAGGTGCCGAAAGTTACGGGCTTATAAATGCCAAGAAAAAGGACAGTCAGGATATATGCTTTGTACCCGATAAGGATTATGCTGCATTCATTGAAAAAGCTACGGGAAAGAAAAGTGCCAAGGGTGATTTTATCGATTTAAACGGTAAAATTTTAGGTGAGCATAACGGTATTATTAATTACACTATAGGTCAGCGCAAGGGACTCGGTATAGCGCTCGGGAAGCCTCAGTTTGTAATAAGCAAAAATGCTCAAGAGAATACTGTGATTTTAGGCGATGAGGAGTTCCTTTTTTCAAAAAGAGTAAAGGTGCAAGACGTGAGCTTTATTTCGGGCGAGGATATTAGAGAGCCTATTGAAGCTGAGGTAAAACTCAGATATTCTATGGCACCACAGCCCGCCGTTATAACCAAAATCGAGGATGGTGTGCTGGTTGAATTCAAAGAGCCTCAGCGCGCGGCGACACCCGGACAGGCAGCGGTGTTTTATTCAGGAGACACCGTGCTTGGCGGCGGAATTATAGTAAAGGGTGAAAATTAATGGAGAATATTATAAAGGCACTCGAAAAACATAATATAGAGGCGCACTATTTTACTACTGCCCGTGAAATTTACGAGTATGTTGAAGCGCTTTTGCCCGAGGGTGCCAAAATATCAAACGGCGGCTCACAGACGCTTATAGATAGCGGTATTATGGATTTAATAAAACAAGAAAAGTATAATTATATCGACCGCTTTGCTCCCAAAAACGAAGCGGAAGAAAAGCGGATGATTGCTGATTATTTTACGGCTGACTATTTCTTCTGCTCGGCAAATGCACTTACAGAAAACGGAGAGCTTGTTAATGTTGACGGACGATCCAACAGAGTCGCAGCCATAATGTATGGACCGAGTAATGTAATAATGGTTGTGGGTAAGAACAAAATTGTTAAGGATATTCCAGAGGCGCTACTCAGGGTTAAAACGGTAGCGGCACCAAAGAATACTGTACGTCTTAACTGTGATACTTACTGTAGAGAAAAGGGTGTGTGTATAGCGGCAGAAAACGGCGCTATCGCTTCGGGCTGCGGCAGTGACGCCCGAATATGCTGTAACTATGTAGTGTCGACTTATCAGCGTGAGAAAAACCGAATAAAAGTTCTCATCTGCGAGGAAGAATTAGGCTTTTAGGTGATTAAATAACTTCATTTTGCATATCTTTTTTTGGAGGTATGTAAGATGAAGTTTTTTATATCAATAGTGCTGTGCTATTGTTTGGCTTTCTTTACCGTATCGGCAAACAGCACTACAGTTTCAAGCGAATATATAGATGAGGAGCTGTTCACTCCACTCCCTGTATCAGCAGAGGCGCCTGCCGCGGTCGGTCAAGTGCTCGATTTAAAGGCAAAGTCAGCAATACTTTTAGAGCCCAATACTATGCAGATACTTTATGAAAGTAATTCGGATGAAAAATTAGCGCCTGCTTCAATAACCAAAATAATGTCGCTGCTACTTATAGTTGAGGCGATAGATAATGGTGTTATAAACACAGATGACATTATAACGGCAAGTGAGTACGCCTGCAGTATGGGTGGTTCACAAATCTGGCTTGAACCAGGGGAACAAATGTCGGTAGACGACCTTTTAAAAGCTTGTTTTATAGCCTCTGCCAACGATGCAACGGTGGCTTTAGCCGAGACGGTTGCAGGCAGTGAGGAATCTTTCGTTGTTATGATGAACGAGCGAGCAAGTGAACTTGGAATGATTAACACTACATTTAAGAACACAACAGGCCTTGACGCTGAGGGCCATTTAACAACAGCACACGATGTAGCCATTATGTCGGCAGAGCTTATAAAGCACGAAATTGTAAAAAGGTATTCAACCGTTTGGATGGACTCGCTCAGAGACGGTAAGAGTGAGCTTGTAAATACAAATAAATTGGTTCGTTTTTACGAGGGCTGCACAGGGCTTAAAACGGGCACAACCTCAACGGCGGGGTATTGTCTTTCCGCCACCGCTGAGCGCGACGGTATGAGCCTTGTAGCTGTGGTTATGAAGGGAGATACCAGTGCCGATCGTTTTGAAGCGGCAAGAAAACTGCTTAATTACGGTTTTGCAAACTATAGCTTTTCCTATATCGAATATCAGTCCGACGTTCCCGTAAGCGTGGAGGTGCAGGGTGGTGTTCAGGATTTTGTAGAGCTTTATGCCGACGGCGGCATTAATGTGCTTTTAAAGAAAAGCAATAAGGGCAGTATTACTCAGAATATAGAGCTACCTGAATATGTGTCGGCCCCTATAAACGAGGGGGACACGGTTGGGTGTGTCTATGTAAATTCGGGGGATACAGAGCTTGGCGTTATTAATTTAAAGGCAAAATGCGACGTTCCGAAGCTTTCTTTTGGATTTACACTCAAAATGTTACTAAGAGCGCTCTTTACAATGTAAACAAATTTAAAAATTTCCAATATTTATATTGAAAAAGATATGTTTTTAGTGTAAAATATAATTAATAAAATATTGGAGGCGTACTTCACACAATGGCAATTAAATTCAGCATTTCCTATGCGAAGGATTTTTTAAGAGAAAATGATATAAAGGGCTTGGAGACTCAGGTAGCCGCCGCACACGAAACAGTTAAAAATAAAAACGGACTTGGTAACGATTTTCTCGGTTGGGTAAATCTTCCCACAAACTATGATAAAGATGAGTTTGCAAGAATTAAAAAGGCAGCTCAGAAGATACAAAGCGATACCGATGTTCTGGTAGTAATCGGTATTGGTGGTTCATACCTCGGTGCTCGCGCCGCAATAGAGTTTTTAAAGAGCCATTATTATAACAACTTAGCTAAAAACACCCCCGAAATTTATTTCGCAGGTAACAGCATAAGCGGTTCTGCGCTAAACGAGCTTTTACAGCTTTGCGAGGGTAAGCGTGTATCTGTAAACATAATTTCAAAATCGGGTACCACCACCGAGCCCGCCGTAGCTTTCAGAGTTTTCAGAAAGCTGATGGAGGAGCGCTACGGGGAGACGGAAGCTGCTAAGCGTATCTACTGCACAACCGACAAGTCTCGCGGAACACTTAAGGCTCTTGCCGACGAAAAGGGTTATGAGTGCTTTGTAGTGCCGGATGATGTAGGAGGAAGATTTTCTGTTCTTACAGCCGTTGGCCTTTTACCGATAGCCGCCGCAGGCGCCGATATTGACGCTTTAATGGCAGGCGCTAAGGCAGCAGAAGAGGAATATTCCAATCCTGATTTATATTCTAACGACTGCTATATGTACGCCGCCGCCAGAAACGCTATGTACCGCAAGGGTAAAGCGATTGAAATGCTCGTGTCCTATGAGCCCCGCCTTACACAGTTAGCAGAATGGTGGAAGCAGCTTTACGGAGAGAGTGAGGGTAAGGACAATAAGGGCCTATTTCCCGCATCCGTTACATTCTCCACCGACCTTCACTCTATGGGTCAGTATATTCAGGACGGCAGAAGAATGCTGTTTGAAACCGTTATCACTGTAAATGATTGCGGCAGTGATGTTATTATTGAGCAAGAGGAAACTAATGGCGACGGTCTTAACTTCTTAGCAGGCAAACCGATGTCGTTTGTTAATGAAAAGGCTTTTGAGGGGACTGTTCTTGCTCACGCCGACGGAGGAACACCGAGCTTTGTAATTTCGGTTGATAAGGCAGACGAGGAAAACCTCGGCAGACTTATCTATTTCTTCGAAAAGGCTTGCGCTATTTCGGGTTATATGTTAGGCGTTAATCCCTTCGACCAACCCGGAGTTGAGAGCTACAAGAAGAATATGTTCGCTTTACTCGGTAAGCCCGGTTATGAGGATATGAAGGCAGAGCTCGAAGCAAGACTTGGCAAATAGCAGAGTAAAATATCCGCTCTTGAGCGGTAAAATATAAAGGAGATGGCAATTATGATTAAACTTATCGTTGGAAAAAAGGGTTCAGGTAAAACTAAGAAATTAATAGACTTAGTAAATTTGGCTGCAGAATCCAGTAAGGGCAACGTTGTATGTATTGAGCAGGGAGAAAATCTGCGCTTTAGTATAAAGCATAAGGCAAGACTTATAAACAGTGAAGATTTCGGCATTAAGGGCTACGGCGAATATTACGGTATGCTCGCAGGTATTAACGCAGGCAACCACGACGTAACCGATATTTTCGGTGATGCAACTCTTCGCATCGGCTCAAGAGACTATAACGAGCTTGCAGATTTTCTTGACAGAGTATCGGCTCTCGCAGAAGATAGCCACGTAAACTTCTGCTTTACAATTTCTGCAGACGAGACGGACCTTCCTGCGAAGATTTTCGAGATTGCAGAAAAACTTTAATCAGGCCTTAAGCAGCACCGAAAAAACGGTGCTGCTTTTTTAATAAATACATATATTAAAAAAGCCTTGACAAAACGGCAGAGCACATATATAATATATATCGTGAAAATTGGGGTGATTTCGTGATTTTAGATTTAAAGAAGGCTTTTTCTTTCGAAAGATATTGCGAAACGACCCAATTCAGTTTAGATTTAAGTGATGTAGAGTTTTTCGGAAACAAACCTTTCTTAAAGCCGATAGAATTTTATGTAACACTTAAAAACAGTGCCGATGTGGTTACACTTGAAATCAAAGGTGAAGCCGACTATACAGCGCCGTGCGACCGTTGTGCTACCAATTGCAACGAGCGTATTTTGGTTGATAGGGAGTATATTCTCGTAACTGAACAAGAAAATGAGGATAACGAAAATATCTTGCTGGTAGAAGAAAAGGAGCTTAACTTGGCAGAGCTCTGCAGAACCGATGTGATGCTCCAAATCCCGATGAAGCATTTGTGTAAACCGGATTGTAAGGGGCTATGTTCACAGTGCGGAACAAATCTTAATAAAGATACCTGCAATTGCAACAAAAAGCAGATTGACCCCAGACTTGCGGCGCTCAAAGAACTTTTAGATTAATTATTACTTTTAAGGAGTGTTTTAAATGGCAGTACCAAAGAGAAGAACTTCTAAAGCTAGAAGAGATAAAAGAAGAAACAATTTATGGAAGCTTACCGCTCCCACACTTGTTAAGTGCTCACGTTGCGGCGAGTACAAAAGACCTCACAGACTCTGCGCTGCTTGCGGTTACTACGGCGACCGTGAAGTAGTTAAGGTTGAGGACTAATTATAACCGAGTTTAAGCAAAGTTAGGGTAGAGGGGGAAGGATATCCTCCTCTATTTTGTTTTAACGCAAAATTTATCGAAAAGGGGGAAAGAGAAGATGTCTGTAATTATAAAGGATGTAGAGAAAAAATCTCCTGCCTTTAAAAAAGGGATAAAAGGCGGGGACATACTGCTTAGTATTAATGGCAACGAAATTATGGACATTCTTGACTACCGCTTTTTTGAAAATGATAAAAGACTCAAATTAAGTTTATTAAGAAACGGCAAGACCTTTTCAAAAACCATATCCAAAAATGAATATGAGGAAATAGGCCTTTTATTTGATACATATTTAATGGACAAGCAGAAAAGCTGTAAAAACAAGTGTATTTTCTGCTTTATTGACCAGATGCCCAAGGGTATGAGGGAAAGTCTTTATTTTAAGGATGATGATTCGCGCCTTTCCTTTTTGTTCGGCAACTACATAACCCTTACTAATATTACCGAACATGAGGTTGAGCGTATTATAAAAATGCACATAAGCCCCATTAATATCTCGGTGCATACAACAAATCCTCAGCTTCGTGCTCACATGATGAAGAATAAAAATGCGGGCGAGGTGCTAAATCTTATAAACCGTTTTAACGATGCGGGTATTGATATTAACTGTCAACTTGTTTTGGTGCCCGATGTTAATGATGGGAAAGAGCTTGAGCGCTCTCTTGAGGATTTAACAAACCTCAGTAATGTAAAGTGTATAGCGGCAGTGCCGGTAGGTCTTACGGGCCACCGTGAGAATTTGCCCGAAATCACACCGTATGATGCCGAGAGGGCAAAGCAGACGCTCGGTATTATAGATAAGTATAATGAAAAATGCCTGGGGAAATACGGTGAGCGCCGAGTTTACGGTGCCGACGAATTTTATATTTTAGCGGGGCTGCCTTTTCCTGAAGCTGAATTTTACGGAGACTTTTTACAGCTTGAAAACGGAGTGGGACTGTGTTCTTTGCTTATAAGCGAAGTGAATGATGCTTTGGAATTTACTGAATTTTCGGGTGCCGCACCCAAATGCGCTATTGCCACAGGTGAGGCAGCCGAGCCACTTATTAAATCCCTTGTAGAGAAAATAGGGCAAAAATACAGTATTGATTGTGATGTTTATGCCATAAAAAATGAGTTTTTCGGTGGCAAAATCACCGTTTCGGGACTGGTTATCGGCACCGATATCATTAAGCAGTTATCGGGCAAGGATTTAGGCGGCAGACTGCTTATCCCTTCATCAATGCTAAGGCATGAGAACGACAGATTTCTTGATGATGTAACGGTAGAGCAGTTGGAAAAAGAATTGAAGGTTAAATTAGTGGTTGTTAATAATAACGGTCAGGACTTTTTAGATGCAGTTTTATCGCGGGAGGTGTAAAAATGGCAAAACCTGTAATAGCGGTTGTGGGTAGACCAAATGTAGGAAAATCCACACTTTTTAATAAACTGATAGGCAAGAGACTCTCCATTGTTGACGATACCCCAGGTGTTACGAGAGATAGAATTTACGGTGAGGCTGAGTGGGCAGGTAAAAAATTTATGGTTATCGATACAGGCGGTATTGAGCCCAAAACCGATGACTATATTTTAAGAAGTATGCGCAATCAGGCTCAGCTCGCTATTGAAATGGCAAATGTTATAATATTTGTTACCGATTTAAAATCGGGCGTTACGGCGGCAGATATGGATGTTGCCGCAATGCTTCAGAAAAGCGGAAAGCCGATAGTGCTTTGTGTTAACAAGTGCGATAAAATAGGTGATATTCCGCTTGAATTTTATGAGTTTTATAATTTAGGGCTTGGGGAACCTATTGCGGTTTCCTCGGTTCACGGACACGGCACAGGTGATTTGCTTGATGCCGCGCTTGCACACATTGATTTTTCTGACGAGGAAGAACTTGATTCCGAAATTATAAATGTTGCGGTTATCGGTAAGCCAAATGCGGGTAAATCTTCGCTTATAAATTATATTTCGGGTGAAGAGCGCTCGATTGTGTCGGATGTTGCAGGTACTACCCGAGACGCTATTGACACCGAAATAGAGAATAATTACGGTAGATTTAACTTTATTGATACTGCGGGACTCCGCCGTAAATCGCGTGTTGAGGATACAATCGAAAAATACAGTGTGCTCAGAGCAAAAATGGCTATTGAACGCAGTGATGTTTGTGTTATAATGATAGATGGAGCTGACGGTTTTACCGAACAGGATTCCAAGGTTGCGGGACTGGCTTTAGAGCAAGGCAAGGCGTGTATAATTGCTGTTAATAAATGGGATATTGTGGATAAGGACGGACACACTATGGACGCCTACCGCAAAAAGCTTATGAAGGATTTTTCCTTTATGACCTATGCACCTATTATCTTTATTTCGGCAAAAACAGGTCAGAGAATCGACCGCCTTTTCGACCTTATAAAATATGTTCACACTCAGAACACAATGCGCATATCCACAGGTATGCTTAATGATGTTTTAGCAGATGCTACGGCGCGTGTTCAACCGCCTTCTGATAAGGGAAAAAGACTTAAGATATTCTATATCACTCAGGCGTCGACCAAGCCGCCGACATTTGTCTGCTTCTGCAATAAAGCGGAGCTTTTCCATTTTTCATATCAGCGTTATTTAGAAAATCAGATACGCTCAACCTTCGGGCTTGAGGGTACACCTGTCAGGTTTGTTATAAGAGAACGGGGCGATAAGTAATGAATTATCTTTTTGCTGCTTTAACGGTTGTTGCTGCCTATTTAATAGGTAGCATAAACTTTGCAGTAATCTTCACAAAGAAATATAATAATGTAGATGTAAGGGATTTCGGAAGCGGAAATGCAGGAACCACAAATGTTCTGCGTGTTGCAGGCAAGCGCGCCGGTGCCGCCACATTCGCACTTGATATTTTAAAGGGTGCGGTAGCGGCCTTGCTCGGTGTAATTATTTTCCGCTTTTTACCCTTTAATTTTGAATACGGTATGTTCCTTTGCGGCCTTGCGTGTATGCTCGGCCATTGTTTCCCTGTATTCTTTGGTTTTCGTGGAGGCAAGGCGGTAGCAACGAGTGTTGGTATTTTTGCCGTTTGTTGTCCGGTGGCTATTATAATAGGTCTCATAGGGTTTGCAGTCTGTCTGCTTATTTCAAAAACAGTATCGATGTCGTCCTTAATTGCTACATTGATTGTTGTCGGGATTACCTGCTCATTGGCCTATGGCGGCAGTTTTGCACAGAGTGTTAATCCGCTTGTAATAACCGTTATAACGGTCATTTGCGGACTTGTGGTTATTTTAAGACATATAGAGAATATTAAGCGTATATTAAACGGCACAGAAAAGAAATTCTCAATAAAGAAGGAGAAGAAATAATGGCGAAAGTAACGGTCCTTGGAGCAGGCGGTTGGGGTATGGCTTTAGCAATTGTTGCCGCATCAAAAAATCATACCGTAAATATCTGGTCGCCTTTTGAGGATGAAGTAAATTTGCTTCTCACAAAACGCACTAACGAGCGTCTTTTAAAGGATGTTTATTTAGCTGAGGAAATTGGCATTACTACCGATATTACTATCGCGGAGGGTAGTGATGTTACTATTATTGCAGTGCCGAGTGTTGCGGTTAAATCTGCTGCCGAACAGCTAAAAAAGGTAAAGAACGCAGGAATAATAGTAAATGTTGCCAAGGGATTTGAAAAGGAGACGGGAAGACTCTTAAGCGATGTGATAACAGAAGTTTTGCCCGAGAGTACACTTGTGGTGCTGTCTGGTCCATCTCATGCCGAAGAGGTTGCCAGAAATCTTCCTACAACGGTAGTTTCGGCATCGCAAAACATATTGGCAGCCGAGCAGGTGCAGAATTTACTTTCCACCGAAAATTTCCGCATATACACCAATAATGATGTAACAGGTGTTGAAATCGGCGGAGCACTCAAAAATGTAATCGCTGTCTGCTCAGGAATTTGCGCGGGTCTCGGTCTTGGCGACAACACACGCGCCGCAATTATGACGAGGGGACTCAGTGAAATGACAAGGCTTGGCGCCCAGATGGGTGCAAGTGAACACACATTTTTAGGTCTTTCGGGCATAGGTGATTTAATAGTTACCTGCCTATCTGTTCATAGTCGAAATAATCGTTTCGGAAAACTGGTGGGCGAAGGTGTAAAGGTATGTGAAGCGCTTAAAACCATAGGTACGGTTGAAGGATATTTTGCTGCTAAGCACGCCCATAATCTGTCTATTAAATATGGGGTAGAGCTACCGATTATTGAGCAGTGCTATGAAATTTTATATGAGAATAAATCTGCGCGCGACGCCATCGATACTCTTTTAGGCCGACCGCTCAGAACGGAGTAATATGAAAAGAAAAATTTCGGTTTATAATATATTAATAGCAGTTTTGGCAGTCATAATGTGCGTATCGTTATTTATGCTTGTGCGCAGTATTGTAATAGGTAAAAAAGAGCAGAATGATTTTGAGGAGCTTTCAAATCTTGTTGTAATCGCATCTGCTGAGAAGGCGGAAGAAACCGAAGAAGAAACCGAAACGGTTGAGATGGTAAGAGATATTTCGGCGATACTCAGTGCCAATAGCGATTGCATAGGCTGGATTTATGTTGATGGTACCATTATTAATTATCCTGTAATGCACACCCCTAATGACCCTGAAAAATATCTGCATTTAAATTTTCAAGGTAAATATTCATATTCGGGAACACCCTTTGCAGATGCGAGATGTGATGGGAACAGTGAAAATACTATTCTGTATGGTCATAATATGAAAAACGGAACTATGTTTAATCAGCTAAGATGGTACCGTTCTCTACAGCATATGAGAGATTATCCCGTTATTGAGTATCAAACAGCAGATAAGGTACACAAATTCACCGTTTTTGCAGCGGCTCAGATAGCGCCTAACGATAAATGGTATTCTTTTATAGAGGCCGATACCGAAGAGGCTTATAATAATCGAATAAAATATTTAAAGTCTATAGACCTATATGAAAGCGGGATAACCCCAACATATCCGCAAAAGCTTATTACCCTCTCAACCTGTTCAGGAGAGGGAAGATATATAGTTGTAGGTTATGAAAGTGAATAATTTTTTAACACCCTTTTTTAGGGTGTTATTTTTTGTGGCATTTTGTCGATTTGGTAAAATGGATAAAATTCCCCCTTAATACATATATATTGTGTACAAAAATTCACTTTACCATAAAAAAACAGCAAATATTGTGGTTTTGCCTATTGAAAAATAAAAAAATTGTGATATAATATATTTGCTCGCCTAAAAAACGGCATAATTTGTGCCGTGAAATCAGGCAAAACACAATATATAGTGAATGGGGAGGTAAATTTATGCAGATTATTAAACGAAGCGGCTCGGAAGAAACTTTTGACATTAATAAGATTATTGTAGCTATTACGAAGGCGAATGAAAGCGTTAATGAATCAGAGCGTATGACTCCGGAGCAGATTAACGATATTGCGCAAAGTGTTAAAAATACCTGCGGTGCTGTAGACAGAGCGCTCAGCGTTGAGGAAATTCAGGACTTGGTTGAGAACGGTATTATGCAGAAGCAGGCGTTCAAGGTTGCAAGAAGGTATATCAAATACCGTTATAACCGTGCGCTAATCCGTAAAGCCAACACCACAGATGAGCAGATTTTATCTCTTATCGAGTGCAATAATGAAGAGGTTAAGCAGGAAAATTCCAATAAAAACCCAACCGTTAATAGTGTTCAGCGCGATTATATGGCGGGTGAGGTAAGCAAGGATATCACCAAGCGTATACTCTTGCCTAGCGATATTGTTGAGGCTCACGATCAAGGAATTATTCATTTCCATGATGCTGATTATTTTGCTCAGCATATGCATAACTGCGATTTGGTAAATTTAGAGGATATGTTACAGAACGGTACCGTTATAAGCGGAACCTTTATTGAGAAGCCGCACAGTTTTTCAACCGCCTGTAACATTGCTACACAGATTATCGCTCAGGTAGCATCTAATCAGTATGGCGGACAAAGTATATCCCTTACCCATTTAGCTCCCTTTGTTCAGATTAGCCGTGAAAAACTCAGACGTCAGGTTGCTGAGGAGTTTGAGGCTATCGATATGGAAGTGTCGGACGATAAGCTTAATAAAATCGTTGAAAAGAGGCTTCGTGATGAAATCAGAAAAGGAGTTCAGACAATTCAGTATCAGGTAGTAACATTACTTACCACCAATGGTCAGGCTCCCTTTGTAACGGTATTTATGTATCTTAATGAAGCCAAGAACGAGCAGGAAAAGGCCGACCTTGCGCTTATTATCGAGGAAACCCTGACTCAGCGTATTCAGGGCGTTAAAAATGAGGAGGGCGTTTGGATTACACCCGCTTTCCCAAAACTCATTTATGTGCTTGAAGAGGATAATATTAAAGAGGGTACACGCTTTTGGTATCTTACCAAGCTTGCAGCTAAATGTACTGCAAAGAGAATGGTGCCCGATTATATCTCTGAAAAGATTATGCTTAAAAATAAGGTTGATAAGAACGGTAACGGCAACTGCTATACCTGTATGGGCTGCCGCAGTTTCTTAACCCCATTTGTTGATAAGGATGGAAAACCGAAGTATTACGGACGCTTTAATCAGGGTGTTGTAACCGTAAACCTTGTTGATATAGGTCTTTCTGCCGGCGGAGATATGGATAAATTTTGGCAGATTTTTGATGATAGAATGGAACTTTGCCATAGAGCTTTACAGTGCCGTCACGAGCGCCTTACAGGCACTCTTTCTGATGCCGCTCCTATCCTCTGGCAGTATGGTGCCCTTGCCCGACTTAAAAAGGGAGAGACCATTGACAGTTTGCTTCACGGCGGATATTCAACCATTTCGCTCGGCTTTGCAGGTCTTTGGGAGTGCGTATATTCGCTGAACGGTAAAAAATTAACCGAGCCCGAGGGCGAAGCGCTGGGACTCGAAATTATGAAAAAACTCAATGAGTACACAGCAAAGTGGAAGGCTGCAGAGAATATTGACTATTCGCTTTACGGCACTCCGCTTGAGAGTACAACCTATAAATTCTCCAAGTGTTTGCAGGCTCGTTTTGGTATAGTTCCGGGTGTTACCGATAAAAACTATATTACAAACAGCTACCATGTTCACGTAACCGAGCCTATTGATGCCTTTGATAAATTAGCACTTGAGGCTAAGTTCCAGGATTTATCTCCGGGTGGCGCTATTTCCTATGTAGAGGTACCAAATATGCAGGATAATCTGCCCGCAGTTTTATCGGTTATGCAGTATATTTATGAAAATATTATGTATGCCGAGCTTAACACTAAGAGCGATTACTGTCAGGAATGTGGTTTCGACGGTGAAATTGAGGTTATAAAGGATGAGCACGGAAAGCTTATCTGGCGCTGTCCGAAGTGCGGCAACACCGACCAGGCTAAAATGAATGTAGCAAGACGCACCTGCGGATATATCGGTACACAGTATTGGAATCAGGGCAGAACTCAGGAAATAAAGGAAAGAGTATTGCACTTATAATTAATAAACTCCGAGTTGTAAAACTCGGAGTTTTTGCCCATAAAATCGGAGGTAATTATGAATTATGGAGAGATAAAGAAAAATGATATAGCAAATGGCCTCGGCGTAAGGGTATCTTTGTTTGTTTCGGGCTGCAGGCACCACTGTAAAAACTGTTTCAATAGCGATACCTGGGATTTTTCTTACGGAAAACCCTTTACAGAAGACACCGCCGATGATATAATAAAATTGATGAAGCCCGACTTTATAGGGGGTTTTTCTTTGCTCGGCGGCGAGCCGTTTGAGCCTGAAAATCAGCCCGAGCTTATAAAGCTGCTGCGTCGGATAAAGACCGAATTTCCAAATAAGGATATTTGGTGTTATACAGGGTTTTTACTCGACGAAGAATTATTAGGAGATAGCCGTGCTAACACCGAAAATACAAGAGAAATGTTATCCTATATTGACGTGTTGGTTGACGGACGATTTGTTGAAGAGAAAAAGGATATAACCCTTAAATTCCGCGGCTCCTCTAATCAGCGTGTAATTGACGTTCAGAGAACACTCAAAAAAAATGAAATCTGTTGGGTAGAGGAACTTAAATAGGTGGTGTAAAAAAATGTCACATATAGCTATTGACGAAACACAAACGGTTGTAATTGCAAAAAAAGAATATCCTACCGAAGAAACAATCTGGGATTATATAAACATTAACGGACTGTACGAAAAAGATAAAAAAAGAATGCTTATTGTGGGTGATAGCATTACAGGAGGCATTTATAGTGTTATTGACGAGGTTGCAAACTGTAACTGGACGGTGGATTCCTTTACAACCTCGCTACCGATTAATGACCGTGATTTTATTCCGACATTTCGTAATGCCTTAATGCAGTCACGGATGCCTTACGATGTTATCCACTTTAATAACGGCGGACACGGGCTTGAAACACCCGAAGAATATGAAGAAGCATATCGCGAGGCAATTTCTCTTATGCGTGAGCTTCACTCGGGTGCTAAAATAGTGTTGGCAACCTGTGTTTCTACATATGTTCCCGAGCCCGACGGTACCTTTGTAAAGCCGCTTGAAAGCTGGCATATGCATACCGAAAAACGTGACCAAATTTGTAGAAAGCTTTGTGAGGAGTTCGGCTTCTCTCTTAATGATTTGGCAGTTTATTCCTTAAAAATCAAGGATGACCATGTGTTCGACGGTATACACTATAATAAAGACGGTAGCCGAAAGCTTGCCTTTCAGGTTATGAAATTTGCAAGGTAGGTGGCAGAAATGGTTGTAGATTCAAAGCGTAGTAAATTTTCCGATTATATGTCTACACAGCGATTGGCAGAATATGTTGACGGCAAGGAAACTGCCGAGAAAATCTGGTCGCGTACCTGGCTTCCGTCGCTTTACACCGATGGCAAAAAGCGGGTGCTGATTATTGGTGATGCTGTAACCGAGGGTATGAGTTTTTACTACGAGGAGCTTTTGGGTAATGAGTGGAGTGTCCATCGTCAGACAGGCTCTATTCCTATGTGCGATGCGCTGTATATAGAGCGCCTGAGGTATGCCCTCACAGCCGCAAGAAAGGAATATGACGTTATTTGCTTTACCCCTACGGTACTTGGAAATGAAACGCCTACTAAGTTTGGCGAGACTCTTTTAAAAGTGGCCAATTTAATAGGCGAAAAGCAGAAGAATGCTAATCTTGTATTTGTTGCTCACACAATGGTTGACCCGAAAAAATTCTGCAAGGATATGAACACACGTATTTTTGGGTTTAATAAAACTCTCGAGGTGTTAGCCGCTGATAAAAACGCTAAATTTGCCGATTTAGGCACTTTTTGTGAAAAAATTATTCTGGATCGAGCCCAAAACGGCGCTCTGTTCACCGATGCAGGCTACAAAAAGCTTACATTTGAGGTTGTAAAGATTTTTAAATAGTTAAATATTTATATAATGGAGGAGATTTTATGAACAAGCTTTTACATTACATAATTGCTAAAAAGCACCACGAGTTCCGCCATATAGTTGATTGGAACTTGGGTGAGGAATATTCAAGAAAGGGAATGACCCCAATCGAGCGTATGACCGACCGCTTCGAAAGACTTATAAAAGAGGAAACACCGGTTATTTTACCCGATGAGAAAATCTGTTTTATAAGAACGGTTGCGAATATTCCCGACTGCTTTACCGAAAAAGAGTGGGAGGAAATAAAGGCTAAACACTATATCCACGAGCTTGGCTATATGTCCAATTTATCGCCCGACTATGAGCGTATTTTATCTCTCGGTCTTTTAAAGGTAAGAGAAACGGCAGATGAGTATTCTCGTCGCAGTATCGATGCTATTATTGACCTTGCCGACCGCTATAAAGCCGAGGCAGAGCGTATCGGTCGCACCGATATAGTAGAGGTTTTAAATGTAGTGCCTAGATATCCTGCAACAAATCTTCGCGAGGCTATGCAGTTCTTCCGCATAGTGCATTTCGCTTTGTGGCTTGAGGGTAACTATCATAATACAGTCGGCAGACTCGATAAATATATGTATCCCTATTTTAAAAAAGATATGGATGCAGGCGTTTACACTATGGAGTCGGCTTTAGAGCTTGTTGAGGACTTCTTCCTGTCCTTCAATAAGGATAGCGATACCTATGTGGGCGTTCAGCAGGGTGATAACGGTCAGAGTTTAGTGCTAGGCGGTATGGACGAAAACGGAAACGAAGTGTTTAACGATTTCTCGAAATTATGCCTTAAAGCGAGCAACAATTTAAAGCTTATCGACCCGAAGATTAACCTTCGTGTTAATAAAAACACTCCAATTGAAATTTATGAGCTTGGCACCGAGCTTACTAAGGCAGGTCTCGGCTTCCCACAGTATAATAATGATGATATAGTTGTTCCCGCTTTAAAAGCGCTCGGTTATGAGCATAACGATGCGGTAAATTACACAACTGCTGCTTGTTGGGAGTTTATTATCCCTGCCGTTGGCGCCGACGTTGCCAATATTGCGGCGCTCTCTTATCCGAAGGTAATTGATGTAACACTTCATAATTCACTCAGAAACTCCGGTACATTTGAAGAGTATTTTGAGGCTGTAAAGGACGAAATTTTTGCCGAGTGCAATAAAATTACCGAGTCGGTGAAAGATTTATGGTTTGTTCCGTCACCCTTCATGAAGGTTATGATGACGGTACCCGATATTGCCGATGGTGGTAAATACAACAACTTCGGTGTTCACGGTACAGGTATTGCCACCGCGGCAGACAGCCTTATGGCAATAAAGAAATATGTTTTCGATGAAAAGAAATTCACAGCCGACGAGCTTATAAAGGCGGTTGACGAAAACTTCGAGAATAATCCCGAAATGTTATCGATGCTTCGCTATGAAACACCAAAGTTCGGTCAGAATATTGATGAGGTAGATATCCTTGCTTGCCGATTGGTTGACACTTTCTCAAAAGGTCTTGAGGGCAAAAAGAACTGCCGCGGCGGCATCTGGAGGGCAGGAACAGGCTCGGCTATGTATTACTTATGGCACGCTGCCGAAATCGGCGCTTCGCCCGATGGCAGACTTAAAGGTGAACCCTTTGGTACCAACTTCTCTTGCAGCATCTATGCAAAGATTCCGGGACCTATTTCGGTGATTTCCTCCTTCTCAAAACCCGAGTTCGCAAAAGCTATAAATGGCGGTCCGTTAACGCTCGAATTCCACGGCGGAATGTTTAATGATGTCGACAGTATCGGTAAGGTAGCACGTCTTGTAAAACAGTATTTCGATTTAGGCGGTCATCAGCTCCAGCTTAATGCTGTTAATGCCGAGGCTATGCGCGACGCTCAGCTTCACCCCGAAAACCACGCTCAGCTTGTTGTTCGTATCTGGGGCTGGAGTGCATATTTCGTGGAGCTGGATAAGGAATATCAGGACCATGTTATGATGCGCCAGGAATATACCGTATGATAGGAACTGTATTTGATATTAAGGAAATGACGGTGCACGACGGCCCAGGCAGTCGTGTAACCGTTTTTCTTAAAGGTTGTCCGCTTCGCTGTATCTGGTGCCACAACCCAGAGGGACTAAGTGCTAAACCCGAGCTTATGGTGAAGCACGCCGGTTGTCTGCATTGCGGTTTGTGCAAAAAAGACTGCGACCACCCCGAGTGTAAACCCTTTGGGCGTTGTTTACATACCTGTCCTAAGGGGCTTATAACCCTTTCGGGTACAGAATATACCCCCGAAGAATTGGCTGAGAGGCTCTCGGCGTATGAGCGCTTTTTGAGTACTGTGGGCGGCGGTGTTACCTTTTCGGGCGGCGAGCCGCTTTTACAGGCAGATTTTGTGATGGAAACTGCAAAGCTGCTACCTAATATACATAAGGCGCTTCAAACAAGCGGCTATGCGGATGAGGAAACCTTTAAAAAGGTAATATCCGTTATGGATTACTGCCTTTTCGATATTAAATTAGCGGATGAGACTGAGCATATAAAGTACACGGGCGTCAGCAATAAAAAAATACTTAATAATTATAAAATTTTAGTGCATTCAGGGCTTCCTCATGTGGTAAGAGTACCGCTTATTCCGGGTATTACCGACACACCCGAAAACCTTAAAGCTATTTCAGAAATCATCGGTGAGGATAGGGTTGAGATTATGCGCTATAACCACTTGGCAGGTGCTAAATATTCAATGGTGGGCAGAGAATTCACTTTACCTGATTTAAAATCCAATGAAGTTGATTTAAGTGTTTTTAAAAACGCAGTAATGTTATAAAAAAAAGAACCGCTCTAGCGGTTCTTTTTTATCTTCCGGTAAAATCGTTATCAAAGGTGATAACGGTGTAGTATGTAGGGTTAATCTGTTTTACGGTATCGTCAATTTTACTCCGCAGTTCTTTGTTTGTCATTTTAAGGTCGGTTGGGACGACAACATCGAAAATAAAATTGGTTCGGTTTTCGCTCTTTGGCGTCATACGGAAATCGTGCAGGGTCAGGCTCGGATGAATTTTTAAAAGCCTTTCGCATATAGCCGCTTTAGCAAGATTGATTTCCTCATTGTCTGTTTCCACCGGGTCCATATGAATAACCAATTCAACATCTAATTTTTCCTTTACGAGCTTTTCACATATGTCAATTCGCTCGTGGCATTTAACAATATCTATATCCTGCGGTACCTCTACATGCACCGAGGCGAATTCCCTGCCGGGACCATAGTTGTGAATGATTAAATCGTGTACACCTATAAAGCCCTCAAAGGATAAAATCGTGTTTTCTATATTTTTTATAAGTTCGGCTTCGGGCGGCTTACCTAGGATAATATTAATGGTATCTTTAGCAAGGTTAAACCCTGAATAAAGTATAAATACCCCTACGCCTATGCCCATAACGGCGTCAAGATTAAAGGGGAGAGAAACAAACTTCGCTATTATAACAGACACTAAAATAGCCGAGGTTGCGATGCAGTCGTTAAGGCAGTCCTGAGCGGTGGCAAAGAGGCTTGCGGCATCTATTTTCTTTGCTATCTTTCGGTTAAAGCAGAAAAGCCACAGCTTTATAACCACCGAAACTACCAGAATAATTACCGAAATTAAGGGGTATTCGGGTTGAGATTTGCCTTCTATTATGGCGCCTACAGACTCTCTGAACAACTCAATTCCCACGAATAAAATGAGCACCGACACAATAAATGCCGACATATATTCCATTCTGCCGTGTCCGTAGGGGTGGTCCTTATCGGCGGGTTTAGTTGACACCTTAAAGCCTATCATTGTGATAATAGATGAACCCATATCGGTAAAGTTATTAAGCCCATCGGCAATAATGGAAATACTGTGAGAAATTATACCTGCCACAATTTTTATAATTGATAACACTATATTCCAAACGATTCCCATTATACTTGCAAGTGAGCCATAGCTTTCACGCACCTGCATATTTTCGGCATTCTGTGCGTTTTTCACAAAAAGCTTAATTAAAAGATTTGTCATTAAAATTTACTTCCCTTACTTCCTTTACTTCCAAAGGATACGCCTGAGAGGATGTTGGTTTTAATCGTAAAGGTTAAATTATCGCGGTTCCTCTGCCTTTTGAAAGCGAGGGAAACTAGTTTATCTATCATATCGGTATATTTAAGCCCTGTGGCTTCCCACAGATAAAATGAAAGTGAGCCCGGTATAGTATTGATTTCATTTGCGTAGATTTCGCCTGTTTTATCATTCAAAAGATAATCAATACGAACTACACCGCCGGCACCTATAGCTTTGAATATATCGACAGAGAGGCTTCTTATTTTATCCGATACTTCATCCGGAATGTTGGCAGGAAGCTGTCTGCCGAGTGATGCCATACCCTTAGAGCCACTGTTTCCCATGTATTTATCTTCATATGAAAGAATTTTATCGTGCATAAAGGGTTCTTCACATACCGAAGCTTCGGCTGAGTCGCTATCCCCTAAAACCGAGCAGTTAATTTCTCGAAGGTTCTCCACTGCTTTTTCGGCAAGTACTTTATCAGAGAATGAAACGGCAAGTGAAATAGCTGCCGCAAGTTCTTCTTCTGTTTCTGCCTTGGAAATACCAACGCTTGAGCCCAAATTTACAGGCTTAACTATAGCGGGAAGACCGCACTTTTCTATAATTTCGGAAATGATTTCGTGCTTTTTCACGGCATATTCACGGGATGTGAATTTAACGCAGGGAAGAACGGGAAGTCCTGCGGCAGAGAGTACATCCTTAAATATCGTTTTATCCATACCGACAGCAGCAGAAAGAATATCACAGCCGACATAGGGAAGTCCTAAAAATTCAAGAAGTCCTGCAATAGTTCCGTCCTCACAATTGGTACCATGAACAATAGGGAATGCCACATCAAGCGGAATATCCTCTTTCTTCTTAAAGAGTTTATTATCAAGAAAGTGTACGAGCACCTGTTCGCCCTTTTTTATAAGGCTTACGGGACTTGATTTTTTAATAAGCGCGGGAATATTCTTAAACTGCTCGATGTCAAGCAAATCGCCTCCTGTGTAGGTTTCGCCTGTTTTGGTTACGTAAAGCGGAATTATGTTGTATTTCTCTTTATCTACCGAGTGCATTGCCTGAACGGCAGAAATAATTGAAACCTCGTGCTCAACCGAGCGGCATCCGAAAATTACGGCTAAATTTGTTCTCATAAATACATCTCCGTTAATTAAGATAGTTATCGGGTAGGTCGTTTTCTAGTAGGACTACGGTGTTTTCATCAGCAAAGCGTGAATAAATCTCCATAGCCTCGCGGAAGGAGCCGACAATATAAAGATTATCGGTGTTAAAATTGGTGGTAATTATCGCGTCGTTCATAGGTACTGCACGATTTTTCCCCACAAGAATTATTATATCAGAAATTTTTGCGGCGGCAAGACCTAATTTATAGTTAAAATTATATTCCTCTTCACCCAACTCTACGAGCCCCGGTGTTACGATTACCTTTTTCATATTTTTAAAGGAGGAGAGCACCTGAACTGCTTCAATGCAGCCCTCAGGGTTGGCATTGTAGGCATCATCAAGGCAGACCGAGCCGTTTATATATTTTTTAAGTTCTAATCGGTGCTCGGTAGGTTCAAGCCGCGATACAGCATACTGAATTTCCTCAGGTGTAAGACCTAAAGAAAGAGCTAAGCCCACAGCACCCGTAATATTTTGCACACTGTGTTTTCCTAAAAGTTTAGTGGTAACGGGGAACCGATAACCGCCGCCCACAATTTTAAAGGTTGCGCCGTCCTTAGAATAGGTAATGTCGGTAGCATAAAAATCGGCGTTTTCGGTGCCGTAGGTAATCACATTTCTATCCTCTAAATGCTGAGCGATTGCTTCACTCGCAAGATTAACAAAAACCTTTCCTTGCCTTTTCTTACAAGCGTCGTACAGCTCAAATTTAGTATTGAATACATTATCGACAGATTTAAAGGTTTCAAGATGTTGGGGGCCTACAGAGGTTATAATTGCCATATCGGGATTTACAATATCACAGATTTCCTTAATATCACCGATATTTTTAGCACCCATTTCGCAAACAAAAATTTCGGTTTGAGCGCGTAATTTTTCTCTTACGGTTCTGACAACACCCATGGGGGTATTAAAGCTTTGAGGGGTGGCTAAAACATTGTATTTCTCACTCAAAATTCTGGCAATAATGAATTTGGTTCCTGTTTTACCGTAGCTACCCGTAACGCCGATTATTTTTAAATTTTTACAACCTTTTATTTTCTTTTTGGCATCATTTATATAGTATTTCGAAAAAGCTGTTTCTATTGGCTTTGTAATGTAAAAAGCCGCAAAGGTAAGTACAGGGGAAAAGATACTCATAAAAAGAAGGATCATCAAAAAAATTGAATTTAAAGGCATTTTTTGAGTGAGGGTGGGAATTGTGAATAATATAAGAATCACTGTTGCTGCAGAATAAAGTCTTATTATGCGGGCAGTGAAAACCAATTTTTTAATGGAGCTTTTGTAGTTTTTCACGGCACCGTATATTTGATACGCGGCAAATAAAAGGCTCGCTGCCATAGAAAAATACGGATTAATAATGAAAAGGATGCAAATTCCGCAAAAACAAAGGGTTAAGCCAACGATGTTTTCAAAAAAAGAATCCTTAAGCCATTTAAAGTAGCGCGACGGAAAATATGAATTCTGTTGCAGCATTTGGAACTGCTTACCTAAAGCGAAAAAAGCGGCAAAAACAGAAGAAATGCACATAATAATAAATGGTATGCTGGCTTTCATCTTAATTTCCTCCTAAAAAGCTTTTGAGAATGGCAATAGCCTCGTGCGGTTTTTCGCAGAATGAAAAATGTCCGGTACCCTTTAAGACGCAAAGGCCGACGTCAGAAATAAGGCTTTCAATTGTTTTGGCATCGGATAGCGGTGTTGCGGTATCATTTTCTCCCCAGATAAGAAGTGTCGGTGCCTTAATATTGGGCAGAATATCGCGCAAATCGGTGTTAACTAATTTAACAAGTGTCTGCCTTAGAACCGGTTCAGCGGCGTTATAATCGGCTGAGCCATAGTGTGCCCGCGCTCTGTTTAGTAATCCCTCGCTGTGATTTTTAATAATGGGCAGGGTTAAAACAGTTTTTATGGCCTTGAAACTTTTAGCCTTGAATTTTTGCTTGAGTGTTTTTTTAGGGATAAGTCCTGCTGCGTCAAACAGCACTATTTTAGGTGGATTTAAAAGCCCCTTACCTGCAAGATACATACAAACTCTGCCACCGTGGGAATGACCGATTATAATTGGATTTTTAAGTCCTACCTTATCTATAAATTCGAGAACAAAATCGGCATAATCGTGTATATCCCAAGGTCTATTCATTGTTTCGCTTTTATTGCAGCCCGGGAAATCGGGTGCTACAAAGTGGCAGATATTGCAGAGGGAATTCATAATAGCTGAATAAACATCCGAACTCGAACCCCAGCCGTGAAGCAATAAAACATCAGGGCCCGAGCCATTTTCCACATAATGTATTTTAAGATTTTTAACCGTAATTTCCATTATCATACCTCAAAGCAATATATAACTAAACCTATTATACCAAATAATACTGTAAAAAAGAAGATGTATTTTTTAAAAAATTATAATTAAATTAAATATGTTCTTTTTCGACACAAAATATTGTGGTAAATTTCAGCCAGTCGCAAATTGAGATTGACAATATAGTGTTTTATGGGTATAATTGAAAGGTAATTAAAAAATGACAAAATGGCAATACTATATAACGAAATATTTTTTAAGGAGTGCCTTTTTTGGAAAAGTTTGTGATTAGGGGGGGCAAAAAGCTTCACGGCACAGTTAGAATAAGCGGTGCCAAGAATGCGGCTGTAGCGATTTTACCTGCAGTTTTACTTGCCGACAGCACCTGTGTTATCGAGAACCTTCCTGAAATATCGGATGTAAGCGCAATCTGCTCTTGTTTAGCGGCACTTGGCGCTAAGGTTAAATATATAGATTCTGCAACGGTTGAAATTGATCCCACAAGCGTTAATTCTTTTATCGTTTCAAAAGAAATGGCAAAGAATATGAGAGCCTCCAGTTATTTTCTCGGAGCGCTTCTCGGAAGAATGAAAAGGGCGCGCGTGGCTCCGCCCGGCGGCTGTGATTTCGGTGTCCGTCCAATCGATCAGCACATTAAGGGTTTTGAGGCGCTGGGCGCTCGAGTTTCCATCGAAAACGGAATGGTTGAGGCACGTTGCCAGAAACTCGGCGGCGGTTCTGTTTATTTAGATGTTGTATCTGTGGGTGCCACAATTAACATAATGCTTGCTGCCGTTAAGGCAAGGGGCACTACAGTTATTGAAAACGCCGCGAGGGAACCGCATATAGTAGACCTTGCAAATTTTTTAAATTCTATGGGCGCCAACATAATGGGCGCGGGTACCAATGTTATTAAAATTCGCGGAGTTGAGCGACTTGAAGGTACTACTTACAGTATTATTCCTGACCAGATAGAAGCCGGCACATATCTTGTTGCTGCTGCAGCAACAAGAGGAGATATTACCATAACGGAGGTAATCCCAAAGCATCTTGAATCAATTATTGCAAAACTTGTGGAAACAGGTGCAATTGTTGAGCAGGGCGACGAAGAGGTTCGCATTTATGTTAAGGGAAAACTTAAAAAATGCAATTTAAAAACAATGCCGCATCCGGGATTTCCTACAGATATGCAGCCGCAGATGGCAACCCTGCTTACAACGGCTCAAGGAACCAGCATTGTTAACGAAGGTGTCTGGGATAACCGATTCAGATATGTTGAACAGTTAACCCTTATGGGAGCAAAAATTCAGGTGGATGGCAAGACCGCTGTTATTACCGAAACGGACAAGCTTACTTCTGCGCCGGTCAGAGCAGTGGACTTAAGAGCAGGTGCCGCTATGATAATTGCGGGACTTATGGCTGAGGGCGTTACCGAGATTGAAAATATTGAATATATAGATCGCGGGTATGAAAAAATTGTTGAGAAGTTTACGGCTCTCGGTGCCGATATTAAACGCATTAATACAAAGGCAGTAATCGACCGAAAAGAAGCAAACTGATTTTAAAGGGCTGTAGGGAACAGCCCTTTATTTTTAAGGAGGGGTAATATGGCCAAATTCTGTCCGCTGTTTTCGGGCTCAACTGCCAACAGTACATATATAGGCGGATCATTTGGCGGCATACTTATAGATGCCGGCTCCTCTTTTTTGTCTCTTAAAAACGAGTTTTTGCAAAATCAGTTGGATTTATCCACCCTGCGTGCCGTGCTTATAACACATAGCCATTCCGACCATACCAAAGGGCTTAGCGCTCTTCTAAAAAAAGTGCATATACCTGTAGTTGCCTCAATGGATACACTCAATTATCTCGATGACCACAATATGCTGCCTGAGGGTGCTCAAGTATTGGAAATCGGTGAAAAAGCGATGGATATATGCGGCACCTGTGTTAGTTTTTTTAAGACAAGCCATGATGCCTTAGGCTCGGGCGGCTATACACTCATTTTGCCCGACGGCAATAAAATATCGGTATGTACGGATTTAGGCGTTGTAACAGATGAAGTAAGGCAGGCATTAACTGGTAGTCAGCTTATAATGCTTGAGTCAAACCACGACTTAAAAATGCTCAAGAGCGGACCGTATCCACCCGAGCTTAAAATGCGGATTATGGGTGAAAAGGGGCACCTATCGAATATATCTGCCGCGGCAGAACTTAAATATTTGTTCCAAAAAGGCACCAACCGTTTTGTACTGGCCCACCTGAGTCAGCACAATAATTTGCCAAGACTAGCCTTTACTAGTGCTACGGCTTCGTTGCTTGATTTGGGCGCCAAGGTTGATGAGGATTATATATTAAAGGTAGCCGCACCTAAAAATAACGGGGTTATATATTTATGATAAGGGTTAAAATAATAGCACTCGGTAAACTGAAAGAGGCGTATCTTCGTGATGCTGCACTGGAATATGAAAAGCGCCTTAGGGGATATTGCACCTTTGAAATAACAGAGTTATCCCCCAAGGCCTTGCCTGAAAGCCCGAATAGTTCGCAGATACAAAAGGCGCTTGCGGGCGAAGCCGATATGATTTTAAAGGCGGTGCCTAAAGGCTCACTGAGGGTGGCTATGTGTATAGAGGGAAAACAGTGTTCCTCTGAGGATTTTGCCGATGTTTTGGAAAAGGCGGCAATAAACAGTGGAAGCATTACATTTATAATAGGCAGTTCGTACGGACTGAGCGATGAGGTTAAGAAATCCGCCGATATAAAGCTGTCGATGTCGGCCATGACCTTTCCACATCAGCTTGCCCGCGTTATGTTGCTTGAGCAAATTTACCGAGGCTTCAAAATTAACCAGGGCTCGGCGTATCATAAATAAATTATAAAAAGTGCTTGACCTTTAGGGGTGCTTATGTTATAATAACATTACCTCTGAAGGTCTTTTTTTGCGCAAAAAATAAGACCAAAAGTAAATTTAGCGTATATTGTATGTGCTTCGTTTTTTACCTCAATATATGGTAAAAAACCGATATTCGTGTTTACTGAGGGAGGCTCATTTGCTAAAAATTAAGCAAAAATATTTTCCGTAAAACGGGAGGTGCCGTCATGAGAGTTAAAATCACTTTAGCTTGTACAGAATGCAAGCAGCGCAATTACAACACAATGAAAAACAAGAAAAACGACCCGGACAGACTTGAAATGAACAAGTATTGCAGGTTCTGTAAGAAGCACACCGTACACAAAGAAACAAAGTAAGGAGGGCAAAACTATGAAGATTATCAACAAAATTTGTCAGGTTATGGCAATATTGTTCGGCATCATCACCCTGTTTTTGTTCTTCACAAAATTCGCAACAATTGTATCCGCTAGTGGTACCTATAATATAGCCGGAACAATTTTAGCATTTGGCGGAAAACTCACCGCTGCAGGTGTTAAAATGGCAAAATCAAGCGATTTGCTTTTCTGCTTCTTAGTTACCATTTTAGCAGTTGCTTGTGGTGGTTTTACCTTTAAGTCGAAGGGTGCAAGGTATTTCGCACCGGCATTTGCACTTACAGGAGCTATATATATGCTCGTTGTAACACTTAGTGCGCCGTCGATGTATATTGATGCTCGTCCTTTAGAGGTTGCTGCCGCTACAGATGTAACCTATTGCATTTCGGTTACACTCGCTACTGTTGCTTTGTTTGTATGCTTCTGCTTTGGTACAGCACATTTACTTATCGATGATTACATTATCGCATCAGCCAGTAAGGATAAACTTACACTTCCTAAAAAAATAGTTCGTTTCCTTCGCGACTATAAGAGTGAAACAAAGAAAATTGTTTGGCCCGGAATTAAGGAAGTAATAAAGAACACAATTATAGTTCTTATTATGTGTGCATTTATAGGTGCATTTATCTGGCTTGTGGATTTTGGTCTCGGTAGTTTGCTTGAGTTTTTATTGAAGCTTTAAACCATAAGCGGAGGAATAATTATGGCAGAATTAGGCGACGCAAAATGGTATGTGATTCATACCTATTCGGGCTATGAAAACAAGGTGAAGAACGACCTTGAGAAAATGGTAGAAAACCGTAAAATGCAAGACCTTATTGTTGATGTTAATATCCCGACCGAAACAGTAACAGAGGTTAAAGGGGATACCAAGCGTGAGGTTGAGCGCAAAATTTTCCCAGGATATGTTCTTGTAAAGATGATTGTTACTGACGACAGCTGGTATGTTGTCCGTAATATAGTTGGCGTTACGGGCTTTGTAGGTCCTGCGTCAAAGCCGGTTCCTTTAACCGATGCAGAGGTTGCAGCCTTAGGCGTTGAGAAGCACAGCGTTGAACTTGAATATAAGGTTGGCGATACCGTTAAGGTTACCTATGGACCGTTTGAGAATTTGGAAGGCATTGTTGAGGAAATCGATATTCCCGCAGGTAGTGTTCGAATTCTTATAACCGTTTTCGGCAGACAGACGCCTGTCGAAATGGAATTAGACCAGATTGCTCTGGTTGATTAATTAACTTAGTTAATTTGCGGGCTTGCCCGTTAATTAAGCGGCTATTTTGCCGCCGGCGGTAATACCGCCACGGTGGGAGGAGCAGGAAGAAGAATGCTCCGCCAGGTGAATAAATTCTCTATTCACTATTTACCACGAATATTGGAGGTGCAAACAATGGCTCAAAAAATCACAGGTTACATTAAATTACAAATTCCGGCAGGAAAAGCCACACCGGCTCCGCCTGTTGGTCCGGCGCTGGGTCAGCACGGTGTAAACATTATGGCGTTCACAAAAGAATTCAATGAGCGCACTAAGAATGATGCAGGCCTTATTATCCCTGTAGTTATCACCGTTTATGCAGACCGTTCGTTCAGCTTCATTACCAAGACTCCGCCTGCAGCAGTTCTTATTAAGAAGGCTTGCGGAATCGAGACAGCTTCTGGAGCTCCGAACAAAAACAAGGTTGCAAAAATTACCAGCGAGCAGATTAGAAAAATCGCAGAACAGAAAATGCCTGACTTAAATGCCGCTTCTATTGAGGCCGCTATGTCTATGATAGCAGGAACCGCACGCAGCATGGGCGTTGAAGTTGTCGATTAATCTCTCTCGTGGGAGGAAAATTCCGATTTAACCACTTATTGGGAGGTAAAGAAAGATGAAACACGGAAAAAAATATGTTGAGAGCGCAAAGCTTATCGAAAAAGGCAAGCTTTATGACGCTAATGATGCAGTAGATATTGCCGTTAAAACTGCTACTGCTAAATTTGATGAAACTGTAGAAATTCATGTACGTTTAGGTGTAGATTCACGCCACGCTGACCAGCAGGTTCGCGGTGCTGTAATTCTTCCTAACGGTACGGGTAAAACCGTAAGAACTCTCGTTCTTGCAAAGGGCGATAAGGCAGCGGCTGCCGAGGCTGCAGGTGCAGATTTTGTAGGCGCTGAGGAAATGATTGCTAAAATTCAGAATGAAAACTGGCTTGATTTCGATGTTGTTATTGCAACACCGGATATGATGGGTATGGTTGGCCGTTTAGGTAAGGTTTTAGGTCCGCGCGGACTTATGCCTACTCCCAAGGCCGGTACTGTTACACCTGATGTTGCTAAGGCTGTTACCGAAGCTAAAGCAGGTAAAATTGAGTACAGACTTGATAAAACCAACATTATTCACTGCCCCATCGGCAAGGTTTCCTTCGGTCCTGAAAAGTTACTCGAAAACTTCGATGCTTTAATGGGTGCTATTATCAAGGCTAAGCCCGCAGCAACAAAGGGTCAGTATATTAAATCCTGTACACTTGCTACCACTATGGGCCCTGGTGTAAAACTCAACGTTGCAAAATTTGGCGCGTAAGCAGATTTAAGCTATTCGTATTTGCTTAAATTAGTGCTTGACAAAAATTAAAATTTGTGGTATTATACCACTGTTGCAAAACTCTGAAGACAGCAGGTCCGATCAATCGGGTAAGTAAACCGCCTGCCGAGGTGTTAGCTTAAAAACTTTTATTTGTGTTTTTATGCCTATCTCTGTCTTTAGAGGTAGGCATTTCATTTATAACGGAGGTGAAACAATGCCAAACGCTATTGTTTTAGAACAGAAACAGCAAATTGTTAAAGAGCTGTCTGAAGCTATCAGCAGTTCTGTAGCAGGTGTTATTGTTGACTATAGAGGTACTAATGTTGCCGACGATACCGTTCTTCGTAAGGAGCTTCGTGAAGCAGGCATCGATTACCGAGTAGTTAAGAATACACTTTTAGGTCGTGCTATTGAGGGTACCGAGCTTGAGAGTATAAAGAAGGTACTTGAGGGTACAACCGCTATTGCAATATCCCCGGAGGATCATGTAGCAGCAGCAAGAATTCTTAATAAATTCGCTGAGGCTCACGAGAACTTCAACATCAAGGCAGGTTACTTGGATGGTAAGGAAATTGACCTTGATACCATTAAATCGCTTGCAAAGCTTCCGTCAAGAGAGGTTCTGCTCGCAACAGTTGTTGGTGCTTTCCAAGCTCCTATTGCAGCATTTGCTCGCGCAGTACAGGCTATTGTCGATAAAGACGGCGAAGCCGCAGAATAATAAACAAAAAATCTTTTATTAATTGGAGGAAAATAAAATGGCATCTGAGAAAATTACAGCTATAGTTGAAGAGTTAAAAACTCTTACCGTTCTTGAGCTTTCTGAGCTCGTTAAAGCAGTAGAAGAGGAGTTCGGCGTATCTGCAGCAGCAGCAGTAGCAGTAGCAGCTCCCGCAGCCGGCGGTGCAGCAGCAGCTGAAGAGAAGACCGAGTTCGATGTAGTTCTCGCTTCCGCTGGTGCAGAGAAAATTAAGGTTATTAAGGCTGTTCGTGAAATCACAGGTCTTGGTCTTGCTGAGGCTAAGGCTCTCGTTGACGGCGCTCCCAAGACCCTTAAGGAAGCAATAGCTAAGGATGAGGCTGAAGCTATAAAGGCTAAGCTTACTGAGGTTGGCGCTACTGTTGAGCTTAAGTAATTTAAGCTTTATACTGTTTCTTATAAGAATGATAAAAAACCTCGATGAGTATTCATCGGGGTTTTATGTTTCTTTATTGACATTTATATATTTTTAATGGTAAAATTTAATTGTAAATAAGGAGGTATACATATGTTAAAAAAATTAACAGCAATTATCCTTTGTCTATGTATGTTGGTATCGTTATGTGCCTGCGGTTCGAAAGTTGAAAATCTGGATGAAAACCAAGATGGTTTAACAGAAAACGGTGGACAAATATCGAATGAGATATCAAATAATACACAAACAGAGGATGGAACCTCCGGTAATACCCAGACAAGTAACGGAACCTCCGGTAATACTCAGACAAGCGGTGGAACTTCAAATAACAGACAACCCGTTAATTTAGAAAATCCAGGGGTTATAATCTGCTTTGGAGACAGCATTACAGAGGGTATGGGCATGGATAATGAGTATAATTATCCAAGCATACTCCGTCGCAAATTAGAGGGACAGATCAGGGTTATCAACGCTGGTGTAAGCGGAGAAACCAGCAACACTATTATGTCGAGAGCTAATGCTATAGACTTTACCGTTGCAAACGATATTGTTTTTAAGCAGGGAGAGAGTGAGGTTATATTAAATCGTAAATTGTTTTGTACTATGGATGGTGGTGAAATATGCTATCGTTATGGAGTTTTTGGGAAAGATTTGCCAATTAGCAATCTTATAATTGATGGTAAACCATATAAAATGCGTTTTGAAGCAGGTAAGGATGGCGAAGACAGTCATAAATATATTATTTCCAGAGAAAATTCGGATGAAGAATTGTACATCAAAAAGGGTGTAAAAGTGCAATATGATTACAGTGAATTCTATGATGAAAGATATTGTACAATTTTACTGATGGGTGCCAATGATGGCAAAACAGATGTTGACGACTTAATCGCAAGATACAAAAAAATTGCGGCTACAAGTGAAAAATTTATAGCAATAATCCCGCATTATGGTACCGACTACACAAAAGAATTTACCGAAGCATTCGGAAAAGCTACTGTAAACCTCAGAGAATACTGCAAAGAAACGGTTTGGACAGAATATAACCTTGAAAGAAGTGAAAAGGACGATTATTATATTAGTAAAGGTTTCTTGCCGTCAAGATTTGTATACGAGGGTAAAAAAGGTGATTGCCATTTAAGTGAATTAGGTTATAAGGTTTTAGCTGATCTTATTTATGCTAAGGGTGTGGAGCTTGGCTACTGGAACTAAAAGAGGAAATTCCATGAGCAAAATTGATTTAAGCGGCAAAGGCGTAGTAATCTGTTTTGGAGATAGTATCACAGAGGGAATGGGTATGCCGTATGAGAGCAATTACCCAAGTATACTCCGACGAAAATTAGATGGACAAATAAAGGTCATTAATGCAGGTGTATCGGGTGAGACCAGCAACAGCATAATGTCCAGAGCAAATGCTATCGACTTTACCGTTACAAACGATATTATCTTCGAAAAAGGGCAGAGCGAGGCCATATTAAACCGAAAACTGTTTTGTACTATTGATGGTGGTGAAATATGCTATCGTTATGGAGTTTTTGGGAAAGATTTGCCAATTAGCAATCTTATAATTGATGGTAAACCATATAAAATGCGTTTTGAAGCAGGTAAGGATAGTGAGGACAGTCATAAATATATTCTTATCCGTAGTGAAATCTCTGCCGCTTTCACCATTCAAAAGGGTACAAAGATTCAGTATGATTACAGTGAATTTTATGATAAGATATATTGCATTGTACTTTTAATGGGTGCTAATGATGGCGGAATGCAGATTGATGAACTGATTTTTCGATATAAGAAAATTGCCGAAAAAAGTGTAAAATTCATCGCTATAATTCCCCATTACGGTGCCGACTATACCGAAAAATTCATCGAGGCATTTGGAAATGCTACCGTAAACTTAAGGGAATACTGTAAGGAAAAGGTCTGGGAAGACTATAATCTTACAATGGATGAAACCGATAAACAGTATATAGGTGAAGGGATTTTATCTCCAAAGTTTGTTTATAAGGAAGTAAAGGGAGACTGTCATTTAAGTCAGGTAGGATATGAAATACTTGCCAACCTTGTTTATGAAAAGGGTGTAGAATTAAAATATTGGAACTAAAAAACACGGTGTAGAAACCGTGTTTTTTTAGTCAAATAGGTCTTTAATTTTTTCTGCAAAACTACGGCTTTTCTTATAGTTGCCGTCTTCTGTAAGCTTTTCAAATTCTTTCAAAGCTTCTTTCTGTTTTTTCGAAAGATTCTTAGGAACCTCAACAATGATTTTCACATATTCATCGCCGCGCCCTGAATAATTAAGACGCTGAATACCTTTGCCGCGAAGTCGGAATTCTTCACCGGGCTGGGTACCCTCGTGAATTGTGAATTTTACCTTACCATCAATAGTCGGTACCACAATCTCAGCACCCAAAGCCGCCTGAGCATAGGTAATCGGCACTTCACAGTAAACATCAAAACCGTTGCGCTCAAATATCGGGTGCGGACGCACCGTTACATTAATTCTGAGGTCGCCGCTCGGTCCGCCATTTGAGCCTGCATCGCCACCGCCACGAACGTTTATAATCTGTCCGTCGTCAATACCTGCCGGAATTTCAACTTCTTGGTTAATGGTATGGCGGATT
>JAZRKE010000002.1:0-6125 GCA_045646145.1 Acutalibacteraceae bacterium | reverse complement strand
TGTTCCAGCCCTTTTCCAGCGCGAATTTGTGGCACGCTTTGCGTTGCATCGGGATATCGGCTTCGTTGTTGCCGTTGTAGTCCACCTGTTTGCCGGTGGAAACGCGGTACAAACAGCATACTCGTTTTGCCATTACATCGCCTCCTTTGTGCTAATTGTAACGAGGGGGTACCCGTTTTGTCGATTGTGCGACCAAAGCAATCGAATGTGCGGATTCATCGGGCATCCCTCGCTTTTCGTTTTTGCAACAATTGCTGGTAATACTCCAGCGCCTTTTCGGTGTAGGCCTCCATCTCCTCGTCGGGAATCTCGGCGGGGATGGCGGAACGCACGCGGTCCATATCAATGTTCCAGGTGCGCTCCTCTTTTTTCTCACGCTTGGCTCTCTTGTAGGCAGGGGGATTGGCATCGCCCAGCAGAATGGTTTTCAGTTGCGGGACGATGTCGGGGTTGGGCTGTTCGGTGAAGCTTGCCTCCACCTCGCGCCCCTTGACGATAAATTTGTACTCACCGCGCTTGTCGGTGATGACGTAGATCATAAAGAATTTCAATACACTTAAAACGTTCATTTTTATTACCTCGCTTCTTTCATTGTAGGAAAAAACCACCAGCTGTGCTGGTGGTACAATAAAGCTTTAGCTATGCATAGAAAAAATATCCTCCTTCGTCTAAAATAGGAGTGGGTTTGCCAACCACAACTAAAAGACGAAGGAGGAACCAAGTCGTGAAACTTGATACAGAAAGTTTAGCACATACCAAATGGAATTGCAAATATCATATAGTTTTTGCGCCAAAATATCGCCGACAAATAATCTACGGAAAGATAAAGGCGGATATAGGAATAATGCTGCGAAAATTATGTGAGTATAAGCAAATCGAAATCATAGAAGCAGAAGCGTGCAAAGATCACATACATATGTTGGTATCGATTCCGCCAAAGTATAGTGTATCGCAAATTATGGGATATCTCAAAGGAAAAAGCAGTTTGATGATATTCGAAAAGTATGCGAACATGAAATACAAGTATGGGAATCGCCATTTTTGGTGTCGAGGATATTATGTGGATACAGTAGGACGCAATAAAAAGCAGATACAAGAATATATCCGAAATCAGTTGCAAGAGGATATAGCAAGCGATCAGCTGACAATGAAAGAATATATTGACCCGTTCACGGGTCAGCAGGTAAAAGAAGGCAAATAAAAAGCCCCTTTAGGGGCAGCCGGTGAAAGTGTTGCGGTTGGCAAACCTTTCGGCGGGCCTATAGGCCCGGCCGGCATTATGCCCTAAGGGGGCAGTGCATACCACCGACACGGCGGTGGTTATGGTTCGTATAAGAAATAAAACTAGCCAAGTGTCATTAGGAACACTTGGCTAACCATTATTTTATTAATATGCAATTCCTTGAGCTATCATAGCGTCGCAAACCTTTTCGAAGCCTGCGATGTTGGCGCCTGCAACAAGGTCGCCCTCCATACCGTACTTCTTAGCGGCATCGTAAGACGCTTTGTAAATGCCCTCCATAATCTGATGGAGTTTCTGGTCAACCTCTTCAGCAGTCCAGCTATATCTCATTGAGTTCTGGCTCATCTCGAGTCCCGATACTGCAACGCCGCCTGCGTTAACTGCTTTTGAGGGAGCAACAACAACGCCGTTAGCTTTAAGAAGTGCTACAGCCTCGTTGGTTGTAGGCATATTGGAAACCTCAACATAGTATTTAACGCCATTGGCAATAATGAGTTCTGCTTCCTTTACATCAACCTCGTTCTGTGTAGCGCAGGGCATAAGAACATCGGCTTTAACACCCCAAGGCTTCTGACCTTCAAAATAGGGAACACCGAACTTATCGGCATAATCCTTAACCTTATCGTGTCCGCTTGAGCGCATCTCGAGCATAAAGTTAATCTTTTCGTCGGTAGTAATGCCGTCTTCATCATATATGTAGCCGTCAGGTCCCGAAATGGTAACAACCTTACCGCCGAGCTCGGCAATCTTCTTAACGGTACCCCAGGCAACATTACCGAAGCCCGAAATAGCGAATGTCTTACCCTTTATTTCCTCGCCGAAGGACTTAAGCATTTCTGCAGCATAGTAAACGGCGCCGAAGCCTGTAGCTTCAGGACGGATGAGTGAACCTCCGTAAGAAAGACCCTTACCTGTGAGAACGCCTGTAAATTCGTTGCGAAGACGCTTATACTGTCCGTACAGGTAGCCGATTTCACGGGCACCTACGCCGAGGTCGCCTGCGGGAACATCGGTATCAGCGCCGATGTGCTTTGCGAGTTCGGTCATAAAGCTCTGGCAGAATCGCATAACCTCAGCGTCCGACTTGCCACGGGGGTCAAAGTCAGAGCCGCCCTTACCGCCGCCCATGGGAAGACCTGTAAGGCTGTTTTTAAAGGTTTGCTCAAAGCCTAAGAACTTAATGATGGATGCATTAACTGTCGGGTGGAAGCGCAGTCCCCCTTTGTAGGGTCCGATAGCCGAGTTGAACTGAACTCTGTAGCCGCGGTTAACCTGAACCTGACCGTTATCGTCAACCCAGGAAACGCGGAAGGTGATCATTCTTTCCGGTTCAACCATACGTTCGATTATACCGTTAGCCTCAATCTTAGGGTTAGCAGCAACGATCGGCTCTAAGGAAACGAGAACCTCTTTAACCGCCTGTAAAAATTCGGTTTCGCCTGCATTACGTTTGCAAACGGTGTCGTACACACGATTTAAGTATTCGCTTTTAAACATATTCATTCCTCCATAAAATAAAGTACTTAGTGTGACAGGTTCTGAGCTTGTCACGGTTTTGTTCGCCGCATTTCGCATTGCGGCTTTATACTCAATTTTGCAAGGCGATAGCCTTGCGGCAATTTCCTACTTCGCCGAATAACAAAATTCGGCGGCAGAAACTCTTCGACCTATCGAAACTAAAATTTTCTATAAGACAAAGCCGACAAAACGCAGGAATACCGTCGTATTTCTAGGTTTGAGGCAAAGTATTATTGGAAATTTTGTTTCGTAGGCGCGACAGGCTCAAAACCTGTCACACTTAAGAATACACCTGTTTTTTTTCGGTGTCAAGAAAAAATCTTAAAATATTTGATGTATATAATAAATTTTATTATATTTAAACATACATTATTATAGGTCGGCATAAATTATTGTAGAAAAATGAGGTGGTAATATGGATAAAAACGATATTTTAAGGGCGGCACAGAAAGGTAGTAGTGCTGAGGATATTTTAAATAGTCTATCGGGCAGTGAGCGTGCCGCAGTAGAGAAGCTATTAAGCGATAAAAAGGCAACCGAGCGGCTACTAAGCTCCCCTGAGGCTCAGGCGCTTTACAATGCGCTTTTCGGGGGCAAGAAAAATGGATGATTTAAATGAAAAAATAACGGCACTACTCTCAGACCCTTCGGCGCTCGAGGGCATAAGGAATATGGCGTCATCGCTTTTGGGCGATGTTCCTTCTCCTCGCAGAGAGGAGCCGCAGACCGAGAATACAATGAATGATATAGATATCGGCAAATTAATGTCGGTTATTGGGCGACTGCAAAATTCAGGAACCGATGAGCGCAGCCGACTTTTATTAGCACTTAAACCCCATCTTAGCGAAAAAAGGCGCGAGAGGGTGGATAGGGCGGTTAAAATTCTGAAGCTGATAGATATGCTGCCGCTTATACAGGATAGCGGAGTTTTGGGTATTTTGTAGGGTGGTGAATTATGGAGCAGGTAAACAGGGAAGAGTTAGAGCGTGCGGCAAGGCGGATTATGGAGATGAATTCGCGGGCGCAGTCGGTAGTTAAGCGTAGCAGAAATACGGAGAATGTTGAGCAGGATACTCTCGGCAAACATGAAAGGGTGGAAACAACCCCGCCTAAAATAATGCAAAAAAGCAAAATTTCTCCCAAAAATTCGATTTTTGATATAATTAATTTCAAAAATATGGTTGCAGACAGCGACAGAACACTCCTTGCAGGACTTATGCTGCTGCTCGGAGGCGAGATGGCGGACGAAAAGCTGATGCTCGCTCTGCTGTATATTATGCTTTGATGGTTGCATAAAGTTAAAAATTTAATGCATTTTTGCATATTTCTAACCGTTATGTTAACCAAAAAAACTATTTGTGAATTGTTAGAGTTATCAACCGAGTATTCCACAAAAACGGCGTTTTTTGGGAAGAATTTTGTTTTCAAGCGGTGCAGAACCGTTAAAAACGCGGTGGATAACTCTAATTATTTAATTTAAAAATAATATAAAAACAAACATTATGTAAATTATAATTCTAATTTTCTGTTTAGAATTAAGTATAAAAATGATCGTAAAAAATCTTAAAAAACCAATGGAACACTTTTATCGCTTTTTTATAAAAGAAAGTACTAATTTTATAAAAAAGTTAATTTTACGGAATTTGTATGTTAGAGCATAAGTACCATAAAAACGTAACGGAAGAAAGCAAAATGAAAAATTATTATCCCTTTTGATTTGTATGTCGTTGTTTTCCTACTGTGTTATAGGATTAAGCGTAGCAGCATCGGCGCTCGCGCCAAGCACTAAAGGGGAATCCATGGCTTTTGACGGCGTAATCGAGGATTATGTAGGTAGTGGCGGCGCGCTTGTAATCCCCGCCGAGATTGACGGTGAACCTATCACTGAAATCGCTAAGGATGTATTCTTAAATAACACCGACATCACCGAGATGTATTTGCCCGAAGGTTTTGAAAAGCTTGGCGACCATCGGTGCTGAATAATAAAAAACTGTAAAAAGAAAGATTTGAAAAACCGTTCTTTTTATGTTTTAGGGAAAGGGGGACAGGGCTTTTCCTTATTCCCTCTAATCATTTCCCTAATAAAAAAGAGCCTTTCGGCTCTTTTTTATTCCTCATCAGGCATTTCCCAGTTATGCCATATTTCTTGAACGTCATCGTTTTCTTCGAGTAAATCAATGAGTTTTTCCATTTTTGTAATTCCGTCTTCATCATCAATAGTGCTTGTGGTCTGCGGAACGTAGGCTACCTCGGCAGCAAGGAAGGAATATCCTGCAGCTTCAAGGTTATCACGAACGGTGCCCATTTCATTGGGGTTAGTGTCAATCAAGAAAACATCACCGTCAAATGTAAAGTCTTCAGCGCCTGCTTCGAGTGCTGCTTCCATAACGGTATCCTCATCGAGTCCCTCTGCTTCAATAGTAATCTGACCTCTGCGGTCGAACATAAACATAACGCTGCCCGACTGCCCGAGATTTCCACCGCACTTATCAAAATAGTGTCGCATTTCTCCTGCTGTACGGTTGCGGTTATCGGTTAAGGTCTGCACGATAACGGCGATACCGTTTGGACCGTAACCCTCATAAATAAGCTCTTCGTAATTAGTAGAATCGCTCTCTCCCGCTGCCTTTTTAATAATTCTTTCAATATTATCATTAGGCACATTTGCTGCCTTTGCCTTGGCAATAGCGTCCTTAAGTTTGCTGTTTTCTGCAGGGTTGGGGCCGCCCTGTTTTACGATAACGGCAATTTCTCTACCCATTTTGGTAAAGATTTTTGCCTTCGCAGCATCGGTTTTTTCTTTTTTACGCTTAATGTTGTTCCATTTAGAATGTCCTGACATAATTCAATCTCCTTTTTGGTGGAAAATCCCTCCACCACTAAAGTGGTCCCCCTCCCTTTAGGCAAGGGAGGCAAAGCACCCGTAAATTTAACTTAAATATTGTATCACATATTCTCACTATTCTCAAGTGCTTTATGATAAATTGTGAGAATGTCATTGTAAGATTCAATCTGTCCGCAAAGAATTCTGAGCTTTGCAGCACCGCGCATACCCTTTAAATACCAGGCGGTATGCTTTCGGGATTCATTAATTGCTACGCGTTCGGGCTTGTATTTAAACATAAGGTCGATTTGGCGCAGCATTACATTCAGGCGTTGTTCGATTGTTGTGGGGGTGATAGTACCGTTTGACAGGTATTCATTTATTTCCCTGAAAATAAATGGGTTACCCATAGCGGCTCTGCCAACCATCAGAAAATCGGCACCTGTACGCTCTAACATCTGCTTTGCTGCTAGACCTGAATTCACATCTCCGTTAGCAATAACGGGGATTTTTACTGCTTTTTTTACCTCAGCCATTGTT
>JAZRKE010000001.1:0-10629 GCA_045646145.1 Acutalibacteraceae bacterium | reverse complement strand
TGGACTGTTTTGATGCCCGCGTGCGTGCCACAAGCGGTAGCGTAGTGGGCGAGTCTCTCCTACTCCGCCAAAGAATAACCGTCATTCTGATACAACGGAATGGCGGTTATTTTATACCCAAAATCAGTATTTTGCTAACTTTTGAACACAGAAATCGTCAAATCCCTCGGGTAAGTGTTCTCCAAATCGTTAAAAGAGTGATAATCGTTAAAATATAGGCATAATCGTTGAGTTGTTGAGATAATCGTTGAAATGTGGCGCATATCGCTAAAATGTAAAGATATAGGACTAAAAATGTCTCAAAATGCTTTGTCAACCAATAAGATACCACCAATGTTTTGCAAAACCATTGTCCAAAACAAAAGATATGATATAATACCTACACAAGGAGGTGGTCCGTTTGGAAAAGATAGGCACCATTATACGAAATCATAGAATAGCACAAAGGCTAACCCAAGAAGAGCTTGGGGCAAAAGTTTTTGTCAGCAAACAGGCTGTTTCAAAATGGAAAACAGGTAAAACGCTCCCAGACATTGAAATGATTAGAAAGTTATGTGATATTTTGGAAATAAGTAAAGATGAAATTTTAGGTGGTTCGATAGAAGAAACAAAGAAAAGCCGCAAGTGGCTGAAAGTTGTTACCATTATTTGTGTAGTAAGTATTCTGGTTGCGTTGTTTTTCGGATTGGGTGGATTTGACTATATAGATCGTCATACACAATCGGGAGTTACGTATGTATCTGTATTTTTGGACAACGAATTGCTCACAACTGACGAATACAGTATGACCAGCGATCTTAACTTTGAAGATTATAAAAATGGCTATAAATCTTATATCGACTACGGAGAAATCCGGGGAATAATAAATCTGTCTGATAAGTACGATATTGAGTTTGGTTTTGTAAATATAAATAATTGGCATAATGTTCACATTCGTTTAGACATAGAAACTCAAAGCGGTCAACTTGTAGTCAAGCAAACTATTACTTATGAAACAGATAACAATGTTTATCAGGTTATAGTGAGCCAGAATACTACAACTGACAATAAAGTGTCGGTTTACCGAGAAGGAGTATAGTTCGGCACCCTTAATCTTGATTTGCACCCCCTTTGCTTGAAAATGCACCCCTAAAATGACTTTGCACCCCCTTGGTTCAAAAGGTGGTGCATTTGTATTAAAATTAGGGTTAGTCTTCAAAGAAAAACAGTATCGTCGCAAGATGGTGCTGTTTTTATTTCCTATGATATTTATAATAAGCGCTGATATTATCTTCTTTACCTGTAACTGTATTAAAGCCTTGAACGGTTACGCCGTCACCCGATAAATGCAGATAATATGTTGTTTCATCAATATCGCCGTTGAAAACATCAATTTCTCCGCATATAATGCGGATGTTTTCCCCTATTACTGCGATTCTACCGCTTTTACCGACGATTACCGACTCGCCGTTCTCTCGGCGGGTAACATACTTCACTTCCCTGCCGTCAAAGGTTTTAAGCAGTTCTTCATTTCGCTTTTTTCGCCTAGTAAACAGTCCCATAATTAATACACCTTCGATAATTCCTTAATTTTTTCGGCTATTCTTTGTCTTAAAGTGTCAGGCTTCACAACCTCTATATCTGAGCCGAACTGCAATAACCACGCTATGAGTCCATCGCTTATAATTACATCGGTTGTGAATGAAAAGGTGTCCTCGGTGAGTTTATAAACCGAAATCTCTTCAGAAAAGCGGTCAATTATCTGCTCAAGGCGTTCTTTTTTGCATTTAAGTTCTATTTCCGCCTCCTCGCCGCCGTACATATTAAAGGTTTTGGCGGCATAATCCGAAACATCAAAACTGTCGGTATAATCAGATACCTCGCTAAAGTGGCGCACCTTTTCTTCGGTGAGTTCCACACTTTTAATTCGATCTAACCGCAGATGAATTAAATTATCATACTTCTCATTATTACCTACAAGATAATAGCGGTCGCTCTCCCAAAGCGTTGCATAGGGGCTGATGCTCATAACCTTTTCAGCGGTATCAATTTTTTTAGCGTCGGTTAAATATCTTTTTAAATATGTAACCTTTATTTTAACACCCTTTTCCACCGCCGAATTAATTTTATCAATATTATAATAAATGGCTTCGTTTTTACACTTGTAGCGTGAAGAAATATAAGTAACCTTCTCCCTTTTTGAGGATTGATGGACGCTTAAAAAGGAGTCAATTTTATTTAGCAACTCTCTTGTTTTCTTAGGGGTTATGAAATCTGCCGAGCGAACAGCATCGGCAAGCAGATATATTTCAGGCAGTTCAAACTCCCTTGAACCTAAAAAGTATCCCGACTTGGGCACACGCGTTTTAATGATATCCCAACCATAATATATAAGCATTTCAATATCATTGTACACCGCCTTGCGCTCTGCCGAAACACCGTTTTCTGCTAAATGTTCGCACAACTCGGTTGCATTCATCGGGTGCTCTTCATCGGTATACTTTTTTAAAATATCAATTATGTATATAAGTTTTAATTTTTGTCCCCATCTTGCTGCCATTTTTCTACCACCCCTGAAAATTCGGTAACTGTATAAAGTGAATTGAGCGCATCAAGTAGCGCATTTGTTGTAAGACTTTTAGGAAGGGATAAAAATTCAAGAAAACTCTGCCTTAATTTTGCACTATTCTCTTCACCTGAAAGCCCTAAAGCATATAAATCTGATTTATTAATTTTTCGCGTTTTTTCATGGACAGAATTATCTGAGAAAGGCTCGAGTGCCTTAATTATGATTTCATCAGGTGTGCCTTCAACCCCTAAAAAGCCTTCGGCACTGGGGCTGGCTTTTCTTTTCTCCTTGCCTACTATCTGCGGTAGATATACACTTACAATATCAGCATTATTAGCAAATGATTTTATATGCGCTCTGATAACACTACCCGCCTTATCGCTATCGGTTATAATCAAAAGCCCGTTTTTATCGGCAAGTTTTTTAATCAAAGCTCTTTTTGGGGCATCCTTGAAAATGCGGAAGCCATCGGTTGTTATAATTACGGCATCAATAATATTACTGAGCCTTATCTTATCGTATTTCCCCTCAACTATTACTACTCGGGAAATCTTAATCAAGATTCTCACCCTTTGAAATGATATAAATAAGTCTGATAATCAGTTCTTCAAGCACTACCCTGTCGTTAACCGCAAAACTTTTGAGACGCCTATCGGCATCTACCAATGCATTAAGACAGAATTTGATAGAAGCACCAGTGAATTTTCCTGCTTCACGGCTTGCCATTTCTAAAACAAATTTGCGGTTTTTATAATCAAACTCTTCTGCCAAATAATTAATAGACATACCTGCATTTGCGCCCGACATAGCGCGGTAAATATCAATGAAATTTGAGGAAATAGCGTAAAGAATCACTATTGGCTCTACACGCATACTATAAAGATTATCAAGCAGTTTTAATGCCGACGCTGCATTAAGCGCTATTATTTCACCTGTAAGGCTATAAACCGAAGCATCTATTGATTTAACACAAACAGAATCTATTATATCCCTTGTAATTGTACCGCCTTTGGCATAAGCGCAAAGCTTTTCAAGTTCACTAAGCAAAACATTTATATCCTCTGTGCAGGAATCTATTAAATATTCTGCGGCACCTGAGGGAAACTGCACTCCACGTTTTTTTGCACCACTTTGCAGCACCTTTATAAGCTCGGCGCTTGTCCGATGATTGAGGTTTGCAGCCATACCGCCACTGAGCTGAGTGGCTTGGAGCAGCTCTTTAAAACGGGAACTGCGTTTTTGGTCTATATTTATATTATTGCACCAATAAATAAACACGGTGGTCTCATTGGGCTCACTCAGTAGCAAAACAAGTCGCTGAAAATCAGCCTTTGAGGCTTCTTCAAAATCATAATCGGTAAGCAAAACGCACTTTTTATCAGACATTATGGGATATTGTTCCTTAGCATCATATACCTGCTGCAATGAACACTCGCCCTCAAAATAAATAAAATTGAAATCATCGGCTCGGTCAACCGTTTTATCGATAATCTTATCAACATATAGTTTTTTAAGGTATGTGTCTTCGCCGAAAATAAAATAAGTGCTTAAAATATTTCCGCTATTAACATTTGCCTTTAACTGCTGCTCTGATGCTATCTGCACACCTGCTCACCGCCTTTTTTATATTCTCTATATATTTAATTATAACAAAACTTAAAATAATTGCAAGATAGCAGATTATTGTTGTATCCTTTTGCACTTCTATATAAGCCCACGGTAATCCACCAAAATAGTTTATCACTGCATTGAAATAACGCATTATATATTCGGTAAAGAAAAATAATCCGTTAGCAAAATATGAAGAGCTGCTGATTAATGCAAAGGGAAGCGCTGAGGCAGAGAGTATCATCACCGCCGTTACCGCCTGACCGACTAACAGGTTTGTGATAACCGCTACAGCGGGTACTGCACCGAAATAATAAACGGTTACAGGGAAAGTAAAAACGAGGGCCGATAGTGTAACGACGGTTAATTCCACAACAACTCTTAATATTTTAAACCGAATATTCAAAAATGATATAAGTTTGTTTGAAATCGGTTCACTTAGAATTATAATTCCGGCAGTTGAGAGCACAGATAACTGAAGAGCAACACTGTTCGCTGCAAACGGATTAATCATTATAATCATACTGACCGATACACACAAAGAATTAAGTGCATCGGTGCGCCTTATAATAAACAAAGATAAAAGCATGATAAAGTATGTAATTCCCGACCGCAACACCGACATACTAAAGCCGCACAGTGCCATAAACAGAAAGACAAATACGGCGGTAATAACCGAGGAAATTCTGTTTCCGAGTTTTAAAAACCTAAGGAACTTTAAAAACGCACCGCAGATAATTGCCATATGCATTCCCGAAACCACCATTATATGACTTACTCCGCTACGCTTCACCATATCTTCAAACTCGGACTCTAAATAATATTTATCCCCGATTGTTAGGGCATTTACCGAAGCGGCAACGTCGTCCGACAAATACTTAAAGAACACATTTGTAACACTGCTGCGAAAATCATACAAAACAGAGGTAAGACTCAGAGGTCTTTCGGTATGAATTACAGAGCTTATTGTACCAAAAGCATAAACTCCTCTTGAATAGTAATTAGTCTTGTTTTCCTCAGGCACAGCCTTAACATAAATATTACATTTAACCCTATCCCCTTCACTAAGACTTGCAAAGGTGGAATAAAGACTGATATTTATACCACGCGGCAAATTTTGATTATCGGAGTCGGTTTTAAGGGTGTAAAAGGCGGCATTATCGAGGTAATTCTCTTTGGTAATCGCACCTGAAACGGTTACGGGCGTATTACTGTCAAGCCTATTTATAGCATTAATCTTATCGACCTTTATAAAAATCGCATTTACAAGCACAATAAGGCAGACTGCAAAAATTGCTGCACAAGTTCTAAATTTTGTAAAACCAATACATAAAACAAACGCTATTAAAAAAATCAGCAATAATACTAAAATAAGTACAAAATGAGCATTAACAGAAATTAAGGAAAGACACGACGCAAGAATTGCCGCAGCCACCATAGGTCGTTTCATCCGCATACACCTCCCAACCACACAAATTTACCATATTTAAAGTCTTTTATCAAGTATTATTCATTGACTATTAGAAATAAAAAAGTTATACTATAAGTAAATAATTGTTAAAGGGGTAATACCAAGTGAAATGGTTTATTGCATCTGATATTCACGGTTCTGCTTTTTATTTTGAAAAAATGCTTGACTGCTACAAACAGGAAAATGCCGATAAAATGATTCTTTTGGGAGATATTCTTTATCACGGTCCGAGAAATGATTTACCCAAGGAATACAACCCTAAAAAAATCATACCTGCACTCAATGATATTAAAAATGACGTTCTCTGTGTAAGAGGTAACTGCGAAGCCGAGGTTGACAATATGGTGCTTGAATTCGACTGTATGGCCGATTATGCCCTGCTATCTTACGGAAAAAACACAATTTTCATAACCCACGGACACAAATACAACACCGCCAACCCTCCGCATTTGAAGCAAGGGGATATTTTATTACACGGACACACACATATACCGGCATGTGAGAATTGTGGCAGTTATACTTATATAAATCCCGGTTCTGTATCTATCCCTAAAGAAAACTCTTGGCACGGTTACATTGTTTTTGAGGATGGTAAGTTTATTTGGCGTGATCTTGAAATGAATACAAAAATGACCTTTTTGATGGAAGAAAAATGGTAAAATTATTACCTTTTCGGAGAATATATGGTGTTTTAGCAGCAAAATTTAAATTTTTATTGGCTTTAAATGGCGAAAAACTAATCCGCATATTGAAATTTGGGCGTTTATGTGTTATTATTAATCGGATGGATTATTTTCAGTTTGTTTAAATAGGAGTCATAAGCATGAAAAACTCTTCGCTCGTTAAGCTTAAAAGACTGCGAACCATGGTAATTTTATTCCTGCTTGATGCAATTTCTATAGCAGGTTCATTCTTTGCTGCTCTTTGGCTCAGACATGAATTCAACTTTGATGAAATAAAACCTGAGTATCTTGTTACCTACTTTAATACAATAGGTATATGGATTTTAATTTGCATAACCGTATTTTTAGTTTTTAGACTTTATACCACCATACTCAGTTTTGCAGGTATGGAGGATTTATTCAGAATAAGTGAAGCATATATCGTTCTAAGCATTATCGGAATTGCGCTGAGCGTACTTTTAAAACTTAATATGCCCCGTTCATATTATATCATGGGTATTGTATTTAGCTATGTATGTACTGTAGGAATACGTTTTGGAAGACGAATAGTAAACAGTGTTACAAGTACTGTTAATAAAAAGCATTCTTCAGGCTCCAATGATGAACGCATTATGATTATAGGTGCCGGTTTTGCAGGAAGAATGCTTGTTCGCGAGTATTCCGAAAGCGATAAGGTAAGTGGCAATGTTATCTGCCTTATAGACGATAACTTTTATAAAAAGGGCCGTCTTTTAGAGGGTGTCCCCGTTGTTGGCGACCGCAACGATATTATAGAGGTTGCGAAAGCGTATGCTATTGATAAAATAATATATGCTATACCCAGCAGCACAGGTAAAGACCGAAAGGAAATTCTGGATATATGCAGTAAAACCGGTTGCAGCGTTGAAATCTTACCGGGCATTTATCAGCTGGTTTCCGGTGAAGTAACTACGGGGAAATTAAGACGTGTTGAAATTCAAGACCTTTTAGGGCGCGATCCTGTTAAGGTTAATCTTGATGAAATTTACAACTACATCTCAAACAAGGTTGTTATGGTTACGGGTGGCGGCGGTTCTATCGGCAGTGAGTTGTGCAGACAAATTGCATCCAGTTCGCCAAAAACACTTATAATTTTTGATATTTATGAGAACAATGCTTATGATATTCAATTGGAACTTAAGCGTAAATATCCGAAACTCAATTTGGTTACACTTATCGGTTCGGTAAGAAACACTTCACGTCTTGATGATGTTTTAGGACACTATAAGCCCGACATTGTTTTCCACGCTGCCGCGCATAAGCATGTGCCATTAATGGAGGATAGTCCTAACGAAGCCATTAAAAACAATGTTTTCGGAACCTATAAAGTAGCAAAGGCTTCGATTAAATACGGTGTGAAAAAATTTGTGCTTATTTCTACAGATAAAGCCGTTAATCCCACCAATATTATGGGTGCTTCAAAACGTCTTTGTGAAATGGTAGTTCAAATGATGAACAGAGCCTCCGATACCACCGAATTCGTTGCCGTTCGTTTCGGAAATGTTCTTGGAAGTAACGGAAGCGTTATTCCGCTGTTTGAAAAGCAAATTGCAGATGGCGGTCCGGTAACGGTTACCCACCCTGAAATCACAAGATTTTTTATGACAATTCCCGAAGCCGTTTCATTAGTGCTTCAGGCAGGCTATTATGCTAAGGGCGGAGAAATATATATTCTTGATATGGGGCAACCTGTAAAAATTGTAGATATGGCTAAAAATCTTATCCGTCTTTCAGGCTTTGAGCCCGAGGTTGACATCAAAATTGAATATACAGGCCTTAGACCCGGTGAAAAACTTTACGAAGAAATTCTTATGGATGAAGAAGGCCTGCAGGAAACCGAAAACAAGCTGATTCACATCGGTAAACCGATTGTTATGGATGATATTAAGTTTAAACAGCAATTAGATAAACTATATACAGCTTGCCAACAAGAAAGTGAAAGCATTAAAGAAATTGTGGCAGAAATAGTGCCAACCTATAAAAGACAAGATTAATTAAAAGAAGGTTATTATTTTGAACAAAGGAAAGCATAGTAAGGCACCGGTTAGAAAGAACCGCAAACCTAAACAAGAAGGCATAGATATCAGGAGTCATTCCAACCCCGCTTTATTAATTACCACCAGAATTATTGCAGCTATTCAGCTTTTAGTTATGCTTGCAGGCACTGTGTATGTTTCTTTTTTACATCTTTTACCCATTAAATTCCTTATAATTTTAGCCCTTTTAGTACTCTTCATAACAGCTTTACACATTCTTCTTATCGAAACAAAAACGCGCAAGGCTTTACTTAAAATCACAAGTATAGTTTTAAGTGTTATTGTATCGGTTGTTGCTATTTACGGCGGAGTTCTTTTAGGAACATTTCACGGCTCTATCAGTAATTTACCGTTCGATTCCGATGCTGTAAATACCCAAAAAGCAGATGTAACAAATCAACCATTTCTAATTTACCTTTCGGGTCTTGATACAAGAGGCTCGTCTGAAATACAGGATAAAGGGCTTTCAGATGTAAATATGGTTGTTGCCGTAAATCCTAATACCAAAAAAATATTATTGGTTAACATTCCCCGTGATTATTATGTAGGCTTAGAGGGCAACTCAAGTAAATTAGACAAGCTCACCCATGCCGGCAATTATGGAATAAATTGTTCAATGTCAACACTTGAAGCTCTTTTTGGTATTAAATTCAACTACTATGTAAAGGTTAATTTTAAATCTGTTGTAGATATAGTAGATGCACTTGGTGGAATAACAGTACAATCCGATTTCAACTTTAAAAGCCGCCATTCCTTTTCAGGTAACTATTACTCCTTTAAGAAGGGCGAAAACAACCTAATGGGTGACGCTGCCCTTGCCTTCGCAAGAGAGCGTAAAAGCTTTTCAAATGGCGACAGACAACGAGGTATTCATCAGCAGAAGGTTATAAGCGCTGTTTTTGACAAGGTTATCTCGCCTTCAATGCTTAACCCATCTAAAATTAACAGTGTTCTTAAAGCAATTACAAGTAATATGAAAACCAACGTCTCCTCAAGCGAAATCTCGTCCTTGGTTCAAATGCAGCTTGGCGATATGGCATCTTGGGATATTCAAACATTTTCGGTTGACGGTACCGGTGCTTCCAGAACAACCTATTCAGCCGGTAGCCAAAAACTTTCGGTTATGATTCCAAAGATGGAAACCGTAGAGGAAGCAAAACTTAAAATTCAAGCTATATTCGACCCCTCTTTAGTAGCAACCACCGAGAATGAGGGTTCTAACGGATAATAAAATTTAAAAATAGGGTCAGTGGCATAACTGGCCTTATTTTAATACAGGAACAATTTATGAACAATAAAAAAATACGAAATGATATATTTTTAATCGTAATTGTAATCACTTTAATATTATTGAGCGTATTATTCCTCACCCCTAAGAACAAAGGTAATTACGCAGTAGTAAGGCTTGGAGCTATTGAAACGGCAAGATATCCTTTGTCGGAAAATATTCAAACCGATATTCTCTCCAACGGTATTAACCGCCTTGTAATTGAAAACGGTGAAGCTTATGTATCATCTGCCGATTGCAAAACACAGGTTTGTGTTAAATCTGGGGCAATTAAGAATGTGGGAGAAACTATAGTTTGCCTTCCTCACAATTTGATAATCGAAATTATTTCGGAGTAAATTTATGAAAACTCATACAAAACAAATAGCGTTTTTAGGGTTGTTTACTTCCCTTGCACTTATTCTATCTTTCATAGAAGCGATGTTACCCCCCGTATTTACATATGCACCCGGAATTAAAATAGGACTGCCGAATATCATATTAATCTTTCTGCTTTACCATTTTTCTTTTAAAAGTGCGGCAGCGGTCTCATTTGTAAGGATTATTATTACCACACTGCTTTTTGGCTCGGCAATGAGCTTTATATACAGTATTGCAGGTGCAACACTCAGTTTAACCGTTATGTATTTTTTAAAGCGATTTAACGCGTTTTCTATACCAGTTATAAGCGTTGTGGGGGCTTTGTGCCATAATATTGCACAGATTACCGTTGCCGCAATACTACTCGGCACAAAACAACTTATTTACTATTTCCCCGCACTATCACTTTCAGCACTAATTTCAGGCGTTTCCGTAGGATTATTGGCAGTATTACTTATTAAAGCCTTTAAAAACAAAATCATGACTACCGGCTAAGCCGGTAGTTTGCTCTGCGGCTGTAAGCCGCTATTACTGGCGGGACTGAAAGTCCACCGAATAATCTGCCAACCGCAAGCGGACTCTTAGCTACCGCTAAAGCGGTTGGTTATTTTTTGCTT